>CAZALI010000008.1:0-47727 GCA_964486215.1 uncultured Muribaculaceae bacterium
TACAACAGTTCCAGCAGGAACAACAACATACTTTGCACATTGGATTGCAGATGTAACTCACGCAACAGTTAGTCCAAACAGTTTAGATTTAATTGCTGAGGATGAAGAAAATATTACAATAACTGGTCCAAGTAATATGGAAGGTTATACTTTCTCATCATCTGACACAGATATAGTAACTGTAGATCAAAATGGACATGTTACAGCAGTCGCAAAAGGAACAGCTACAATCACAATAATTGGAACAAAATCAGGAAAAACAAAAACTATCTCAGTTAATGTAGATCCAATAACTTATACAATAACATTTAATCCAAATGGTGGAACATTAAATGATCCAAATGATGCCACAAAAGATGTAGAAAAAGGTGATGCAGTAGGAGCATTACCAGTAGTAACAAAAACTGATAATCTATTTGATGGCTGGTTCACACAGAGTAGTGGTGGTACGCAAGTAAATACAAATACAGTACCAGAAGGAACAACAACATACTTTGCACATTGGACTCCAAATATAAATAATGCAACAATAACACCAACAGAGTTAACATTAACTGCTGAAGAAGCAGGAACTATAACAGTAACAGGTGTAACTGGTATGGAAAGTTATACATTTGCATCAACTGATACAGATGTTGTAACAGTAGATCAAAATGGACACGTAACAGCTGTTACAAAAGGTACAGCTAAGATTACTATTACAGGTTCAAAATCTGGAATAGTTAAAGAAATACCAGTAACGGTATATCCAATAATATATACAATAACATTTAATCCAAATGGTGGAACATTAGATGATCCAGATGAAGCAACAAGAGATATAGAAAAAGGTGATGCAGTCGGAACTTTACCATCAGCAAGTAAAGCAAATAATACATTTGATGGCTGGTTCACTGAAAGTACTGGAGGAACTCAAATAACTACAAGTACAGTACCAACAGGAACTGCAACATACTTCGCACATTGGACAGAAACACCGGTAGAAATACTTTGTAGAAAAGCTACCGTTCTAAAAACAGAAGAATGTGAATCAGGAGTAACATCTAGTCAAGGATGTAGGAGATCTCACAATGTTGGAGACATTATTACATATGGTAATATAGTTGATAATGATAATTACTCTGCTGGAGATGCCTTTGATTGTAACGTTGATGGAACTGGATATAACCAAAGATTCTATTATTTAAGAACAGATAATAATACAGCTATATTAATTTCAAATAATAATTTTGAAGGACAGTCAGGACAAATAAATACAGATAATTTTGTTTATTCAGATGCTTTAGATCAATTACCTGTTAAAACTCAATGGAACAAATTAGATGTAATTGAAGATAACAGAGTTGCTAGATTAATCACAATGGATGATTTATTCGCAGTAACCGGAACATCCAGTGTTAATGAACTAACTACAAATGATAGTCTAGCAAATTATACATTCTTATTTGAGAATAGTGGTTATGCACATTCAGGCGGAAGATCAACTCAATGGATTGAAGAAGTAAGTGAAACAGACAGATATAGAATTCATAAGAGTGCCGTATACATAATTAAAATTGCATCCAGTGAAGTTAACACTAGCAAGAATTGCGTTAGACCAGTTATAGAAATACCTCTAGCTGCAATTGAAGATGCTTACGTAGTAAGATTTAATCCAGTAGGTGGAACAATAACTAATGAATATGTAAGAGTACCAAGAGGCTCAGCATTGTCAACATTACCTACACCTACTAAAGAAGGATATCTATTCGATAAATGGTATGCTGAAGCTGAATATACTCATGCTATAACAGATTCAACAGTACCAGCAGGATATGATACATACTATGCTAAGTGGGTTAAGTCTTTAGCCACAGCAACATTAGTACACGATACATATACATTACCAATTGGTGATACAGAACAAATAGAATTTATTGATTCTACTGACCTAGAACCAGTAACATATTTATCAAGTGATGACAGTATTGCCACTGTAACTAGTGCAGGTGTTATTAATACACATGCTGAAGGAACAGCCACAATCACAATTACAGGTACTGTATCAGGAACAACAAAAACAGTAACAGTGCACGTAGAAAGCGGAACAATCATGCACACAATAACATTTGATGCCAATGGTGGAACATTAGATGATCCAGATGAAGCAACAAGAGAAGTAGAAAGCGGCACTCAAATTGGTACTTTACCTACAGCTACAAGAACTGATTATACATTCGATGGCTGGTGCACTGACAATACATGTACAACTAAAGTAACAGCAACAACAGTAGTAACTGGTGATATGGACTTAATAGCTAAATGGGCTATAGCAAATCCAGCAGCTAGAACAAATGGTGTGGATTATGCTACACTTCAAGCAGCAATTGATGCAGTACCTACAGATGCTAAAAAGACAACAGTTATATTATTGAAAAACGTTAGTGAAAATGTAAAAGTTCTTGATGGACGTAACGTATATCTTGACTTAAATGGATTCACAGCTTCAAATACTACCGTTAGCACACAAGTATTTACTGTTGGAGTTGAAGATGATTCTAGTAATCCAGTAAGTACACTTGAACTTGTTAATGGCAAAGTTACATCTAATAAAGCATCAGGAATGATAAATGTTAATAAAAATTGTATCCTAAAAGTTAGTACAGGAGCTGAGCTAAAAGCTACAGGAACAAGACAAGCAATTTATACTAAAGGTGGTACTACATATATCTATGATGGGGCTAGCTTAAGTTCTACTGCAGATGCTAGAGCAACAGTTCATGTCTTAGCTAGTGGAACTGCAGTAATTTTGGGCGGTACAATAACTTCAACAGGAGCGTATGCTTTATATAATGAAAATGGAACACTAACTATTGGTGAAAAAGATGGTGTTATAGATGCCACAACTCCAGTAATTCAAGGTAAAACATATGGTATTGTAGCTTATTCAACATACAGCTTCTACGATGGAATTATCAAAGCACAAACTGCTGTCAGTGGAAAAGCTACAAATACAGGAACTACACCAAACGTTGTTGTAGATACAGATGAAACAAAGCTTACTGATAAAGAAAATAATTCCACAAAACAATATGGAACAGAAACAATAGGCGGACAAACTTATAATACTTTATATCTATCCACAACAGCTAGCAATAAATACAAAATAGATTTTGAAGCTAATGGTGGAACATTTGCTAATTCATCTGATGCTACAAGATATGTAGAACCCGGAGATGAAGTAGGAACTCTTCCTACAATAACTAAAGGAATATATACTTTTGATGGATGGTATGCTGATTCTGGATTTAATACTCAAGTTTCAGCAACCACTATCCCAACTGAGAGTACAACATATTATGCTAAATGGTCATATCAAGCATCAAATACAGTTGTACCATTTGATATAACAAAAGACGTTATGACTACTTATTATAATAATATAAATACATGGAAAAATGATCAAACAACATTCCAAACTAATATGGATACTAACTTTAATAACTATTCTTGTTCAGCTTGTAATGGAGCAAATGATTGTTCAACTCCATCAGCAGGAGATAAATGTGATCAATCAAGAGGCTATGATACTGGCGTAGGAGCATCTATATCAGTATATGAATCAGATGAAGTAAATAAAACTAAAGGTAATTTAGTAACATATACAACTTCAACAGATGGAATAATATATAATATGATTCCAGGAGAAGTATATTATTGGGAAGCTGATTCAGATAGTAATGTTCACGGTTTAGTAAAAGCTTTAGGTAAGAGAAGAATAATTAATACAACAGTAAGAAATATTAGAGATTTAGGTGGCCTAGAAGTAGATACTGATAATGATGGTACTGTAGATGGAACTCTAAAATATGGAAGAATGTTTAGAGGTACTAAATTAGCTAATAGTACAGATATTGCTAATCTAGAAAAATTAGGAATAAATCTAGAAGTAGATTTAAGAGGAGCCACTGAAGGAGCAAGTGATCCTAAATTAACTAATTATATACCTAGAGAAATAACAAATTACTTAATAAATAATGATACTTATCCAACTAACTATGCTACATTTAGACAAGCTATGATAGATACAATGCAAGATATTATTGATGATAGAAACATATATTTTCATTGTAGGATAGGTACTGATAGGACAGGAACTATGGCTTATTTTCTAGAAGGATTACTAGGAGTAGCTGAAGAAGACAGATTAGAAGATTATGAATTATCATACTTCTATGGATTAACAAATCGTCATCGTTTCCATGATCATTTAGATAATTCATCTATTAATCCTAGATTTACTACTATGGCCACAACTTATGATACTAATCAAAAAATATATAATTGGTTTATGGCCGGTACTACTAATCAAACTGCTGATGATGCTTTAATAAATAGCTTTAGACAAGCAATGATTAATCCAGTTTAAAAAGAAACGCAAGTTTCTTTTTTTTCTAACTAATGTTATAATGTATACGAAAAAAAGAGGTGTAATAATGAAAAATGAATTAGAAAAACAAATAGATAACTTAAAAGATGAGATAAATAATATTTGGAGGTCACTTTGACATAGATTCTAAAAAAGAAAGAATAGAATCATTAGAAAAAGAAACTAAAGAAGAAAATTTTTGGAATAATATTGAACATGCTACATCTGTTAATAAAGAATTAACTGATACTAAAGACATTGTTGATAAAGTAGAAAGTATTAATAATAAGATAAATGATGCAAAAGATTTACTAACTCTTGTTGAAGAAAACGACTTAGAATCACTAAAAACAGAAGTAGAGGACATAACTACATCTATGAGCAATCTACATAGTATTCTAGTGTTAAATGGTCCATATGATAATAATGATTGTATCCTAGATATTCATCCAGGAGCTGGAGGAACAGAGTCTTGTGACTGGGCTAGTATGTTATATAGAATGTACACTAGATACTGTGAAAGAAAGAAATATAAAGTAAAAGTATTAGATTATGAAGAAGGAGAAGAAGCCGGAATAAAGAGTGTCTCTATAGAGATTAAAGGTAGTAAAGCTTATGGCTACCTAAAAAATGAAAAAGGCATTCATCGTTTAGTAAGGCTATCTCCATTTGATTCAAATCATCGTCGTCATACATCTTTTGCTTCTGTTGATATTACACCAATAATAGAAAATAATAATGATATAGAAATAAATGATAAAGACTTAAAAATAGATGTTTATCACTCTAGTGGAGCAGGAGGACAAAGTGTTAATACAACAGATTCTGCTGTAAGAATAACTCATCTACCTACTAAAATAGTAGTAACTTGTCAAAATGAAAGAAGCCAAATTCAAAATAAAGAAGAAGCACTAAGAGTATTAAAAAATAAATTACTTGCTATAAAAATAGAAAAAGAAGAACAAGAAATGGCTAATATTAAAGGAGAAAACAAAAATATTGACTTTGGTTCTCAAATAAGAAGCTATGTCCTACATCCATATTCAATGATTAAAGATCATAGAACAAATGCTGAGACTAGTAATGTTGATAAAGTACTAGATGGTGACTTAGATATGTTCATAGAAGCAAATTTAAAAAACAATATTAATTAATAATAAAAAAGAGTATTCTACTAATTGGAAATACTCTTTTTAAAATTTTACTAATATTTACATCTTAGTTTTACATCTTTTTTGCTAGCTATTTTATGATTAGTAATTACATGGTATAATTAATTATTAAGGATGGTTGATTGAATGGACTTAATTAGATTAAAAAATGTAGAAAAGAAATATAAAAATGGAGTTACTGCCATCTATGATCTATCTCTAGCAATAGAGAAAGGTTCATTTACTTTTGTTATTGGTGGATCAGGATCAGGTAAATCAACTCTAATTAAGATGTTATATCGAGAAGAAAAACCAACTAAAGGTCAAATAATAGTTGGTGGTTTAAACGTAGCTAAATTAAGAAATGGTAAAGTTTATAAATTAAGAAGAAAACTAGGAATAGTATTCCAAGATTATAGATTATTACCAAAATTAACAGTATATGAAAATGTATCATTTGCTCTAGAATGTATTGGAGCTCCAAATAGAGAAATAAGAGAAAAAGTATTAAAAGCTCTTGAAGATGTTGGTCTAAAGAATAAGGTTCATAACTATCCAGACCAATTATCAGGTGGAGAACAACAACGTGTTGCCATAGCTAGAGCTATTGTTAATAATCCAAAATTATTACTATGTGATGAACCTACTGGTAACCTAGATCCAAAACTAAGTATGGAAGTTATGGATGTATTAAATGATATTAATAAGAAGAGAGGCACTACTATTATCATGGCTACACATGACCAATTAATAGTAGATAGAATGAAGAAGCAAGTTATTAAACTAGATGAAGGACATTTAGTTAATTTTAAGAAGAAAGGAACATATAACAATGAGAATGTTTAGAATGTTAGGAAGAAGTATTAGAGATTCCTTTAAAAGTGTTATAAGAAACTTCTCACTATCACTAGCCTCTATCTCATGTATAACAATAACATTAGTAATTGTTTCAATCTCTATAATAGCTTCTTTAAATGTAGAACACTTCACAGAAGAAATAGAAAAAGATTTAACTATAGTAGTCTTTTTAGATAATGATACTACTGAAGATCAAGTAGGAGAAATTAAGGTTAAATTAGATAATATGTCTAATATTAGTAGTTATACATTTAAAAACAAAAGAGAAATAAAAGAAAACATGCAAAAAGAATCAGAAGTATTCAATGCTGTATTAGATGAATGGGAAGATGAAGAATCCCCTCTAAAAGATACATTCCAAATAAAAGTAAAAGATGCCAAAGGCATAAGTAAAACAGCTAAACAAATAAAGAAAATAGATAAAGTAGCTGTAGTAAAATATGGTGAAGGAATGGTAGATAAACTAATAAGAGCTTTCTCATCTATAGAAAAAGCTACATATATTGTAGTAATAGCTCTAATATTAGTAACAGTATTCTTAATAATAAATACTATTAAATTAACAATTTCTGCTAGAAGAAGAGAAATTGGTATTATGCGTTTAGTAGGAGCAAGTAACATATTTATAAATACACCATTTATTATAGAAGGTATGATTTTAGGAGCATTAGGTTCTGTAATACCAATCTTATTTACAACATATGGATATATTGCTTTCTATAATCATTTTGATGGACACCTATTTTCTGAAGTAATCCAATTAATAGAACCAGAACCATTTATATATAATGTATCATTAATAGTTCTAGGAATTGGTATATTAGTAGGTACTATTGGTAGTGCTGGTGCTGTTAGAAAGTACTTAAAAGTATAAGGAGGTAGTATGAAGAAAAAAATATTAATAATATTAATAGCTATGTTCTTCATCATGCCATTAACTACAAAAGCTCAAACTATTAGAGAATTTGAAGCTGAAGTAGCTAGATATACAAAACAACTTCAAGATAAAGAAAATGCTATTGCTAAAAATGATAATGAAATAGCCGAAATAAAGAAGAAAATAGCTGCATATGAAGCTGAAATAGCTAAAGCTGAAAAAGAAATAAAAGACTTAGAAGAAGAAATAAAAAAGAACAACAAAGAAATAGAAAAGAAAAGTGCTGAATCTAAGAAACTAATGGAATACTATCAAGTATCAAATGGAGAAAATGCTTATCTAGAGTATGCCTTTGGTGCTACTAGTATTACAGATATGATCTATAGAATGTCTATAGTAGAACAATTAACTGATTATAATGACAAGTTAATGAAAGAATTAAGAGCACTAATAAAAAGAAATGAAGAAAAGCAAAAAACTTTAAATAATAAGAAAAAAGAATTAAAAGATTTAGAAAACAAGTTAAAAGATGAAAAACAGAAAATAGAATTAGAATCTGAAAAGATAAGAGAATCTATGCCAAGTGTTAAACAACAAATAGCTGCTGCTAAAGCTCAAATAGCTGACTTAAAGAGAATGGGCTGTGGTGCTAACGAAGAAAAAGATGCTTGTGTTAATAGATATTGGGCAGCTAGAATTGCTGCTAGTTCATCAGGATCAATAAGTGGTGGAGGAATATCTGCTCCAAGTACAAATGGCTTCTATAGACCAATGATCCATGGTTATGTAACTCAAGGATATGGTGGATATGGAGGACATATGGGAGTAGACTTATCTTCATCTGATAAAGCTATTACTATCTATCCTATTGCTGCTGGTCAAGTAAGTGCTAAATTCTATGATGGCTATGGAGCACTAGTATTAAAAGTAAGACATAATGCTGGCGGAAGAATAATCTATTCAACATATGCCCACTTAAGAAGTTGGTATGTTAGTGTAGGACAAATAGTTTCACCTAATACACCACTAGGTCAAATGGGTTCAACTGGTTGGTCAACAGGACCACATCTACATCTAGAAATAACTACATGTGACTGGAAATCTGAAGGTGGTGGATGTACTTGGTATGAATATCAAAGAAGTACCGTAAGTCCATATAGTTATGTAGAATTACCTTCAAGTTGGAGTAATAGATAAAAGAATGATAAAATCATTCTTTTTTTATACTTTAAATGTTATAATTTATCAATGAGAGGTAAATATGAAAAAGAAAATAATATTTATAATTCTATTATTAATAATCATAGTACTAACAGTATTATTTTTTATCCACAAGTATAATACAATAACTTATAAAGAGAAAACAATTATAAACATTGGAGAAAAAGTACCTACTATTAAAGATATTGTGGATAAAAAAGATATAAAAAGAATCAATTCACAAATAAAGTGGAAAAAATTAAAAATAGAAAAAAACAAAGTCTATTATAGTGGAATATATTATGGTACTTTTAAGTTTCATAAAAAAAACTATCAAGTAAAACTAATAGTAAAAGATAAAATATCCCCTAAAATAAAAAATGTTAAAGATATAGAAATATATGTAGGAGATAAAATAGATTTACTAAAAGATATAAAAGTAACGGATAATTCTCATGATAAATTAAAAACTAAAGTAGAAGGCAAATATGATTTATCAAAAGTAGGAGAGTATAAATTAAAAGTTATTTCAATAGATAAAAGTAAAAATAAAGCAGAAAAAGAGTTTAAATTGATAGTAAAAGAAAAACCAAAACAAGAAACTAAGAAAGAAGAAACAAAAAGCATACCTAAAAATAGTAAAGTAACTGAAAGAAATGGTATGTACTATGTAGATGGAGTATTAATAGTAAATAAAACTTATCCATTACCAAGAAATTATAATCCAGGTGGATTATTAAATGAATTTATGACAAATTTTAATAATATGAAAACTAATGCTTCTAATGAAGGTATTAATCTTTGGATAAAAAGTGGTTTTAGATCATATGATACTCAAAATAATTTATATAATAACTATGTCGCAAGAGACGGACAAAGAAATGCCGATACTTATTCCGCCAGACCAGGCCATTCTGAACATCAATCAGGATTAGCTGCGGATATTAATAGTTTAGATCAATCATGGATTAATACTAAAGAAGGTAAATGGTTAAATAATAATTGTTATAAATATGGATTTATTATTAGATATCCAAGAGGAAAAGAACCACAAACAGGTTATATCTATGAACCATGGCATATAAGATATGTAGGCAAAGATTTAGCTAAAAAGTTATATAATTCTGGTAATTGGATTACTATAGAAGAATACTTCAAAATAACTAGTAAATATAATTAAAAAGTATAATAAATATATAAAGTTTATGATATACTAAAATCATTGAAAGAGGTGAAGTACATGAATATCAGAATAGATCCATTAACATTTGAAGCCTGGGATGAAATGTACTTCATAATAACTAATTTAGATGATGTAGAAGGATGTAGACATCTAAAAGTAAAAGGTCTAACTACAAAGTATAAAAGTAAAATTAATATAACTATATGTTTCTTATTATCTTTAATATTAATATTTATATTAGCTTTAATTAGATCTAGACATCCTGAAATACATATCATAGTAGGCTCTTTTCTATTAACATGTACTATTTATGTATTATTATATAATTTCAGTATATATAGAACTATAAAGAAAGATATAAATAGAAGAATAAATACTGAATATAAAACAACATCTCTTAAAATTAATAAAGATGGAGTAACGTTCATCAAGAATAGAAAAGGAATAATTACTATGCCTTGGAATTCTATATATATGATATTAGTAAATAAAGAAACAATTACGTTCTTACCAGAAGAAAGTAATGAAGTATCAATAACTATACCAGTAAAGTATAAAGCAAGATTATTAACAAAGTTAAAGAAAGAAAATAAAGAAGACTTATTATTAGATAATAGTTATTTATATGATGATTCTAATAAGATAAATATCTTAGAAAGAATAAAAAAGTTAATACCAAAAGAAAGAAAAATACTAAAAAGAACCTGTAAATAGGTTCTTATTTATTTGTAGAAATTTAGCTATAATGCTAAAATTATAATAGGTGATAATATGGGAGCATATGATAAAAAATATAGTAGAGCAGATTTAAGTCAAGAAAATATTGGCGATGAAATAGAAGCCTTAGAAGCAGAAGTGCAAGATATTATAAAATTAAGTCAGGAAATAGGAAATTTATCCACATCATTAAATAAATTATCTCTAAAACTTACAGGAAGAAGCAGTATTAAAGATTTATATAAAAGAATTGAAGATATTATAGATTGCTTAGTAAGTGATGATTATATCAAACATGAATTAAAAAGTGGAGGAATTTCCCTATCCGTGAAGGAAGTAAACTACTTGGATTGGTTTGTCCCAAAATTAAAATATCAAAATTAGCAAGAGCACTTAAATGTGCCATTGATCTACACAAAAATGGAATAAAAGATAGTAAAGTTAGTTATAGTAAGTTTTTTGGTAAACTTAAAATAGGCGAATATCCGCAAATTTCCCATATGGATATTAAATGGGATGATGATCCTCTTTATCCCGATAGGATTATAGGTGACTATCATTTTGATGGTATTGCGGATAATGATAAAGAGGAACTAGATGAAAAGCTAAAAAATGGAGAATTAGAAGAAACAGGAAGGACATATGATTTCTGCGTAGAAGACAGCGGATGGACCCTGAGAATATTTCACGAAAACAGCGAAGAGAACTTGATTACTCATAAAGAGTATATATACAAAGGAAAACGTTACGTAAAACTAGATGAAGCTGAAGCACGTCCAGGATCATGGATTGAAGTAAAGCCTATGGAATGGCATTATTATGATGGCTATTTTGATAAAGAACTGGATGAATTTTTTCTCTTTGATGATATGAAGAATAATGAAAAAGATTTTGAAAAAACTAACATACCAACAATTATAAATAAGTATATGTTAAAAGATTTACTTCAGCCTAGAGAAAAAGACAAGCAAAAGGAATGGGAAAGAGAATTCAGGGAAGCAACTGCTGAGGCAGAAAGAAAAAAAACAAGAAGAAATAAATAAAGCCGTAGCTGAGATGGAAAAGAAGAAGAAGGAAGATAAATTATTAGAAATTAGAAAGAAAATATATGAAGCATTAAAAGAATTAGATGGAATTCCATTAGATCAAATAAGTAGATATCCACTACCAGAAAAATTATTTATTGAACAAGTAGGAGATCATAAAGAAATAGTAGAAAAATATAAACCATTATTAAAATATATAGATTTATCTTTTGTAACATTTGAAGATGTAGATATCCATGGCATAGATTTTACTGATTGTAATACCATAATGATTGATCCTCAAAAAGTATACAATAAAGATTTAAGTGAATGTAAATTTGAGCATACTGATGTGAAAGGTCATTTGCCATTCAGTATATCAACGAGCTTTAATGGAGTAAAATTAAATGGCACAAGAATAATAGATAATGATATGGCAATGACATCAGAAAACTTTAAAGGAGCTATTACTGATGATAAAACACATATTGAACTAAATGGAAAACCAATAAACTTTGATAAATCAAAGGCCAAAGAAAAATAACTATAATGTTTAAACATAATAGAGAATAGTAGGAGATAATATGGGGAAATATGCTATTAAATTTGGAAAGCAAGATTTTGAAGAAGCAGAAAAAGATCCAGAAACAATTGAAGAAGAATTGGAAGCACTAGAAAAAGAAGTAGAAGATATTATTAAAGAAACTCACCAAATAGGTGCCTTATCTTCAGCATCTAAAAATTTAGCCTTAAAACGTCTACGCGATAGTGATGCAACTAACCTATATAAAAGGATAGAAGATACCACAGGTTTTCTAACAAGTGAAACCCATCTTGATTTTGCTCTAAAACACGGAAAAATATGGATGGAAGCAAAAATAAAAGATCATGATTTTGTTGAGGCAAAATTAATGTATCCCAATTTAACAAGAGCATTAAAATTAGTAGTAAAACTATATAATAATGGAATAATAAACAGTGAAATTAGTTCTAAAAAAATTTTTTCCTTACTTGAATCAATAAAACTTGGCGAATACCCCAGTATTCTATTTCCTCATTATATATTGGATACAAAGTTGAAAAATGGGAAATTAAAAGAAACAGGTAGAAATTACACTTTTATTTATAACCACAATAATTCTATATTTCAAACAACTAAAAATATGACAAAAGAAGATTTAGTTACCCACAAGGAATATATAGATGAAAATGGAAAAAGATTTGTAAAATTAGAAAGTTTTCAAACAAGTGCGTGGCTTGAAGTAAGACCAATAGAATGGAAATTTAGTAAAGGATTGTCAAAAGATGGAATGTTGATTTCTTTTAGTTCGTTTTTGTCTAGACATTCTAGTGACAGTTATAAAGCGTATAAAATTAAAATTGATGATTATTTTTATACTTTGTCAAATACTTTATCAGTAGAAATTGGTAAAGATGCATCCGATGAGGATAGAAAGAAAGCTCAAGAATTTCTAAGTAAATTTGTATTAAGAGAAATGCTTCAACCAAAAGAGTTGACTAAAGAAAAACAAGAAGAAAGAAATGAAGAAGTAGAAAGAAGCATTGCCAATATAGAGAACCAGAAAAAAGAAGAAAAGGAAAAAGAAAGAATAGAACAAGAGAAAAAAAGACAAGAAGAAATCCAAGCTAGAAAAGCAAGAAAAATAGTAGAGAGTAGAAAAAAGATATATGAAGCACTAGGAGTATTAAAAGAGGAAGAAGTTTCTATTGAAGAAATAAGTAGATTTCCATTAAAAGAGGAAATATTTATCCATCAAGTAGGAGATCATAAAGAAATAGTAAAAGAATATATACCATTATTAAAATATATAGATTTATCTTTTGTAACATTTGAAGATGTAGATATCCATGGCATAGATTTTACTGATTGTAATACCATAATGATTGATCCTCAAAAAGTATACAATAAAGATTTAAGTGAATGTAAATTTGAGCATACTGATGTGAAAGGTCATTTGCCATTCAGTATATCAACGAGCTTTAATGGAGTAAAATTAAATGGCACAAGAATAATAGATAATGATATGGCAATGACATCAGAAAACTTTAAAGGAGCTATTACTGATGATAAAACACATATTGAATTAAATGGTAAAAAACTACCTTCTGGTCCAGCAAAAGGAAATAGTAAAATAAAATGAAGCAAGATTACATATCTTGTTTTCTTATATTATAAATGATAGAATAACAGTAATTTAAAAGGAAGTGACTTTATGCCATATAAAGATAGAAATTATCTAGTATATAAGGGTAGATCGATAAGTGAAAAAGAATTAATAAAGGTTATATCAAGCCCATACTTTAGGTATGATGAAGAACAGACACTAAGTTATGCTAAGAACGATATAAAAATATTAAGAAATAATTATGGTGGAGACTTCCAAGATTTTAATGATTATAAAATTCATCACTATAAAAATTATGCTTATTTATTTGATTTTGATATTAACTCTTTAATGATGCAGTACGAAGGAGAACCACTTGAATGTGATATGGATGAAGATATTCTTCCAGAATTATGTGGTGGATATAATGATGTTAAAGATATATTTCGTTTTGCAGAATTAAATGGTGATAACTACTATGAATTATTACCTAAACTATTATATAATTCAAACGATAGTGATTTAGCCTATCTATTATTAAAGTATTATGCACCAGATAATTTGTCATATGTTATAGCTGATAAGGAAACTAATAATATTCAAGCTATTACTATCAAAAATCAAAGATTGAACAATATTAATTATGATGGCTTATATTTCACTAAAATAAATGATGATGAACAACTACTTTCAAATAATAAAGAACTATTAGAAGAGTTTTCTAATCAAGTGAAAAAGCTTAGTGATAATAGTGTTTATAAAAATGGCAAAGTAAAAAAATTGAGATGGAAAAAATAAGAAAATGTAAGTTTTCTTATTTTTTTATAATTATGATATAATATAGACGCAAATTAATATAAATACAAGAGAAAGGAGAAGCCTATGTTTCATTTAGTATCAGAATATAAACCTAGTGGAGATCAACCACAAGCTATAGATGAACTAGTAGAAGGAATAAATGAAGGTAAAAAAGAACAAGTACTATTAGGTGCTACTGGTACAGGAAAAACATTTACTATTGCGAATGTTATAGCTCGTACTAATAAAACTACTTTAGTACTAGCTCATAATAAGACTTTAGCTGGACAATTATACTCAGAACTTAAAGAATTATTTCCAGAAAATCATGTAGAGTACTTTGTATCATACTATGATTATTACCAACCAGAAGCATATGTACCTCAAACAGATACTTATATAGAAAAAGATTCATCTATTAATGATGAAATAGATGAGTTAAGACATGCAGCTACATCTGCTCTAATATCTCATAAAGATACCATAGTAGTATCAAGTGTATCTTGTATTTATGGTATTGGTGAAGTAGAAGAGTATAAATCTAAAATGTTAACTCTATCTCTAGGAGAAGTAGTAGATAGAAACGAAGTAATAAAAAAACTAGTAGATATGTTATATGAAAGAAATGATATAGACTTTAAAAGAGGAACATTTAGAGTAAGAGGAGATACTTTAGAAATAATTCCAGCCAATCAAAATGAAACAGGATATAGAGTAGAATTCTTTGATGATGAAATAGATAGAATTAGTGAAATAGATGCTCTAACTGGAGTAGTTAAAGAAAATAAAAAGAATGTTTCTATCTTTCCAGCCAGTCACTATGTCATAAGTGATGAACATCTAAAATTAGGAATAGAAAGAATAAAGAAAGAGTTAAAAGAAAGACTAGATGAATTAAAAAGTGAAAATAAATTAGTAGCTGCAGAACGTCTAGAAGGAAGAACTAATTACGACCTAGAAATGTTAGAAGAAACAGGCTTCTGTTCTGGAATAGAAAACTATTCAGCTCCTATGGCTGGTCGTAAAAAAGGAGAAACTCCAACGACATTAATGGATTTCTTCCCAAAAGATTATTTACTAATAGTAGATGAATCACATGTTACCCTTCCTCAAGTAAGAGGTATGTATAATGGAGATAGATCAAGAAAACTAAACCTAGTTGAATATGGCTTTAGATTACCTAGTGCTCTAGATAATAGACCATTAAAATATAATGAATTTGAATCTAAAATAAATCAAGCTATCTATGTTTCAGCTACTCCAGGAGATATAGAATTAGAACATACCAATAATAAGTATGTAGAGCAAATAATAAGACCAACAGGTCTTTTAGATCCAACTATTGAAGTAAGAAAAACAGAAGGTCAAATAGATGACTTAGTAGATGAAATTAGAAAGAGACAAGAAAGAAATGAAAGAGTACTAGTAACTACTCTAACTATTAGAATGGCTGAAGAGTTAACTAACTATTTAAAAGAATTAAATATTAAAGTAGCTTACCTTCATAGTGAAGTAAAAACACTAGAAAGACTACAAATAATACATGACTTACGTACAGGTAAATATGATGTAGTAGTAGGTATTAACTTATTAAGAGAAGGAATAGATATTCCAGAAGTAAGTTTAATTGCTATTATAGATGCTGATAAAGAAGGCTTTTTAAGAAGTACTAGAAGTTTAATTCAAACTATTGGTAGATGTGCCAGAAATGCAAATGGACATGTCATCATGTATGGAGATCATATAACTGATTCTATGAGAGAAGCTATAGATGAAACAGCTAGACGTCGTTCCATCCAAGAAAAGTATAATGAAGAAAATGGTATAGTACCAAAAACTATTCAAAAAGAGATTAGAGATGTTATATCTAATATCGCTAAATCTCCAAAAACTAAGTCTAAAAAGCAAACTGTTGATACTAACATTGAAGCTCTAGAAAAAGAAATGAAAGAAGCAGCTAAGAACTTAGACTTTGAAAGAGCAATGGAGTTACGTGATATTATCTTTGAAATAAAAAGCCAATAAAAAAACATCATTAAGATGTTTTTTTTAGTATTGATTTCCTTCGTTAACTGCTGGTGATAAATAGAATACTAATAGTACAATAGAACCAAATGGTACAAAGTTCAATAAATACCACCAACCAGACTTATTAGTATCGTGCAATCTTCTAACACAAATAGCTATAGATGGAATTACTAATAATAAATCCCAAATTAAAGATACTATGACATATCCATTACTAAGTGCTTTTACTATTTCTTCTGGCTCTGCATTTTCTTCTAATACTGGAGGTGCTCCAAATATTAATTGGGCAATTACTAGAATTACAATTGTTAATAAAAATATACCTAAAATAGTCCACCAATAATTAGCTCTAGAAGTACGACCTTTAAAGCAAGCATACTTAGTAAAGAATTCCTTAGTAGCCTCTACCAAAACAATCAACTCCTTCCTATGGATATTATAGAATAATTATGTTTAATAATAAAGTAAAATTTGATAATACTAGGGAATAACAAAAAGATTATTTGCCAAACCAATAAATCAATCGTTTATATACATATTACATACATATTATATACATACTATATTGACAATATAATTAAAAATATTATAATAAGTATGAATGGAGATGATATTGTGTCTAACGTAGTAAGTACTATAAATGTGAATGTACCAATTGAAGTAAAAGAAGAAGCTACAACTCTTTTTAATAGTCTAGGTTTAAATATGAGCACAGCTATTAATATTTTTCTAAAAAAATCTATATATGAAAGAGGATTACCATTTGAAGTAAAGCAACAACCAAGTAAAGATTTAAAAGAAGCTTTGGAAGAATTAAAATATATGGAAAAACATCCAGATGAATATAAAGGATATCACAATGTTGATGAAATGTTTGAGGATATTTTAAATGAATGATAAAACTAATACCAAATATGAAATAAAGACGTCTAATAAATTTAATAAGCAATTAAAGAAAATCATAAATCAAGGAAAGGAACTTGAAAAGCTTATGTATGTTGTTGTTCAGTTAGCAAATGGCATAAAATTAGAAAGCAAATACAAAGATCATGCATTATATGATAATAAGTATTATAATAATTGTCGAGAATGTCACATTGAATCTGATTGGCTACTGATATATAAATATCTAAATAATGAGATAATTCTATATCTTGTAGCAACTGGTTCTCATGCTGAGTTATTTAATATGTAAAAGGAGAAAACATTTTCTCTTTTTTCTTTTGTTTACTTTAAATACTAATACTTTTTTAAAAATAATTATGCTATAATATGTGCAGGTGATATTATGGATAAAATTATAATTAAAGGTGCTAGAGAAAATAATTTAAAAAATATTAATCTAGAACTACCTAAAAATAAATTAATCGTCATGACAGGTTTATCAGGTTCTGGTAAATCTTCTTTGGCGTTCGACACTATTTATGCTGAAGGAGAAAGAAGATATGTTGAGTCTCTATCTGCTTATGCTAGACAGTTTTTAGGTAATTCTAAAAAGCCAGATGTTGATACTATTGAAGGCTTGTCTCCAGCTATATCCATAGATCAAAAAACTACCCATAATAATCCTAGATCTACAGTTGGAACTGTAACTGAAATTTATGATTATTTAAGATTATTATTTGCTCGTGTTGGAACTCCAATATGTCCAAATCACAATATTCCTATAACTTCTCAAAGTATAGAAGAAATGACTAATAAAATATTAGACTATGAAGAAGGAACTAGATTAATAATAATGGCTCCTGTAGTACATGGAGAAAAAGGTACTCAAAAAGACTTATTAGAAACTCTTCAAAAAGAAGGCTATGTCAGAATAAGAGTAGATGATGAAATAAAAGATATCTCAGAAGAAATAGATTTAGAGAAGAATAAAAGACATAACATTGAAGTAGTAATAGATAGACTAGTTATAAAAGAAGGTATAAGAACAAGACTATTTGAAGCACTAGAGACAGCTACTAAACTAGCAAATGGTAAAGTAGTAATTCAAATTCTAGGAGATAATCCCAAAGAAGTAGTAATGTCTGAACACTTTGCTTGCCCATACTGTGATTTTTCTCTACCAGAGTTAGAACCAAGATTATTTAGTTTTAATGCCCCATATGGAGCATGTCCTGATTGTAAAGGTTTAGGAGTAAAACTACAAGTTAATCCAGAACTAGTAGTAGATGAAAATCTAAGTATCATGGAAGGTGCTATTAAACCATTTGGTGATGACATGGAAAACATCTATAATATGAAATTACTATGTCTATGTAAAAACTACAAAATAGATCCAGAGAAACCATTTAAGAATCTAACTAAAAAAGAAAAAGACTTAATCTTTTACGGTAGTAAAGAACCAATTCATATTAAATATACCACTCGTGGTGGTAATACTACTGATAACTATGATTATTATGAAGGAGTAATTAATAACTTAGAAAGAAGATATATGGAAACAACCTCTACTTGGATAAGAGATTGGTTAGAAAGATATATGATGGAAAGTATCTGTGATACCTGTCATGGAGCTAGATTAAATAAAGATGTTCTTCAAGTAAAAGTAGGCAATAAAAATATCTATGAAGTAACTGAAATGAGTATTAAAGAGTTATTAAAGTTCTTTAAAGATTTAAAATTATCTAAAGAAAAAGAAGAAATAGCTCATTTATTATTAAAAGAGATAAATGATAGACTAGCTTTCTTATCTAATGTTGGTCTAGAGTATTTAACTCTAAGTAGGAGTGCTGGTACCTTGTCAGGTGGAGAAGCTCAAAGAATTAGACTAGCTACTCAAATAGGTTCTAGATTAACTGGAGTACTTTATGTTTTAGATGAACCAAGTATTGGACTGCATCAAAAAGATAATCAAAAATTAATAGACTCTCTACTTCAAATGAGAGATTTAGGTAATACTTTAATAGTAGTAGAACATGATGAAGATACTATGAGAGCCAGTGACTACTTAGTAGATATTGGTCCAGGTGCAGGAGACTCTGGAGGAGAAATAGTAGCCAAAGGAACTCCAGAAGAAGTAATGAAGAATGAAAAAAGTATCACAGGACAATACTTAAGTGGTAAAAAAAGAATAGAAGTACCAAAAAAGAGAAGAAAAGGTACAAAGAAGTATCTAAAGATCCAAGGAGCAGCAGAACATAATCTAAAGAATATCGATGTCGATATCCCGCTAGGAACATTTACTTGTGTAACAGGAGTATCTGGTAGTGGTAAATCATCACTCATAACAGAAATATTATGCAAAGCTGTATCTAAAGAATTATATAATTCAAAAGAAATTCCAGGTAAATATAAAAAGATATTAGGAATAAATAATATAGATAAAATAGTAGTAATATCTCAAACTCCAATAGGAAGAACACCAAGATCTAACCCAGCTACATATACAGGAGTATTTGATGATATAAGAGAACTATTCACAACTACCAAAGAAGCTAAGATGTTAGGCTTTGAAAAGAATAGATTCTCATTTAATGTTAAAGGTGGAAGATGTGAAGCTTGTCGTGGAGATGGAGTTAAAAAGATAGAGATGCATTTCCTACCAGACATCTATGTACCTTGTGAAGTATGTCATGGAACTAGGTATAATAAAGAAACACTAAATATTAAATATAAAGGTAAAAACATAGCAGAAGTATTAGATATGCGTGTAAGTGAAGCTCTAAAATTCTTTGAAAACGTTCCTAAAATAAAACATAAATTACAAGTATTAAATGATGTAGGCCTATCTTACATTCAACTAGGTCAATCAGCTCCAACCCTATCAGGAGGAGAAGCTGAAAGAGTAAAATTAGCTAAAGAATTACAAAAGAAACCTACTGGTAAATCACTATTTGTCTTAGATGAACCAACGACAGGCCTACATACAGATGACATCGGTCGTCTCCTTGCAATTTTACAAAAAATAGTAGATAATAAAGATACAGTAGTAGTCATAGAACATAACCTAGATGTTATTAAAGTAGCTGACTACATAATAGATTTAGGACCAGATGGAGGAGACTCAGGTGGAGAAGTAGTCGCAACTGGTACACCAGAAGAAGTTAGTAAGGTACCTAATTCTTATACTGGACAATACTTAAAAAAGATATTATAGAGGTGGCAATGAAACTAATAGTAATAGAAAATAATAAAGCTCGAATAAATAGATTCATAGACTGGTTAATACACATGATTGGTTATACCATTGTTTTCGTATTACTAACTAGTTTATTTGATAGTATAGTTATTAAACCAGAACACAGATATTTATTCTGTTTTGTCATAGTATTAATAATTTATATCTTAAACAAAACAGTAAAACCAATACTAGTAAATTTAACAATACCAATCACAGGCATAACTCTAGGCCTATTCTATCCATTTATAAATTTATTTATTTTAAAATTAGCTGACTGGATATTATTCTCATACTTTGATTTAACTAATATCTGGATAGCTTTAATATTTAGTATATTATTATCAATAGTAAATTTAATATCAGATCATATTATAGAAAAGATAATAGCTAGGAGTAAAAAATGGATAAAGTAGCTTTAGATTTAGGTATAATTCAAATATATTGGTATTCTATTCTAGTATTTATAGGTATACTAGTAGCTTCATTTATAATTATAAGAGAATCTAAAAGACAAGGTATAAGTGAAGAATTCTTAGTAAACTTAATATTTAATACTATTATTATAGGAATAATAGGAGCTAGACTATATTATGTATTATTTAACTTAAGTTATTACTTAGCTCATCCAATAGAAATATTTACTATTTGGAATGGAGGATTAGCTATCCATGGAGGACTATTACTAGCTTTACCATATGTAGTATATTATTGTAATAAAAATAAAGTTATTACTCTCAAGATGTTGGATATTATTGTAGTAGGTTTAATACTAGCTCAAGCTATTGGTAGATGGGGTAACTTCTTCAATAGTGAAGCTTATGGCTTAGTCACAACATATGAAGATCTTCAAAAAGCTGGAATACCAAAATTTATAATAGATGGAATGTATATAAATGGAGCTTATCATCATCCAACATTCTTCTATGAATCAATGTGGTGTATCTTTGGTTTTATTGGTATGCTAATAGTAAGAAGATGTAAATCTCTAAAAATAGGTCAACTAACTAGTTTCTATCTAGTATGGTATGGAATAGAAAGATTCTGTGTAGAAGCACTTCGTACAGACTCTCTAATGATAGGACCTATAAAAATAGCTCAAGTAGTATCAATAATCTTTATTATACTTGGCATTTTAATATTTATTAAAAGTCTAAAATTAAAAAACAATTCTTATTTTGGACCATCAATAATCAAAGAACAAGAACCACAAGTATATTTCAAATAGAGGTGATTTTATGAATTATAAAAAAGTATTAGTTTTTGGTGGGGGTACAGGTCTATCTTTTTTATTAAAAGGATTAAAAACACTACCCATAGATTTAACAGCCGTAATAACAGTATCTGATAATGGAAGATCAACTGGTAGATTAAGAAAAGAATTTCATACACCAGCAGTAGGCGATATAAGAAAAGTAGTAACATCTCTTTCTGAAATAGATGAACCTATTAAAGATATGATGTCTTATCGTTTTAAAACTTATAGTGATCTAGATGGTCATGCTGTAGGTAATTTAATATTAACTGCTATGTTAGATATAACTGGTTCTCTAAAAGAATCAATTGCTTCTCTATCTAAATTACTAGATGTAAAAGCTAAAGTATTACCTGTCTCAGAAGATCCTAATCTAACTCTAATGGGAGAAACACTATCAGGCAAAGTAATAGAAGGAGAAGAACAGATAACAGAAGCAAAAACTAAATTAAAAAAGATCTATTATAAAAAAGATCCTAAAGTTTTACCAGAAGTATTAACGGCTATCAAAGAAGCAGACTTAATAATTTTAAGTATGGGAAGTCTTTATACTTCAATACTTCCAAATATTATTTGTAAAGAAGTACAAAAAACTCTAAAAGAAACTACAGCTCCTATAATGTATGTATGTAATGTAGTTACTCAACCAGGAGAAACAGATAACTTTGCTGTAAGTGATCATATAAAATTATTCAATAAGTATTTAAAATATAGAAAAGTAAATGTAGTTATAGCTAGTTCAACTAAAATAGATAAAGATATTGCTGAGAAATATCAAACAGCTGAACAAAAAGACCCAGTCCCAATCGACGAAGAAAATATAAAGAAATTAGGAGTAGAACTAATAAAAGATGACTTAATAGTACTAGAAGATAATATCTTAAGACATAATAGTCTAAAATTAAGTTCTCTAATATTTAGTTACTTAGTAGAAAAATAATGTCATACACAACTACTATTAAAAATGAAATAGCTCTAACTACAAAAGAATATTCTCAACCAGAAATAATAGCTGAATTATCTGGATTCATTAGAAATAATGCTACTATAAAGAGAAAAAAAATATATCTAACTACGGAGAATTTAAATATTACTAAAAGAATAAGTGGATTCTTAAAACTACTATATGAAATAAAAACAAATATAACTGTAATAGAAAATTTAAATTTCTCTAAAAAAGATTTATATCAAATAACTATAGATAACAAAGTAGATGAATTATTAACAGATATTGGTTATTACGATGATAAACATAAATACTTAGAAAATCCACCTAGTTATATATTAGATGACAATGAAACAATAAAAGCTTACTTAAAAGGAGCTTTCTTATGTACTGGAAGTATTAATGATCCAAAGACATCTAGATATCATATGGAATTATTAATCACTAAACCAAAAGAAGCTATATTTATTCAAAAACTATTAAATAGTTTTGATCTTAATGCCAAAATACTAAGTAGAGATAAAGGCTATATGATTTATATAAAAGAAGCTGATAAAATAAGTGACTTTATCAAAATAGTAGATGCCGTAAGTGCTGTTTTATATTATGAAAATATAAGAGTATATAGAGATGAAAAGAATATAGCTAACCGTCTAAATAACTGTGAGCAAGCTAATACTGATAAAATAATTGCTACTGCTACTAAACAATTAGAAGATATAAAAGTAATAGAAGATACAGCTTCTATGTCTCTATTAGATGATAAATGTACTCAAACAGTTAAATACAGAAAGAAATATCCAGAAGCATCTCTAAAAGAATTAGCTGAAATAATATCAACAGAAACAAATAATAAAATTACAAAGTCCGGATTAAATCATAGACTAAGAAAAATAACAGATCTAGCTGAAAGATTAAGAAAGAATCAGAAAAGCTAGTCTTTTTTTGTCTATATATATGTAAAGAAGCTCTTTTTAAGATAAATATAGACTACATACATGATATAATAATAAATAGAGTAAAAGGTGGTTTGATACTATGATAGAAACAGTAGAAGTAACAATTAATAATAAAAAATATACCTATGATAAAGATACAAAGTTATATGAAATAGCTCAAGATTTCAAAGATGATTTTAAGTATCCTATAGTATTAGCTAGAGTCGGTAACAGATTAAGAGAATTATCTACTCCCGTAGGAGAATCTTGTAATATAGAATTCTTAGATTTAACATCACGTGAAGGAAATAATACTCATGTGAATGGACTAGTATATGTAATGGTATATGCTGTTAAGAAACTATATGGAAAGAAAGCTAATATCGTTGTAGAACACTCTCTAGATAAAGGAATTTACTTAGAATCAACATTTAGATTAACAGAAGAAAAAGTAAAAGCTATTAAAGATAAAATGAAAGAAATAATAGCTGAAGATAAACCAATTATAAAGATGAATATTGATAGAGTAGAAGCAAAGAAATACTTTGAAAGTGTTGGAGATACTGCTAAAGCAGGAGTAATGAAATATAGTACTAATAATTCTGTTACTTTATATCGTTTAGGTAACTTATATAATTATTTCTATAACTTAATGCCAACATCAACTGCTCTAGTAAAAGATTTTGATTTAACTTATATTAAAGATAATGGCTTTATCTTAAGATTCCCAACAGTATTTATTCCAGATAAAATAAAGAAATATGAACATCATCCTAAGATGTTTGAAGTATTTAAACAATATCGAGATTGGGGTAAAAAACTAAATTTATCTACTTCAGTAGACTTAAATAGAATAGTATCTACTGGTAGAGTAAGTGACATGATAAAAATAGATTCAACTATCTATAACCACAGAGTCTTAACAGTAGCTAAAGAGATAAGTGATAAAGCACGTGATATTAAAGTTGTATTAATAGCTGGACCATCATCATCAGGTAAGACAACCACATCAAAGAAACTATGTATGTATCTTTCTCTATTTGGTCTAACACCAAAAGTACTAAGTATGGATGATTACTTTAAAGAAAGAGAAGATAATCCAAAGAATCCAGATGGTTCATATGACTATGAATGCTTAGAGGCACTAGACTTAAAGCTATTTGATAAACAAGTAGAAAGTCTATTAAAAGGTGATGAACTATATATACCGTCATTTAATTTTACTTTTGGTAAAAAAGAGTATAATAAAAAGATGAAATTAGAAGATCATGATATCTTAGTAATAGAAGGAATACATGCTCTAGATCCTAAGATATTAACTAATATTCAAAGAAATAAGAAATATAAGATTTATATCTCAGCTCTAACAGAAGTAAATGTAGATGATCATAACAGAATATCTACTACAGATAATAGACTATTAAGAAGAATAATAAGAGATAATAGAGATAGAGGTCATACAGTAGATGATACTCTAGCTGCATGGCAAAGTGTAAGAAATGGTGAAGAAAAATATATATTCCCTTACCAAGATGATAGTGATGTAACTATAAATTCAGCATCTACTTATGAAATAGGAGTACTAAAGACCTATGTAGAACCACTTCTTTATTCAGTAGAGAATACATCTCCTTACTATGAAGAAGCAAAAAGACTATTAGACGTCTTAAAAGTATTCTTACCAATCCCATCAGATGCTATACCTGAAGATGCTATTCTAAGAGAGTTCATTGGCGGAAGTTATTTCGAATAAAAACCACATATTGTGGTTTTTTTATTATTAAAATAGTATAATTAAAGAGAAGGTAAGTGATAATATGAAAAAATACTTTTTTACCATCTTAGTATTATTACTACTACCAGTAGTAGTAAGTGCTAAAACAGTAAGTGATGACCATTTCAATCTTCCGGGTGATGATGCTACAGAAGTAATCATTCAAACTTTTGAGCCAGGAGATATAATTGAGTTTAAGGAGATTGCAGAAAATCTTATCAATATAGATGATGTAGATGAAGAGGGTTGCTTTGGAACAAATTCTGGATGTTCCAGAACTTATAAATTCACTAAGTCAGTTATCTATGAAGGTTCTCGAGGAAGAGGAATTCTTAAGTTTATGTCTATAGATAAAAATACCAAGATAATATCAGTAGATGATCTAGTTGATGGCCACATATATACATCTGGAGATATTATAGCTTTCCCACACATAAATTATGAGATGAACTATTATGATTCTACTGGTGAATTAATTACTAACAGAACTGCAGCTTTAGTAGGAAAAATAGAACAGTATAATGACAAAGATATTACCTGGAAACTTTCTATTCTAGGAAGTACAAACTATGCACCTATATCCTTAGGATTTCAAGTATTTAACTATATAAAACCAACATTTAAATTAGCATGTGATAAAACCACTCTAAGTTATGGAGAAAAAACAGGTTGTGCTGTATCAGCTATTTCTCAATATCAATTAAAAGAAGTAGCTTTCTCACTAGATCTTCCTAACTTTAAAATATCTAATCCTAAAGCATCTAATCATATAACTATGTCATCTAATAATAATAAATATAAATTCCAAGTAGAAAATGGTTATGGAAATAATAATATTGAATTTAGAATAATGACTTTTGATGTTGAAAGTACAAAGAATGGAAATTATATAGATGATATAAAAATTTCAGATTTATCTTATTCAGATGATTTATATGAAGGAGATTATGATACAATACAAAATAATATCAAAGTAACACCAAGTAGTAGTTTAAAAAATCCTAATACATATAGAAATGCTATATTAATACTTTTACCATTCTTAATATTAGGTATTTCACTAATAATTATAAAAGTAGAAAATAATATGAAAAAGAAAATTTAGTTTTCTTTTTTTTGGAGGATTTTATGAAAAAGAAAATATTATTAGGATTATTCTCAGTAATAGTAATATATATTGTTACTTATTATATGAATTATACATATATAACAGATAATAATGTTCCTATAATTAAAATATATCTAAAAGATACTAATATTGATTATATTAATACTCATAGTAAAGAAAAGAAATATTATAATAATAAAATAGAAATATATAACTCTGGTAAAAAAGAATTTGCCTCTACTATTACTATTAAAGGTAGAGGAAATTCCACATGGAAATTAGATAAAAAGCCATATCAAATAACTTTTAATGAAAAAGAAAGTATCTTAGGCTTTATAAAATCAAAAAAATATGTTCTTTTAGCTAATCACTCAGATCCATCTCTATTAAAGAATGATTTCTCTTATAGTATAGCTAAAGATATGAAACTTAATTATAGTTTTACTGGTAAATATATTGATTTATATGTAGATGATAAATATATAGGAAATTACTATATAACACCTAAAATAGGTTTAAATAAATCTACAGTTAATATTAAGAATAAAAATGCTATATTAATGGAATTAGATAATACTTACTACAAAGAAGAAAAAGAAGTATTTAAAACTAAATTATTTGAAGATCACTTAGTCTTAAAAGATAGTAATAGTAAAAAACCAAAAGAAGATATGAAAATCTTTGAAGATAAATATAATAAAATGGAAGAAGCTATTAGTAATAAAGATTATAATAGTTTAAAAGAATTAATAGATATAGATTCATTTGCTAAATATTATATTATATCTGAGTTTTCTAAGAACTTTGATTCTATTCACTCTAGCTTATTTTTATATATGAATGGTCATAATGATAAAATTCATATAGGTCCAATATGGGATTGTGATCTAGCTTATGGTCATAAACCAGAATATTATGATACTAATGGTTTTCCTATAAAAGAATATGACTTTCCTACAGATGAAGGTTATAGTACATTATTTTATAATTTATTAAAAATAAATGAATTTGAAGAAAAAGTAAAAGAAATATGGAAAGAAGTAGGAAGAAAATCATATAAAAAAGAAATTAAATTACTAAATACTAAAATAGAAAAATTAACTAAGTCAGGAGACTATAATAATGAACACTGGAAAAGAGTAAAATTTAGTGCTGCTTCTGAAAGATTAGTAGAATGGATAGAAAGACGTTATAGATTATTTAATAAGTATATGGAGGAATAAATGAATAAAATAAAAAAGCTATATAAAAACAATTTAGTATTTAGATATATTAGTACTTTTATAATTATTTTATCTGTAATGGCACTATTACTAATTATGGAAAAAAGTATTCCCAATAATAGAGTAAAAGCTAATATATTAAAATCAGAAGATCATTACCAAGAATACTTTAAGAACTTATATAGTAATTTATATACTATTAAAAATAATCATTCTACTATAGATATACCAGGTGATTTCTATCATCTTAGTATTCTCTATCTAGAAGAAAATAAAAACCCCGTAAAAGAATTTATAGAGATGAATAAAGACTCTAAATTAGCACAAAAATTAATTAGAGGAGAACACTTCACTGATATGGAAATAGATTCAGATTATTCTAGATATTGGCATGGTCATTTATTAGTATTAAAACCATTACTAACATTCTTTACTATGGGAACAATATTTAATATATATTTTGTTATCTTAGTAATAGCTTTCTTAGTATTATTAATTAATATATTAAAACATAGTAAATTATTAGCTCTATTATTAACAATAGGCGCAGTAAGTATAAATATCTTCTTCACAGCTAGATGTGATAACTTCTTTCATGTTACTATGATAACTATAATTAGTTCTATTATTATAATTAAAATGTATGAAAATAATAGTAAAAATGTTGATTTATTATTTTTAATTAATGGTATTCTAACAGCTTGTTTTGATATGTTATCAGGTGGAACTTTACCAGTCACAATACCATTATTTATATACATATATCTTCATATAATAGATAAAAAAGAATTAAAATTTAAACTCTTACTACGTTATATTCTATTATGGCTATTAGGAGGAGTATTAACATATGTAGTTAAATGGATAATACTAGTAATTCACTATAATGGAGGCTTTAAAGAACATGTCTTAGAGCCAATGAAAGTAAGAATATCTAGTGGAGAAGAAGGAAGAATAGCCGTCTTTAAAGATAGTATTTATAAAGTATTACACTTTATCTATCCATATGATTTATATGTATTAAAGTATATATTTATCACAACAGGTTTATTATCATTTATATACACATTAAAAGATAAAAAGAATAGAAAAAATTATATATATTTATTTATAATTTGTTTAATTCCCTTCATAAGATATTTCTTTCTAGCAGAACACTCTAACTATCATAATTATTTTACTTATAGAGCATTCCTACCAGTAATAATGTTCTTACTGTTATTTATCTCATTAGCTATGATAGATATTTATAAAGAACTAAAGAAGAAAAAAGGTGGAACATAGTTTCATCTTTTTTATGTTAAAAAATATGTAAAATACAATTTTTTCTTTTATGATTATTGAAAGAAAATATATAAAAATATATAATTATAGTGTATAAGGAGGAGAATATGGTAAAAGTCGCAATTAATGGGTTTGGTAGAATAGGTAGATTATGATTTAGATTAATGGAAGAAGATCCAGATTTTGAAGTAGTCGCTATTAATGATCTAACCGATGCTGAACAATTAGCTTATTTATTAAAGTATGATACTAATCATCGTAATTATAGAATCGATGAAATATCTTTCAAGAAAGATAATATAATAGTTGGTAATAAAAAGATAAAAGTATATGCAGAAAAAGATCCAGCTAACTTACCTTGGAAAGAATTAGATGTAGATGTAGTAATGGAATGTACTGGTCATTTTACTGATAAAGAAAAAGCTATGGCTCATATTAAAGCAGGAGCTAAGAAAGTAATTATCTCTGCTCCAGGTAAAGGAGATATGAAAACTATAGTATTTAATGTTAATGAAAAGACATTAACAGGAGATGAACAAATTATTTCAGCTGCATCTTGTACTACTAACTGTCTAGCTCCAGTAGTAGATATAATTGATAAAGAAATTGGTATAAAGAAAGGATTTATGACTACAATCCATGCTTATACTAATGATCAAGCAACTCTAGATATTCCACATCCAAAAGGAATTAAGGCTCGTCGTGGAAGAGCTTGTGCTGCAAACATTGTTCCAACATCAACTGGCGCAGCATCAGCTATTGGTAAAGTATGTCCTAATCTCGAAGGAAAAATGGATGGACTTGCTCTACGTGTTCCAGTACCAACTGGTTCAGCAGTAGACTTAGTACTAGAATTAAAGAAGAATGTAACGGCTGAAGATGTTAATAAGACTCTATGTGCTAATCAAAATGAAACACTACAATTTACTCTAGATCCAATAGTATCAAGTGATATTATATCTAGAAGATGTGGTGCTCTAGTAGATGGAGATCTAACAGAAGTGCTAGATGTAGATGGCAAGCAATTAGTAAAGGTAATTGCATGGTATGATAATGAAATGGGATATACTGCACAAATGGTAAGAACAGCTAAATATTTAATGGAAAAATAGGAGGATAATATGATTTTAAGTTTGTTAATAATAATAGTAGTAATAATACTATGTTCAATCAGACAAATTAATCAATATGAAAGAGGTATTCTATTTACTTTTGGTAAATATACTAAAGTATTAAATCCAGGATGGAATATAGTTTTACCAATAATTCAATCTTATAAAAAAGTTGATATTAGAACTAAAGCAGTCGATGTTCCAGAACAAGAAACAATTACTAAAGATAATGTGTCTATAAAGATAAATGCTGTTATATATTATAAAATATTTGATGCTGGAAAAGCTATCTGTGAAGTAAATGATTATTACTATGCAGTTAGTCAACTAGCTCAAACAACAATGCGTAATGTAGTTGGTTCTGTAACTCTAGATGAATTATTAAGTGAAAGAGAAAAAATCTCAGGAAGTATCTGTTCAGTTATAGATAAAGCAACTGATCCTTGGGGAGTAAAAGTAGAAAATGTTGAACTAAAAGATGTATCTCTTCCAGAAGAAATGAAGAGAGTAATAGCTAAAGCTGCTGAAGCAGAAAGAGAAAAACAAGCTATTCTAACTAAAGCTGCAGGTGAAGTAGAAGCTGCCAATAGTTTGGCAGAAGCTGCTAATGTAATGGGAACAACACCAGGAGCTCTACACTTAAGAACATTATCTACACTAAATGATTTATCATCAGATCAATCTAATACTATTATATTCGCAGTACCAATAGAAGTATTAAAAGCTGTAGAAGGATTATCTAATAGCTTAAATAAAGATACTGTTAATAATATAGTAAATAAAGTTACTAATAAATAAATAAAAAACTATATGTAAAAAAGAACCTAATATTAGGTTCTTTCTTCATTTAATAAGAAATAAATGATATACTATATATAGAATGGAGAGTAATATGAAAAGAATTGTAGACTTAGATTTAGATAATAAAAAAGTATTAATAAGATGTGATTTTAATGTTCCAATAAAAGATGGAAGAATTACTGATGATAATAGAATAGTAGAAGCACTACCAACTATTAAATATGTAATAGATCATAATGGTAAAGTAATTCTATTTTCTCATCTAGGAAGAGTAAAAGAAGAAGCTGATTTAAAGAAAAATGATTTAGCTCCTGTAGCTAAGAGATTAGAAGAACTACTAGGAAGAAAAGTAATATTTGTTAATGAAACAAGAGGAAAAGTATTAGAAGATACTATAGCTAATATGAATGTAGGAGATATAGTCTTAGTTCAAAATACTAGATATGAAGACTTAGATGGTAAAAAAGAAAGCTCTAATGATCCTGAATTAGGTGCATACTGGGCATCTTTAGGAGACTGCTATATAAATGATGCTTTTGGTACAGTACATCGTGCTCATGCATCGAATGTAGGTATCGCCTCAAACCTAGAAGGAAAATCTGCTGTAGGACTTTTAGTAGAAAAAGAATTAAATGCTTTAAGCGTACTAGAAAATCCTGAAAGACCATTTATAGTTATTTTAGGAGGAGCTAAAGTAGAAGACAAAATAGGCGTAATAGAAAACTTAGTAACTAAAGCAGATAAAATACTAATAGGTGGAGGTATGGCCTTTACTTTCCTAAAAGCTCTTAATAAAGAAATAGGTAAATCTCTTCTAGATGAATCTAATATTGACTTCTGTAAAAAGATATTAGAAAAGTATCGAGATAAAATAGTTTTACCAGTAGACTTTGCTGTCGCAAGTGAATATACTGACTCTGAAGATTATAAAGTATCTGAAGATCTAACTAATGTAATGGGTCTAGATATAGGAACTAAATCTATAGAACTATTTAAAGAAGAATTAAAAAATGCCAAAACAGTAATTTGGAATGGACCACTAGGAGTATATGAATTTGATAAATATCGTACTGGTACTCATGAAATATTAAAATACTTAGTAGATAATAATATAAAAACAATACTAGGTGGAGGAGACGTAGTCGCAGCATCTTCTGCTTGTGGACTAAAAGATAAGGTATATCATGCATCAACTGGTGGAGGATCAACTCTAGAATACTTAGAAGGAAAAACCTTGCCTGGAATTGAATCTATAAAATAGAGCAAAAGCGAGAATTAAATTTATAAAAATGGAGGTTCTTATGAATGAATCTATAATAGTAGCTGATCCAAATAATATGGAACATGTAGAATTATTTGAAGACTTAAAGAAAAATAGAATATCACTCTCTTTAAAAGAATTAGAAAATACTGATTCTAATGAAATAAGAAAAGTATTATTCGAAATGGCTCCAACTAGAGTAACTAAAATAGCTTATATAGATGGATATACTGATAATGGACAATGTAATATATATTTTTATAGATATAGATTTGGTTCTACTTATTTTCTAGATCAAGTAGTTGATTATTCTTTTAATAATTTAGGTATGAAATCTGTCTTTTTTCATGTTCCGAATAATAGGAAAATAATTAATCATCTATTAGCCAAGAATTATGAATTAATAGGTAAAGTTGATACATCAAATGATATTATCTTTATGAAAGATGTAGAAGATAAAGTAAAAACAAGAAGTAGGAGGAGATAGTTGTGCGTATAGGTTTATTCACCGATACTTATCCACCTCAAATAAATGGTGTATCCGTAAGTGTAAAAATGCTAAAAGAAGCACTAGAAAGACAAGGACATATAGTATATGTAGTAACTGCTAATAATGAAAGTGCTTTTAAATATAACTATGATGAAGAAAATAGAGTATTAAGAATACCAGCTATTGAAACAGGTATATATGACTACAGACTATCTAGAATATATCCAGCCTCTGTCATAAAAAAGATAAAGAATTGGCATCTAGAAATAATTCATTCACATCAAGAATTTAGTATAGGTATTATGGCTAGACTACTATCTAAAGAGTTTAATATACCCATAGTTCAAACATTTCATACTTTATATGAAGAAAATATTTATTATATAACTAAAGGCCATTTTGATAAAATGAGCCGTGAAATAGTAAAGAAAACTATAAAAGCTTTCTTAGAAAAAACATGTAATGAGGTAATAGTACCAACTAATAAAGTATATAATATGTTAAAGAAAGAATATGGTGTAGAAAAGAGTATGCATATCATACCTACTGGTATTGATATAGATCGTTTCTTCTTAGAAAATATTGATTATAAATATGTTAAACAATTAAGAGATAAATATAACTTAAAACCAAATGATTTTGTTATTATTACTGTAGGTAGAGTAGCTATAGAAAAGAGTTTTGATTTTCTAATAAAAGCAATGCCTAAAATAATAAAAGATTATCCTAATATAAAATTAATGATTGTAGGAGATGGCCCAGCTAGAGAAGAAATAGAGAATCTCATAAAAGAAGAACATGTAGAAGAAAATGTTATTATGACTGGTAAAGCTATGTGGGATGATATGCCATATTATTATGCAGCTAGTGATATATTCGCTACAGCCTCAACTTCTGAAACACAAGGCTTAACTATCGTAGAAGCTATGGCTGCTAACCTACTTCCAGTATGTATAGATGATAAAGCTTGGACCGCAGCTATAACTGATAATATTAATGGAATTATATTTCATAATGAAGAAGAATATATTAATGATATAATAAAATTATATAAGGATAGAAAACTAAGAGAAAGCTTATCTCTTCAAGCTAAAGATAGAGCTAATGACTTTGGTTCTGATATGTACGCAACAAGAGTATACAAAGTATATCAAAAAGCTTTAAAAGAGTATAAAAAGAAGAATAAATATGGACTATTATCTATATTTATAAATAGAATAAGAGGTGGGGAAAAAGATGATAGTATTAAACAATAAATGTAATTTAGAAAAAGATGAATTTATTAATTATCTAAAATCTTTAGAAACAATTAATCATGAGCTAATACTATGCCCATCTACTATTAATATACCTGAATTTAATTCTAATAAAATACTACTTGGAGCTCAAAATGTATCTAAAGCAGAAGACGGTCCCCATACTGGAGAAGTAAGTGCTAAACAACTATCTTCATATGGAGTAAAATACTGTATTATTGGTCATAGTGAAAGAAGAATAGAAGAAAAAGAAACTAATAGAGATATTAATAAGAAGATTAAACGACTACAAAAAGAAAATATAACTCCAATTCTATGTGTAGGAGAAACAAAAGAAGAAAGAAGAAAAAAAGTATATAAAAGAGTTATTAATCAAGAACTAAGAGAAGCTTTAGTTAATATAGAAAATGTAGAAAACATAATTATAGCTTATGAACCAATATACTCTATAGGTACAGGTATTATTCCTAAGATTAATGAAATAGAAGAAATAATTGAATTAATAAAGAAAAAACTACCTAATAATAAAGTATTATATGGAGGAAGTGTAAGTTTAAATAATAAGGATGAATTATCTAAAATAAACTCTATAGATGGTTATTTAATAGGTGGTTTAGGATTACATGTAGAAGATCTAAATAAATTCTTGAATTAATACTATGAATAATCTCCTAGATAAATTACTAGATAATAATTATAATGATTTAAGACAAATAATAGACAAAATATTGCTTGAACTAGGTATACCATCAAATTTAAAAGGATATACCTATATAGAAGAAGCAATTTTTTTGTGTGTAAAAGATTCTAATTATAAAGAATATATTACTAAAAGACTATATCCAGCTCTAGCAGAAAAGCTAAATGTAAAAGAATACCAAGTAGAAAAGAATATAAGAAAAGCTATAGAAGTAAGTTGGACAAATGCTAATCCTGAAACATTAGAAAAAATATTTGGTTATAGTATAGGACTAGATAGAGATAGACCAACTAACTTTAATATATTATTACTATCTCTAACATATTAGTTAACTATTGACTAAGTACTATTATTAAACTATAATTAGTATAGAAAATATGTTAGGAGGCTTCACTTTATGGAACGTAAAATAGATGAATTTCTAATTAAATGGAAAAAAGATATTACTAGGAAACCATTAATATTATTTGGACCTAAACAGATAGGAAAGACTTTCTCAGTATTAAAATTTGCTAAAAAAGAGTATAAAAACTTTGCTTATTTTAATACAGATAATAATAAAGAATTAATAGATTTATTTAAAAAAGAAAAGTCTCAAGATAAAATAATATTAAATTTATCTCTTATATCAGGAGAAACAATTCTAGAAGGAGATACTCTAATAATATTTGATAATTTAACTGATATTAATATAGTTAGAGGTATAAAACTATTTAGTAGTGATAATAAATATCATATTATTGCGATTACTTCTAGAAGAAGTCTATTAAAAGAATTTAAAGGAGAAGAATTAAACTTCAAAGGAATGAATGAAATGGACTTTGAAGAGTATTTAATAGCTCATAATGAGAAATCTTTAGTAGAATTAATAAGAGAATCTTATACTAAGAGAAAAACATGTCCTTTCCATAAAGTAGCTCTAGATCTATTTGAAAAGTATTTAATCACAGGAGGAATGCCTGAAGTAGTTCAAGCAGAGTTAAATGATTATACAGAGTATCAAATGGATGCGATTAAACAAAAGATAATAGATGTATATAAAAAAGAAACTATTAATAATAAAGTTTTAATAAACATACCAAGATCAGTAGAAGTAATAGACTCTATACCAGAACAATTAAAGAAGAAGAATAAGAAATTCCAGTATGGAACAATAAAGTTAGGTACTAGAAAGAAAGAGTATGAAACAGCTATTGATTCTCTAGTAGATGATCAATTAGTATATAGATCATACAAGATAAGTACTGTTAAATCTCCACTAACTTCATGTAGAGAAAAAGATAGTTTTAAACTATATATACCAGATGATGGTTTATTATTCACAATGTTACATCTAAACTATAAAAGGCTATTATCAGATGAAAATATGAAAGAAATTCTATATGAAAATCATATAGCTAAAACTCTAACAGAAGCAGGCTTCTCACTTTTCTATTATCAATCAGAAGGAAAAGCTGAAGTAAACTTTGTTGTACAAGACAGAATGGGAGCTATCATACCAATAGAATTAATAGTAAAGAAAGACTCTAAAGCTAAATCTCTATCAGTATTTATGTCTAAATTCACAGTAGCTCAAGGTCTAAGAATAACAGAGAATAACTTCCAAACTAAAAAAGATATAAGATATATCCCAATATATGCTATGTTTACTCTAAATGATACTAAGTATTAGGAGGTAGTATGAAAAAAATATTTTTACTATTACTATTAATATTATTAATGCCCATACTAGTAAATGCCGAAGAAATAAGTATAAAAACTAATGTATCTTTAATAGGCAAAGAACTAGAAAAAGATGAATTTAGTTTTGAATTAAAAGATAAAGATGGAAAAGTACTACAAACAAAACAAAATGATTTAGAAGGTAACGTAGTATTTGATCCAATAAATTTAACAGAAGAAAAGGAATATATTTACTCTATTGAGGAAGTAAATTTAAAAAAGAGTGGATACACTTATGATAATAATAAAGTATATGTAAAAGTTAATCTCTCATCAGGAGAAACGACAGTAAGCTATTATAAAAAAGGTTCTATCGAAGAGCAGATGAATAAAGAAGTACCAAAATATGAAACAAGTAAAGCCTATCACGCAACAGAAGAAGAGTTAGATGGCGATGCCTATGCTGTATTTGACTATGAAAGCCAAGTAATGTACTTTAGAAGAATTAAAGATTTAGATACTAGTAATTTTACATCTCAATTTGATGATACAAGACCATTTAATAAAAATAGAGCTGTAGATGAAGCCAATCACTTGGCATACTATAAAGATTTAGAAACAAATAAAAATCTTTTTCAGAACGTCTTTTCTGAAGGCTACAATGCTAAAATGGTTAAAAAGGTAGTATTTGAAGATGCTTTTAAACCAACTTTTTCAGATGGTACAGGCTTATTCGCTGATTTCTCAAATAGAATTGAAGAAGTTGACTTCTCTCACTTTGACTCATCTAATATTACAAATATGACTAGGATGTTTGAAATGGTCCAAATAAAATCATTAGATTTAAGTTCTTTTGAGACAAGCCAAGTAACAGATATGAGTGAAATGTTTAAAAATGCTAAAATAGAAGAAATAGATATAACATCTTTTAGTGCTGCTAATTTGGAACGTACTTATTATATGTTTACTTATAATACAGAACTAGTTACTTTAAAAATATCTAGTAAATTTAGTACAGATAAAGTAACTAATATGCAAGGAATGTTTAATACTACGCCAAAATTAGAGTTATTAGATTTATCATGGTTAAAAGCTAATGAAAATACTAATGCAGAAAGTCTTTTCCATACTTGCGGATTAAAGTATATTGATTTATCACATTGGAAATTTAAAAATGGTAGTGGAAATAGACGAAGTGTTTTCGCAACATCATTTATGAATACTAATAATCTTATATACTTAGATATTTCTAATCTAACCTCAGATCCTTGTGGGGCATATGCTAGTAGTGACTTTGGACTTAGGGACACTATAAAAGTTATTAAGATGAGTAATGAATATAATTTAAGTGGGCGCATGACATCTAGTAGCAATAGAACATTTTATAATGAAAATATTAATGATTTTACTAATGACATAGCTACTAATAGTGACAGCTGTGAATATAAAGCTGGTGGAGTATATTTAAACATCACAGATGAAGGAGGAGACTTTACCAATTACTATGAAAAAATAATTAATCCAGACAAAAAGAATAATATAATAGTAAATCCTAAAACTATAAGTACATCAATCATCTTACTTTTACTACTAATAGCAATGATAGTAGTACCAACACTAAATAAGAAGTTAGAAAAGCATAATTAAAATAAAAAAGCCTAGTTCAAATTAACTAGGTTTTTTGATGCTTTTTAATTGGGCATACATCATAACACATTATAGTCTAATTATCTAGATGATCAATAGCATATTGTGCTTCTGAAGCAGTAAACTTTTCACCATATTCCGAAATGAGTTGTTCATAAATTGCATTCTTAGACATACTCATAGTATCACGATATGATTTAGCTTTAGCTAAAGCATTAGCATTATAGTCAGCTTTTAAATTGTCTATTGCATATTGAGCAGAAGCAGCATCAAAACCTTCTCCATATTCTGATGTTAGTTGATCATAAATACCTCTTTTTGACATATGCATTAAACTTGAATAACTTTCTGCTTTCTTCAAAGCATTGCGCATCTCTATAGTAGGTTCTTTTCCTAATGAATATTTTATAGTTATTGATTCACCTTCATATATTTTTTTGCCAGCTGTAACACTTTGACTTATGAATTTATCTTTAGCTACTGTATCAGAATACTCAGTACTATAGATACATTTAACTTTCTTTTCACTACACCAAGAGTCAATATCAGCTTTTGTCATAGTACTAAAATCAATAATCTCAACAGGGTTCTTTTTAACTATAGGATTATTTTTACTATTAGTACTATCAGTTGAAGTTCCAGATTCACTACTACCACTACTTGTAATAACAAGTAGGAAAAAAATGGCAAAAACAATTGATACAATTATTTTAAAGTTTTTCTTTAGCTCTGGATGGAATTTCCACATTATAAATATTCCTACTGGTGAAAATAGTACTAAAGTAACCCACATAAACCAGATTTCTTTGTAAAATTCATTTTTAACAGGCTCACTGCTTTTTGTAGATTTTTTTTCTTCTTTTTCTACTTTCTTAAGTTTTATTTGTCTCCCACATTTTGGACAGACTATACATTCACTATCAATTTCTTCACCACAGAATTTGCAAAATTTTTTATCTTTCATATTATCACTCCTTAAACATAATATGGATTAGGTCTGCACAATATAATAATAAAGTCAACTATAACTCCAATTCCACATAAGCCAAAAGTAAACAAATACAATATACCTAGTCCTGATTTGTTTTCATAAAATTTATGTGCACCAAAATAGCCAAGAAATACGCAAAGGAGCAAAGCTACCCATTTATCACATTTCTTCTGACTAATTCCAACAGTATTAGATACCATATTTGTATTGTTAATAACCACTTGTGGAGACTCGTCATCATCTTTCGTTTTTAAATCTTTAATTTGTGCACCACACTTAGGACAAATGACTGAATCTTTATGTACTTTATTTCCACATTTTTCACAAAACAAAAATTCCTCTTCCATAATACTCTCCTTTCTATTATCATTCTAGCACCAAATATTTAAAAAGTGAATACAAATAATATTCAAAATTAGAATATATAAAATAGTTAGATATTATACTACAATTTTCTTATAAGAAGGTGTATTATGTCTAAATTTAAACCTGTAAAAAACGAAAAAGTAGTTATATCTATGAGAATAGATAAAGATAAGCTAAATATTATAGATGAAATATCTAAAAGAATTGATATTAGTAGAAATGAAGTTATTAATCAGTGCTTAGAATATGCTATTACAAATTCAGATTTTCAAGATAAGAAAGTATACATAGATAGAAACAGCAATTAGCTGTTTTTTTAATTTACTATTTTAATTATCGAAAAAATGTTCTATAATATAAAAAGAGGTGGTTACATGAAAAGAATTATATTTCATATAGATGTTAATAATGCTTTTTTATCATGGACTGCCGTAAAAAGATTAAATGAAGGTCATAAGACAGATATACGTACTATACCTTCTATTATTGGTGGAGATGAAAAACAAAGACATGGCATAGTACTAGCTAAATCTCCTGTAGCTAAAAAGATGGGTATTAAAAGTGCTATGACATTATATGAAGCAAGAAAAATATGCAAAGACTTAAAAGTATATCCACCAGACTATTATTGGTATCAAGAAGAATCAGAAAAGCTAATGAAATATTTAAGGAATTATTCTCCATCATTAGAGCAATATTCTATTGATGAATGCTTCCTAGACATGACAGGTACAGATTATCTATATAAAGATTATATAAAACTAGCTTATGAGATAAAAGACAACATAAAAAAGAAATTTGGTTTTACTGTGAATATTGGTGTAGCTGAGAATAAACTATGTGCTAAGATGGCATCAGACTTTGAAAAACCAGATAGAGTACACACACTATTTCCAGATGAAATAGCTAAAAAGATGTGGCCCTTAGATATAGGAGAGTTATTCATGGTAGGTAAAAGTACTACTAAAGAATTAAAAGAGATGGGTATTAAAACAATAGAAGATCTAGCCAGAACAGATGAAAAGAAGTTAACTAGGAAGTTTAAAAGTATGGGCAAATATCTTCATGAAGCATCTCTCGGTATAGATGCATCAGTTGTAGAAAGTGAAGCTCATGAATGTAAAAGTATAAGTGTAGAAAGAACTTTAAGATCAGATACTAGTGATGTGGATAAACTAAAAAACATTATTCACAGAGAAACATTAAATGTAACTAGAGAATTAAGAAATAAAAAGTTATACACAAAAACTGTGGGAATTATTTATAAAGATATAAATTTTAAGAGATATTCTGCTCAAAGTACCTTAGATTCTCCAAGTAATAATGATAAAGTAATATATGAAAAGATGTTAGAAGTCTTTGATAATTCTTATAAAGATGAACCAATAAGACTACTAGGAGTAAAACTAGCTAATCTAACTAATCATAAGAATTCACAAGTATCTATCTTTGATATGGATGATGGAGAAGAAGTAGATACCTTCCAAGAAACTTTAGATAACATAAATAATAAATTTGGAAAATCATTAATTGAACCTGCTTCTTTAAAAATAATTGATAAAAAAAATAAAAATAGTTAAACACCAATTTAACTATTTTTTTAAATTTTATTAAAAAAAATTAAAAAAAGCCTTGAAATATAAAGAAAACACTGATATAATTTTTAACGTGACTGCTTAGATGTGCGAGGTTGTCGATACACGAGGATAAGTTGTTAGTAAATTTAAAGAAAAATTTAAAATTTGCAATTCTTGGTATCGGGTTTTCGTAACGGAGCAAGTCTATACTAGATATAGGCGAAAGGAGGATTTTCGGGTGGCAAAAGAAAAATTACGTATCAAAATAAAAGCTTACGACCATAGAATTCTTGATACAGCAGCTAAGAAAATTGTTGAAACAGTTAAAAGAACTGGAGGAGAAATCTCAGGACCAGTTCCTCTACCAACTGAAATCGAAAAATTTACAATTTTAAGAGCTGTTCATAAGTATAAGGATTCTCGTGAACAATTTGAAATGCGTACACACAAAAGATTAATTGATATCAAAAATCCTAGTAAGGAAACAGTTGATGCACTAAATCACTTAGAATTACCTAGCGGATTAGATATCAAAATCCAAACAATATCAAAATAATAGGAGGAAATAGTAATGAAAGGAATCTTAGGTAAAAAGATTGGAATGACCCAAGTATTTACTGAAGAAGGTAAATTAGTTCCAGTTACTGTTATCGAAGTAGAACCTAACGTAATCACTCAAATCAAGACAGTTGAAAAAGATGGTTATGATGCTATTCAATTAGCAACAGGTACTATGAAAGAAAAAAGCAGTAATAAACCAGCTATGGGTCACACTAAAAAGGCAAATACCGAACCTAAGCGCTTCTTAAAGGAAATCAGAGGAGTTAATCCAAGTGATTATAGTTTAGGTCAAACTTTAAAAGTAGAAGATGTATTTGCAGCAGGAGAAATGGTTGACGTAACAGGAATATCAAAGGGTAAAGGTTTCCAAGGTGTAATTAAACGTTGGAATCAATCACGTGGTCCTATGGGACACGGTTCAAAATATCATAGAGGAGTAGGTTCACTAGGAACAATGTTACCAATGCATGTCATTAAAGGTAAAAAGATGCCTGGACAAATGGGTAACGTTCAAAGAACTGTACAAAATCTAGAAGTAGTATCTATCGATACTGAAAATAATGTCATTTTAATTAAAGGTAATGTACCTGGTCCAAAGAAATCATTTGTTATGATTCATGATTCAGTTAAAACTTCTAAAACAAAAGATGCTGCTAAGTTAATATCTTATGTTGAAGAAGTAGCTCCAGCAGAAGAAGTAGTTGAAGAAACTACAGAAGCTGTAGAAGCACCTGTTGAAGAACCAGTAGAAGAAACACCTGCTGAAGAAGCAAAAGAAGAAACTACTGAAGAAAAGACTGAAGAATAAAATCATCACAGAAATACAAGTTATTGGATATTAAAGTGATGAAAGGAGGAATCGTAGATGAAAAAGCAAAAAGTTTTGAATCTAAAAGGTGAAGAATTAAAAGACATTAAATTAGAAGAAAATATTTTTGGTATTGAGCCAAACGAAAATGTTCTAACTGATGCCGTTATATTAAGTTTAGCAGCATTAAGACAAGGAACACATAAAACTAAAAATCGTTCTGAAGTACGTGGCGGTGGAAGAAAGCCATGGAAGCAAAAAGGAACAGGACATGCTCGTCAAGGATCTATAAGAGCTGTTCAATGGGTAGGTGGAGGAAGATATGGTACTCCAGTACCTAGAGATTATTCTAAGAAACAAAACAAGAAAGAAAGACGTTTAGCTTTATTAAGTGCTTTATCTAGTAAAGTAGCTGATAACGAATTAATGATAGTTGATAAGTTATCTCTAAAAGCACCTAAGACAAAAGATGCGCTAGAAATACTAGAAGGATTAAAGATAGCAGATAAGAAAGTATTAATAATTGTCAAAGAATTAGATGAAAATTTAATCTTAGCAACTAGAAATCTTCAAAACGTTATCTTAATAGATGCTGATGAAGTAAACGTTCTAGACTTAGTAGCAACTAATGTTGTTCTTACAACAGAAGAAGCTATTAAAGAAATAGAGGAGGTGCTTAAATAATGAAAGACACTAAGTATTTAGATATAATCAAAGCACCAATTATAACTGAAAAGTCTGAAGCTGAAAAAGCTAATGGAAAGTATACTTTCCTAGTAGATGAAAAAGCTAATAAGACTGAAATTAAAGAAGCTATACACAAATTATTTGATGTTAACGTAGAAACAATAAAAACATTAAATATTAAAACAAAGAAAAAGAGAGTCGGTCGTTATACTGGACTAACAAATCGTGGAAAGAAAGCAATTGTTACTCTAAAAGCGGGCGAAACAATTGATCTTGGTTAGAAGGAGGAATAAATCATGGCAATAAAGAATTATAAACCTACTACACCAGGTCTAAGAAAGATGTCTACATTAGTCAATAACGACATAACTACATCAAAACCAGAAAAGAGCTTATTAAAAGCTAAGAAGAATAATGCTGGTCGTAATAATAAAGGTAGAATTACTGTTCGTCATCAAGGCGGAGGAGTAAAGAGAAAATACCGTGTTATTGATTTTAAGAGAAATAAATTAAATGTACCTGGAAAAGTAGCAAGTATTGAATACGATCCAAATAGAACAGCCAATATTGCTTTAATAAATTACTTAGATGGAGAAAAGAAATATATCTTAGCTCCTAAAGATATTAAAGTAGGCGATGAAATTATATCTAGCGAAAATGCTGATATAAAACCAGGTAATGCCCTACCAATTATGAATATACCAGTTGGTACTGTTATTCATAATATTGAACTAAAACCTGGTAAAGGAGGAGAGATAGCAAGATCTGCTGGAACTTCTGCTCAAATATTAGGTAGAGAAGATAATTATGTTTTAATTCGTTTAGCTAGTGGAGAACAAAGAAAAGTTCTAGGAACTTGCTTTGCCACAGTCGGAGAAGTAGGTAATGAGGATTCATCATTAGTAAAGATCGGAAAAGCTGGTCGTAAACGTCATTTAGGTATTAGACCAACAGTACGTGGATCTGCTATGAACCCTAATGATCACCCACATGGTGGTGGAGAAGGACGTGCACCAGTTGGACGTAAGTCACCAATGACACCTTGGGGTAAACCTGCACTTGGTATTAAAACTCGTAAGAAGAAAAGTACTGATAAATTAATCTTACGTCGTCGTAATGGTTAATTGGAAAGGAAGATAATATGGCAAGAAGTTTAAAAAAAGGACCTTACGTAGCTGAAAAGCTATTAAAGAAAGTTCAACAATTAAATGAAAATAACAAAAAAGAAGTTATTAAAACATGGTCACGTCGTTCAACTATTTTCCCAGATTTTATAGGACACACATTTGCTGTTCATAACGGAAAAGAGTTCATACCAGTATATGTTACAGAAGATATGGTTGGACACAAACTAGGAGAATTTGCATTAACTCGTAAATTTGGTGGACACGGATCAGATAAATAATATTGGGAGGAATAAAATATGGAAGCAAAAGCAATTGCTAAAGGACTTAGAGTTTCACCATATAGAGCAAGATTAATTGCAACTCTAATCCGTGGCAAAAAAGTTGATGAAGCTCTTTCAATTTTAAACAATATTAATAGTAAGTCAGCTAGGTTGACTAAAAAAGTTTTAGACTCAGCTATTGCTAATGCTGTTAATAATGAAAAAGCCGATCAAAAAACTTTATATATAAAAGAAGCAAGAGTAGATGCTGGTCCAGTTATGAAACGTACTTTAATAGATTCTCGTTCTCATATCGGACACAAGGATCACAGAACTAGTCACATTGTCATTACGGTGGCTACAAAAAACTAATAAGGAGGAAACAGTATGGGACAAAAAGTTAATCCTAATGGTCTAAGACTTGGTATTAATAAAGACTGGAATGCTAAATGGTATGCTGATAAAAAAGATTTTTCAAGTCTATTAAGTAAAGATATCAAGATTAGAAAGTATTTAGAGAAAAAATTATCTAATGCAGGAATAGCTAATGTTGAGATTGAAAGATCAAAAGATAAGACTGAAGTTGTTATTCATACTTCTAAGCCAGGTGTAATGATTGGTTCTGGTGGAGAAGAAATAGAAAAATTAACTAAAGCACTATCAAAATTAGTTGATGAAAACGTTAGAATTTCTATTGCTGATATTAAGAAAGTAGATTTAAATGCTCAATTAGTAGCAGACTCAATTGCTAACCAAATAACTAATAGAGCATCATTCCGTATGGCTCAAAAACGTGCTATTAGAAATACAATGCGCGCTGGTGCTAAAGGAATTAAAACACAAGTATCTGGAAGATTAGGTGGAGCTGATATTGCTCGTAGTGAAGGATACAAAGAAGGAGTTATCCCACTTCATACTTTAAGAGCTGATGTTGATTATGCTGTATCAGAAGCAGACACAACATTTGGTAAGATCGGAGTAAAAGTATGGATCTATAAAGGAGAAATCCTAAATAGAAAGGATAATAAAGAAGGAAACCTAAATAAAAAGGATAATAAAGAAGGAAGCCTAAATAAAAAGGATAATAATAAAGAAGTTAAAAAAGAAGTAAAAAGTAAAGACAAAAAAGTAGAGTCTAAAGAAAATAAAGAAGATAAGGCTAAAGGAGGTAATTAATATGTTGATACCGTCAAGAACAAAATATCGTCGTGTACATAGATTACCTTATGAAGGAAAAGCTCGTGGAAATACTGAATTACATTTCGGTAGTTATGGAATTCAAGCTAAAAAAGGAGCATGGATTACTAATAACCAAATAGAAGCTGCTCGTATAGCCATGACTCGTTACATGAAACGTGGTGGAAAAGTTTGGACTAACATCTTCCCACATATGCCTTTAACAAAGAAACCTATCGGTACTCGTCAAGGTAAAGGTAAAGGTAATGTTGAAGAGTGGGTAGCAGTAGTTAAAGAAGGAAAAATTATGTTTGAAATAGACGGAGTAAGCGAAGAAGTAGCTCGTGAAGCTCTACGTCTAGCATCACATAAATTACCAGTTCCATGTAAGTTTGTTATGAAAGAAAATGGTGGTGATGAGAATGAAAATTAAAGAAATTAGAGAATTATCAACAGAAGAAATTAAAGACAAATTAGTAGAAACTAAGAAGGAATTATTTAATTTACGTTTTCAACAAGCCACTGGTAATCTAGAAAAGCCTTCTAGATTAAGAGACTTAAGACACACTGTAGCAAGATTCAAAACAGTTCTAAAAGAACGTGAAAATGTAGAAATGGGGGATAAATAATGGAAAAGAGAAGTAAGGAATTAGTTGGAAAAGTAGTAAGTGCAACTAATGACAAAACTATTACAGTTTTAGTAGAAACATATAAAGTCCATCCAATCTATCACAAGAGAATCAAAAGTTCTAAGAAATATGGTGTACATGATGAAAAGAATATTGCACAAGTTGGAGATACTGTTCGTATAGTTGAAACTAAACCAATATCAAAAACTAAACATTTCTATTTAAAAGAAATAGTTAAAAAGGCAGTTAATATTTAACGCTTTGAATGAAGGAGGAATAAATTATGGTACAACAAGAAACTCGTTTAAAAGTTGCTGACAACTCTGGAGCACGTGAACTATTAGTTATTCGTGTTAAAGGTGGAAGCAAAGTTAAAACAGGTAATATTGGTGATGTAGTAGTAGGTACTGTTAAGAAAGCTATACCTAACTCACCACTACCAAAAGGAAAAGTTGTAAAAGCTGTTATCGTTCGTACTCGTCAAGGCGTTCGTCGTGATGATGGAAGTTATATCAAGTTCGATGACAATGCATGTGTTATCATTCATGATGACAAGAGTCCAGTTGGTACTCGTATCTTTGGACCAGTAGCAAGAGAACTTCGTGAAAAAGATTATATGAAGATCATATCTTTAGCTAACGAGGTATTATAAGGAGGATAAAATATGAACTTTAAAGTAGGAGATGAAGTTGTAGTTATTACTGGTGAAAGCAAAGGTAAGACAGGTAAGATTACTAAGACATTAAAAGCAGAAAACAAAGTTGTTGTTGAAGGAGTAAACATTAGAAAGAAACATCAAAAATCTAATGGACAAAATCCTGGAGGAATAATTGATATTACAGTTCCTATTAATGCTTCTAATGTTATGTTAATTGATCCTAAGACTAAGAAGAGAACCAGAATAGGACATACAACTGATAGTAAAACAAATAAAAAAGTAAGAATTACAAAAAAATCTGAAACTAAAATTAATTAATTGGAAGGAGGACAATTATGAACCGCCTAAAAGAAAAATATAGAAAAGAAGTAGTTCCAAGTTTAATGGATAAATATAAATATCCATCAATAATGGAAGTTCCAAAATTAGAAAAAATTGTTATTAATATGGGAGTTGGAGATGCAACTACAAATTCTAAGCTTATAGAAGCAGCTGTTGCTGATTTAACTAAGATTGCTGGACAAAAGCCAGTAGTTACAAGAGCTAAGAAATCTATCGCAGGATTCAAAGTAAGAGAAGGACAAGCAATCGGATGTAAGGTTACATTAAGAGGAGAAAATATGTATAACTTTATGGATAAGTTAATATCTATTTCACTACCTCAAGTACGTGACTTCCGTGGTATTAGTCCAAAAGCCTTCGATGGAAAAGGTAATTATACATTAGGAATTAAAGAACAATTAATATTTGCTGAAATAGATTATGATGATGTTGTAAAAGTACGTGGTATGGATATCGTATTCGTAACAACAGCAAAATCTAATGAAGAAGCATTCGATTTATTGGATGGACTTGGAATGCCTTTTAGAAAGTAATGGAGGAATATTATGGCAAAGAAAAGTATGATAGTAAAAGCTAATAGACCACAAAAGTTTAAAG
>CAZALI010000009.1:0-22384 GCA_964486215.1 uncultured Muribaculaceae bacterium
CCATTATTATACCATTTAACTAATCCCCTGTATCTTACTAATACATTGAATTTACAAGAGTTCTCCTCGACCTAGAGAACGGTTTTGGAGAGTCTACCGCTACCAGGTTAGTCCCTTCTCTAGCAGATCATTTTGTTAGTTATTGGTATAATAACTATTTCCTTCATATAAGTTGTAAGTTCAGTGTAGATGTTTTTGGAGAAGATGTCAATACTTTAATAGTCCTTTCTTCACCTTTTTTTGACCTTGAGCGCGAGAGGTCAAAAATTTCGCGGGCTTCGCCCGAAAGAGGTAGAATTCCTATAGTCTTTCTTTTTAAAAAGTATTGATAAATAGTAATAAAAATCAAAAGTCAGAATCTCAATAGGTGTGGGGGCGCGGCGGTTCTTTTATATTTATTATTATATGATTTCTTCAGATTTATTAGCAAATGCCAAATAAATCTAATAAGCATTCTTTGAAGTTAAATTACAAAAGAAACTCGGAATTAATCCGAGTCCGTTAACTGACTAATTTGGATAGACTCACAAATCCCTCAACAAATGTTTTCATTATGCTATCCTATATATATTATTCCATTATTTAGTGTTTTTATACAAAATTTTATTAAAATATGAAATTAATTTTGTTTTTAGTAATTCTTGTGTGTGTTGATCTAACACTACAATCTTTCTATCTTGATTCTCGTAATAATCTTTTACTCTAAGTTTAGATATTATTTTTACTTGTTCAAGTAATGCTATTGAATCAGTTTGTTTAAGGTATTGCCAACTAAAATGTTTCGTTTCATTGTAATTTCTTTCATTATATGCTTTTTCACTTTTAAAGTGCTTTATTTTAGGGCTTGTTAAAGGAATACACAATACCAAATTACAATTGCCGGGTATATTATATAAGACACCTAAATGTATATCATTAATTTCATTACCAATATTACCACTAAAATTAATGTGGCAAAGAGTACCATCAACAAAATTATTTTTCATATTTACCTCCAAATCAATAAAAGAGGAACATAATGTTCCTCTTTCAACAAAGAGTAGACTAACATGTCCCTAGCCAAAAGCGTCACAATGCTACCCATAGATGAATAATTTTGATTGACTAATATGTCCCTCGATTTCTCTTCACAAAGCAATCAATTACATAATCACTTATGTGCCACATATTATAACACATATATTATAAAAAGTCAAAGATAATATATGAAAATTCATACATGATCAGACTTCTTATAATTAGATTATATATAACTTTTGTTACGTTTACAACATTTTTTTATCATTTTGTGTAAAAAAACATGTTTTTGGTACACCATTACCAACTTTTGTACTTTTCACCTTGATTTTGTTTTATAAACAATATTTGATGATATCTTAATTCGTAATTTTGTTTTTTATTATGTTTAAGTCATCTTTCAAACTGGAATCTTTCATATTCTTTATTATTTTATCTTGACATTCTGGACTCCAAAATATTTTTAGATGTTTTTTTGCTCTAGTTATAGCTGTATAAAAAATATTTTTCGTAATCATTTCTTCGGATTCACTAGATACAATTATCTTTACTGAGTCATACTCAAGTCCTTGTGATTTATGAATAGACGTTGCATAAGAAACTGAAAAAGGTACAATAAAACCAACTTCGTCATCTTTATCTTCATCATCTTTTTTCAACACTTTAATTGCAATGTTGCATCCCTCTTCATCCTTGGACAATATTGTAATATGATTTATCATTGCCTCATAATCTGTGATTTGTTTTTCAACATATAATTCAAATATTATATTATCATCTGTTTTTACTACATCAATTATTTTTCCTTTTAAATTGTTATATAGAACACTTGAAAATCTTCTTATGTCGCTGAAAATAATTGGATCATCTTTTTTATATATGTTAGTTCCCCATTCAATAGCGGGGTTAATATTTTTCATTTGTAAATATCTATTAATGTTATTGATTCCATAAGGCCCATCATAATTTAAGCATAGTACAATTTCTTCTTGTTCTCTATTATCAAAAATAGATTCATTTATTTCTGCCGAAAATTCTTCATCTATTGTATTTTCAGTTATTCCTTCATCTAAATTTCTAACTTTTGACCACAATTTTATTAATCCGTTGTTTGTTGTTCTAAAGTTTTCTGTTAATTCATATGAATTTTCAATTATTAATTCCTTAGCAAATTTAAACCAATTTCCAAATTCTATTGCCTCTATTTGAAAAATATCTCCAACTAATAACAAACAATCATAGTTGCAGTTTTGAAGCATGCTAAGCATTATATCATTTTCGACCATACTACACTCATCTACTACTATTAAATCATATACAATATTTTTATTATTATCTATGAATTTGTCAACAGTTGAATAAGTATAATCATCCATTGCTTTACTACCAATTCTGATTTTGATATTGTTTAGTGCTGCATTTGTTTTTGCAAGAAATGCAATTTTTTTACCATCAAATATTTTTGAAATTATCTTTATCATTTCTGTTTTTCCAGTTCCTGCAGATCCATATATTAGTCCTATTTTTGAATTTAAGTAGATTTTTTTACAAATTTCTTCTTTTAATCTATCAGTGAATATATAGTCACTAAAAACATTAAATACATCAAACATTGATTTATAATCTTTATTCTTTTCACTAGTTTTCTGTTTTAGGATATTAATTATTCTAATTGTGCTTTCTTCGCATCCTCTTATATATACTTTCTTTCCTATTGTTTCAAGATATCTATGTGTATGTTTTGAATAAACATTTTGGTTAAATGTTTCTATTAGTTCCCTTCCTTTTTCTTCAGAATATCCTAATTCTTCAAATGAAAAATATATACGATTGGTTGAATTACACATATCCTTTATCTTTCTTCCAAATAATTCATGTTCTCTTCCTTCTGGACTAATTATCTCTATCAAATCCGATAAAGAAATGTTGTGATTTTGAAGCGATGAGGCGTATGGCATTGTTTCAAAAACATTACATCCTGGTTTTAAATATAAATTTGATAAAAAGTAGCATGGATTATCATATAATTGATTCAATAAAATTGAATTTCTTAAAATGAATATCAAATATTTTAAAATTTGATATCCCGGTTTTTCTTTTATTATAATATTTCTAATCATATCAAGTAATTCGTAAATATGATGTGTTTTATATTTTGAAGTTTCATCCTTAATTTTAATATATTCGTCGTCATCTAAATTAATAATATCGTTTAATGTACATTTATTACTTGTAAGATAATTCATAAAATAATCATATTCATTTGAACGGAATGATACTCTTTTATTAATACCAAATATTTTATACAAACTATTAATTTCGGATGGTTTAATGAATATTTTATAATTATTAATAATACGAATATCTACTTTTTCATTAAATGATTTTATTTGTTTCTTTACATACGATATTTTAATGCCATAATTGTCTTTTATTTTTATACGAGAATAAAAAATTATTCTATTAAACTTGTTGATATAATCATATGCTGGTGTTAATGTTAATTCATAATAACGAATACCATCAATAATAACGATTTTAGTCTTAGTAACATAATATATGTTATCATAAACTTTTCCATCTTTAATAATTTCAACAGTCTTTATTTTTTTTGCTATTTCAGAATAGTATTTAGATAAAGATGGGTCTATTTTATATATTGGGTACTTATAAAGATTATCTAATATTATTTCATTGAACATATTGATATAATATGTCTTTAAATCATCTAAATATTCTTGATATTTTACCATTAATCTTATTGAGCCATCTTCATTATAGCTATTATGTGATGTCCCTATTTGTAGTAAAGAATGAAATCTATTCAAAATAATATGTTTATTAAGTGATTTAATGTATTTGATTGCTAGTCCACTATTTTCATGATTATATTCAACATATTTTTTTTGATCTTCAATAACATAGACTTTAAAGGCGATAAATTCAACTAAATCTCTAAGATACTTAATTATATTTTGGGACATATATCCTCTATTATCTACAGAATTGTCGATATCCCTTTCAATCTTTTTGTTAACAGTATTTATTTTTCTATTAATATATTCAATGCTTTCATTCATTTTAATCACGTCCTTATAGACTTTGTCGAATTATGTCGAATTTCACTATTATTATAGTTATAAATATAAAAAAAGGAAAGCAATTACTACTTGCTCCCCTTTTCTTTATCATCGACTTCACTTCTAAAATCTTCTACTAATTTAAAGTTGTCTAAATAGTAATAATAATCCTCGTTAGTTTCATCAACTAACTTTGCCATCCCAGATTGTTCATCATAACCAACGCAATTATAAATTTTTCCATTCAGGAAAGATAGTTCATCACTTTCTCCAATATACTTGTATGTTGCTAAGACATTCATCTCAATATATTTATCTTCTTTTGATTGGTATACTTTTATCTTCATTAATATCACCTAAAACAATTATAACATTTTTATTAATTTGAAAATACTATTTATTTTTTGGCAAATCAAATGATAGTTTACATATTGTCAGTAATTTTTCCAAAACTTATAGTTCTTCTGGTTTAATCGCATTTAAAATGTGGTTTTAAATTCTATCAGCATATGGTAATGATCTTATATACTTTTCAATATAATTAAAATCAACATTACCCTCTGGGGTTGTTGGTAATTTTATTTTTGTTTTTTTTATTTTTCCTTGGTTAAACTTGATTCCATAGTTATATCTAAAGTTTTCTTTATTTATTATAGTTACAAAGAAAAGTCCAATGTACTTGTTCATTTTAAATTTAGGAATCAATAATTCAACATGGTCAGATGCAGAAAAGCATTTTTCTTGATAAGTACAATATCCTAAAACAGCACTATCCACAGTTAAAACATTACCCTTCTCAGTAAAGCAATCATAATAACCTGCTATTCCATTATTCTTTGCCTGTGTTGTAACATATGGGTATTTACCTTTTCCTATTTCTTCTAGTTCTGTTAAAGAAGTTGTGGCAGATCCAGTAACATCAAATAAGTCTTCTATTTTAAAATATTTCCAATTTGTTAGATCAATTTTTTTATTTGATGATTCATTTGTAGTAGTAATAACATTAATATTTATATTATCTACCCATTTTGGCATGTTATCTGGCAATACGATATCAGGCAATGTTTTATTAGCTTGCCTACCATAATTGTATTTATAAGCATTGTATTTTATAGCTGTGCACCAAAATAATTTTTCTTTTTTTGTCATTTCATACTTTGGGGTTAATACAAACAAATCTCTTCCACTATAATATGGTTTTTCTTGCAAAAATGTAGATAATACACTTCCCCCTGCTGCACAGCTTATTGTTCCTGCTGGTTGTGGCTCAATACCTTCTATTGGCTTCACTCTTGCTGATACTCCATTATTCTCTGAAGTTCTTGATACAAAATTAACATAATTCGGATCATTTTCATCAGCAATTTCACAATTAATCAGCTCTAGGTCTACTCCATATTTCACATCAAAAATATCACTAACTTTCATTTTCGCCATCTCCACTGCAAACTAAATATCCTAAATATTCAGCAACTGTTTTTTCAAAGTCCTTTTGAGATAGTTTAGAATAATCTGTTTCCATATATGCTTCTGCTAGCCATTCATCTGAAGCAGACACTTTTTTATTGACTGACAAACCAATTTCTTCTTTTCTATTTCTATATAATTCAAGCCATCTTTTTTCAACATTTTTCCATGAATCTTTATATTTTTCTACTCTTCCTAGATTTTTTCTTTTTTCAAATCCATCATCTTTATAATATCCAAAAAAGGTCGTTTCATTAGGTGATTTATCATGTCTTACTCCCAGATTAAAAATCATACAGCATGCAACAACATTTGCTCCAGGATAAAACATATCAGAAGGCAGTGAAAAAACTGCGTCTAAAGTGTTTTCTTCCAGCATCTTTTCTTTAAACACTTTTATGTCTCCTTTTGTACCGATTGCACATTGCATTGGTAAGAGAACAGCTAGTTTTCCTCTTTTTAATAAATTTGCAATGTAATATACATAGTGTAACCCTTTAGAAGGATCTGTCGTTGTTTTACTATCCCAAGTTTCTACATATTTTTGGTTTGCTTGTTTTCTTGTTGCATTGTAAGGTGGATTCATCAATACTGTATCAATATTTGCTGCCTTTATCCACTCATCATTGTCAAACATACTTCCTTGTTTTATATTCGAATTTCCATCTCCATGAATTAACATATTTGTGGTGGATAATCCAAACGCAACATCTTCATATTCTATGCCATAAATCTGGTTTAATTTTACATTGTCTTTTTCTGCTTTTGTATCACAATCATCCATAGCTTCAGTCATTGCTCTAACCAAAAATGCTCCACTTCCACAGCAAGGATCTAATACTCTTGAATTTCTATTTACATTTAATACGTGGCACATAAATTGGGTAATGTGATCAGGTGTAAATGCTTGGTTTTTATCCGCTTTACCAACATATTTATTAAATGTAGTGAAAAACAAATTTAATAAATCTTGTCCTTGAGTACTTTGATCATTTATATATGGTAATATGTCTTTTTCTATCGAGTTTAAGATTTCTTCCATCTGCTCATTTGTTAATTCTCTAACGTCTTGTGAGCTGAGAACATTTTTATCCAATAAAACTAATTTTTCTGCCTTATTTATATTGTCATTTAATAATTTTTCTAGTTTCTCTCTTACACCAGCAATTACCTGACTGGTAGTTAGTTTATTATATACCAATCCATTTTTTAGAGCTAACAAACAAGTTCCAACAAATTGACTTCTAATTTTTTCCTTTATACCATATTTATGTAATAATTCATTCAAATTGTATGTATTTTGGATTACTTTCAATTTGTCATTTTTTGTTCCATAATATATATTTTCATATTCTTCAAATGATTTTATTTTTCTTTCGTCTTCTATGTTGTTTTCAAACGAAATTTTCAAATCATCGCCATACCATACTTTAATTCTATCATCGTTTGTATTTGCTAGTATGGCTATTATCTTATTATTTGTAAGTTCCTTTTCACAATTAATATAAGTTTGTATTTGTTTAATAAGATCATCATCATTCCATTTGCTATAATCATCTTTTGTTTCTACTAAAACTGATATTTTATCATTGGAAAATCTTAAATCAATAAATTGATATACTCTTCCTGAAGCATTTTCTTGATAATCTTCTACATTCTTTCCGATATTAGTTAATGCTTTTTTATAGCTAAACTCTTCATTCTCAATATTACTTGTTAAAAATTTTTCTCCAATTGTCAATATAATTTTACTTCTTTTCATTATCTTTTCTCTACTCCTTTTTCACGTTCACTCAAATCTATTTTGTCCACAATTTTTATATACTCGTTAAAATCTAGTACGACTACATAATCTTGTCCATTCTTAGTAACACGTAATGGTTTCTTAGTGTCATGAACTTTTTTAAATAATTTTGCTGCTTTTCCTTTGTTAAAATCTCTTGAAAGTGCCATGTCTTCAATATATTTATTTATTTCTTGCATATACACCCTCCATTATTCTTATAATAATTTTATCATATGTCATTACTTTTGTAAATATAATTGTAATGACATTTTTACAAAGAATAAAGTAAAAAATGCCTTTTTTACTTTATCTGAATCAAATTCATTATTTGATTATAATCGCTACAATTTTATTTTTTATAGATATCGCTTTTTCTTGGTTTTCTCTTCTACTAGTAATAAAAGAACCGCCGCGCCCCCACACCCCTTGCGGTTCTTTTGTTTTGATTTTTATTGCGATTTATATACTTTTAGTAAAAATAAAGACTAAATACACTCTACATCTTACAGGCGAAGCCCGCGAAATTTTTGACCTCTCGCGCTCAAGGTCAAAAAAAGGTGAAGAAAGGACTATTAAAGTATTGACATCTTCTCCAAATCCATTATTGGGAGTCTATTTGTTTTATTTATAATTTAAAAACAGTTATGCTTATAGCATAGCTGTTTTTTAATATTTACTTAATAAATCTATTAATCTATCATTTTTATATATACTTTCTCTACCTACTTTTTCATATTCAAACATTCCTACTTCTACTAATTTATTTAAGTATGTAGATGCTGTTTGTCTTGTAACATTACATCTTTTTTCTATATATGGTATTCTTGTATATACTTCATAAAATACAGAGTCTAATATTTTATCAGAATATATCTTAGGTAATTTTACCTTCTTTTGAAACAATAAGCAAGACATTGACTTTTATCTGTACTCTTTATACATTTATAAATAAAAAAAGCTGAAGTTAATTCAGCTTATTTTTTATTTCTTTTATTGTGTTTTACTTTGCTCTTTGTTTCTTTATCTTGTTCTTGTTGTGTTAATAGATCATTTATAGCTTTTGATTCTGTTAGGACTCTTTTGAAGTCTTTTATCCAGCGACCGGGTTTATATCTATCTACATAATGATCTGGATTTGGTAATGGATCTAGTTCATCACCTTTGAATTCTGCGACTGGTTTCATGTGTTTATATATAGTAAATTTATCAAATGGTATTTCATCATCTTCTCCAGTACATAGATTTCTTACTGTAATATAGTCTTCTCCTCTTATTACTGAGATATCACAGTTTTCTAGTTTTTCATTTATAGCATCTATTATTAAGTCATTATCATTATATATTTTTACATAATATTTAAAATAATCACTTAATGATTCTAAGTCAGCAATCTTTTTACTTCTATCTGCTGCTTTTATATCTCTTTCTAATAAGATACTTGGTATATGTGCATGTATTATATTTATTATATCTGCCCAATTACCATTTAAATAACGAATTTCATCATTTTCATTATAGTATAATACTTCTTTATCATCTACATGTACATAGATACTTCTATTATCATTTATGGCATCATATAAATTTATTCTTAATTTACCATATTTATATTCTTTTCCATAGTATTCATCGTAGTCATATCCTTCATCGTATAAAGGTTCTCCTAATTGTTCTACTATTTCTTCTGAATTTTTTATTAATTCTTCTATATCTCTGCTTTTCATTTTTTCCACCACCAGCGCTATATTATAACATGTTTATTATATAAGTAAAGACTTTATCTGTGCTTAGTATAAACTTCTTCATCATCCCAATCAGGATCACTTAATTCATCAGTTGTTTCATCCCATTCGAAGTCATTATATTTATCTTCTTCATCATCATCTTCAGTATATAGATCTCTTTGTCTTTGTATTTCTTCATAATATCTATTTAAGTCTCTTGCTTGTTTGGCATACCATTCTATATTTAATTTATCTATTTTATCATTACTTATAGGTAATTCTCTATCAAAGTTAGTTGGGGATAATATGGAAATCTCTGAATATACTTTAATATAGTTATTATCTATTTCATTAAATAATTCTTTTTGTTTATCTTCTGATAAGTTTTTATAAAAGTTTTCATTTTCAGTAAAAGTCTTTTCTGTAGAGTTATATACTCCTTTTATAAATTCTGGTCTTAGTTTATAACCTTCTTTTTCATTACCTATATAGAATGTTTCAAAGTAATCAGAATTTATATTAGTTTCTGTTGGAGTAAAACAATAATTCTCTGGAAGAGAAATTATTACTATGTTTTTAGAGCCTTTATGAGGCCAATTATTTAGAGTATCTTCATATTTATTAAATAAATAATTACTACCATATCCTAAAGTAATAGTAGTACTATCTAGTCCTCTTAAGTTATTATCATAAAATCTATAATCTTCTGAGTTTTTAACACTTAATCCTTCTTTTAATATATTATCTACTACTTCTTTATCTGGTGTACCATGACCAAAATAAACTAAATTAGAATCATTAAATTCTTCTTGTACTTGGTTTGTTTCTTTTCCTCTTTTTCCTTCTATTATATTTCCTATATAATTTCTATCTGGTCCAGTAGTAGCTCTATCTATTACTGAATCTTTATATTTTCTTGGTATATCATCAAAACTATCTATACGTATTGCTGATTTAGCCATATCTAATGGACTTGGCATATTATCATCTCCTAATTTAATTATACACTTATATCTGTTTTTTTATATATTTTTGTATATAATATAGGTAGAGGTGATATTCATGGAATGTAAGATGCATTTAGATGATGTTTACTTTAAGAAAGTTAATGATGGTACTAAGAGTATTGAAATTAGACTTAATGATGAGAAAAGATCTAAATTAAAGATTGGAGATATTATTACTTTTACTAATAGAAAAAATAGTAAAAAGATTAGTGTTATTATTACTGATATAAAAACTTATGATAATTTTGAAGAATTATATAGACATACTGATAAGATAAAGATGGGATATAAAGAAGAAGATATAGCTTCTCCTGCTGATATGAATTTATATTATTCTTTAGATAAAATAGATAAATATGGAGTTATTTCTATAGAATTTAAAAAAGAAGATTAATTAAAATCTTCTTTTTTTAGTCTTCACCATATCTTATAGCATCTGATAATACTAAGAGAATAAAAAATATTATAGTTAGTATTACAGAAGAAGAATTCATATTCTTAGTTAAACTATAATAAACTATAGTATATACTAAGAAAAATACTAATGAAGCTATTACGTTATTAAATACTTTTATCATACTATGCACCTCTTTTTTTACGAGTGTATATTATAGCATATTTTTATTATTTTGGCAATCTTTGTGCTATAATTAGTATGGTGATAATATGCAAGGTATTTATAAATTCTATTTTGTAGACGATAACTTACATTGTTTAGTAAAAGATATTAATGGTAGTAAGGTATATACTGATAAGAGAGCTATATCTTTATTAAAGAAAGTAAACAGGGAACCTATTACTTCTGTTAGAGTACAAAATAAAAATAAAGATTATTCATTAAGACTTAGAGGTATTGTTAGTACTATTAGTCTTTCTGACTTAGATAAATTCTATAAACATAACTTATTTGATTATATGCCTAATCATGTGGATAAAATGGAAAAAGCTATTAATAGATATATTCAGAATAAAAAGCAAGATAAAAAAGTAGTAAAAAAGGGAACTATGAATAAAAGAATGATAAATAACTTAGTTATAGGTACTACAATTATGTCATTAATTAGTTCTGGTATATTTGATTTTACTCTTAATAAGAATTATAAAAAAGATGAGAAGAATTCTAAAGAAGTAGAAGAAAGAAAAGATGAAAAGAAAGAAAGTAACAAAAAGAAAAAATATAAGAAAATGAGAGAAAAGAAATTAGCTTTCTTAAATGATACTTCTCTTACTTCTTTTGAAGATAAGACTGATAGTAGTGATTTTAAATATGTTAAGAAACACTATGGTGAATTAATTGAAGAGACTGCTTGTGAAAGAGGTATATCTCCTAACTTACTTATGGCTATGGTTACTCAAGAGTCTTCTGGTAGAGATGATAATTTACTACAAGTACAATATGATTCTTGGGAAGGAATGGAAATACCTAGTTATAACTTTTATAAAGATAAATGGGAAAAATGGTGTTTAACTGAGAATCCTACTAATCATAAAGATTGTATTACTATAGGAAGAGATACTTTCTATAATAGAGAGGATGCTAGTCTTAAAGTTGGAGCTGTTATTCTTTCATACTTAGCTAAAGAATATGACTATAATATTCCTCTTACTATTCAAGCTTATAACTTTGGTACTGGTAATATTGATAAGGTACTTAAAGCTATGGAAAAAGACTTAGGAATAGACAAAGGTACTATTATTAAATGTAAAAATACTAATTTTACTGATTATACTGATGTTGTCGGGGTTGGAGATAGTGATTACTTAAATCATGTTATGAGATATGTTGATGATAGAAGTGATGGAATTCATATTGATGAGGAAACTAAATCAGGTATAGAACAGCATGATTTCTACTTTGATACAGTTAAGAAAAAATCAAACGCTAAAGTTTGATTTTTTTGTTATAATATGTGTTGGTGATTTTTATGTATTTTAAAAGTCTTACTAAATGTAGTCTTTGTCCTAGAGGATGTTTAATTAATAGATATAAAAATACTGGTTTTTGTGGAGCTAATAGTAAATTAAGACTAAGTTATTATTCTCTACATTATTGGGAAGAGCCTATTCTATCTAATAAGAATGGATCTGGTACTATATTCTTTTCTAATTGTAATCTTAAATGTATCTTTTGTCAGAATAAAAAGATAGCTGAAGGCTATGGAAAAGATATTTCTCTTAAGAGATTTGAAGAAATAATTTTAGAATTACAAGATAAAGGAGCTAATAATATTAATTTAGTTACTCCTACTCATTATATTCCACAAATAAGATATGTATTACAAAAATTAAAACATAAAGCATTAAAAATACCTGTAGTTTATAATACTAGTAGCTATGATTCTGTTAAATCTTTAAAAACTTTGGATGGTTTAGTTGATATTTATCTAGCTGATTTAAAATATTTTGATGATGAGTTAGGTAAAAAGTATTCTCATATAGATAGTTATTTTAAATATGCTACTCTTTCTATTGATGAGATGTATAGACAAGTACCTAATATTAAGATTAAGAATGATATTATGGAAAAAGGACTAATAGTTAGAGTTTTAGTATTACCTGGTTATATTGATGATAGTAAGAAAATCATTAAATACTTATATGATAAATATAAAGACAAGATAATTATTAGTATTATGAATCAATATACTCCTGTTTATAAAACTAATTATCCTAACCTAAATAGAAAACTTAGAGATGAAGAGTATGAAGAAGTTATTAACTATGCATATGACTTGGGTATCAGAAACTCTTTTATACAAGAAGGAGATACTCAAGAGATGAGTTTTATTCCTGAATTTGATATATCTATTTTATAATTATTTATTTTATGATATTATAAATATGGGAGGTAATTATGAGAAAAATTAAATATTTAGCTATACTTTTGATCAGTATTTTAGTATTACCAATGGTCGTTAATGCTGAAGTAAAGGCTGATAAAGAATTTCCAGAGGGATCTAGTGAAGTAAAAGTATACATGTTTAGAGGAGAAGGATGCCCACACTGCGAAGAAGCTGAAGAATGGTTTAAATCTATTGAAAAAGAATATGGAGATAAATTTGAACTAGTTGGTTACGAGTGTTGGCAGAATCCTGATAATAACACATTACTTGAACAAGTTAGAGAAGCTAGAGATGATGATACTGAGGGTGTTCCTTATATCATGATTGGTAAAGAAGTTTGGTCAGGATTTGATACTTCATATGAAAAACCTATGATTGAAGCTATTAAGTCTGAATATGCTAAAGATGTAAAAGATCGTACTGATTTTGTACAAGATGTTATTAATGGTAAATATGCTAATAAACAAAAAGAACCTGAATTTGATTTAGTTAGTACAATTATTATAGCTGTAGTAATTGTTGCTATCGGAGTTGGTGCTGGAGTATATTACTTCATTACTAATAAGAAAAAAGAAAAAGATGCTTAAGCATCTTTTTTTATTTACTCAATGTTACAGGAACAATTTGTTCTTTACCATTTCTTAGTATTGTTAGCTTTATTGTCTCTCCTACTTTATGTTTATATAATTCAAATCTTAAGTGAGCTACGTCTTTTGTTTCAGCACCATTTAATTTGATTATTACATCTCCTGATTTTAGATTAGCTTTAGCAGCTCCTGTTCCATCTACTACTTTAACAATACTTACACCTTTTGTATTATTATTACTATAAATAGTTCCAGATGAAGCGTCAGCCATTTCTATACCTAATACAGGCCATTCTATCTTTTTACCATTTTCTAAGTATTCTAAGTGACTCTTAGCATAATCTATTGGTATAGCAAAGCCCATACCTTCGATAGAGTTATCTACAAACTTCATAGAACATACTCCAATTACTTCACCATTTATATTTAGAAGTGGTCCTCCTGAATTACCTGGATTTAGAGAAGCATCTACTTGTAGTACTTGCATTACCCAGTCATTACTTTGATAACTAGAAGTAGATACTGATACTGTTCTATCTTTTCCTGATAAGATACCAGCTGTGACACTACCTTGATAATCATTACCCATAGGTGTACCTATAGTGAATACTGTATCTCCTAATTTAGTAACATCTTCTTTAGCTAAGACTGCTACTTGATGAACATATTTAATATCTATTCTTAGAACAGCTAAATCTAGATATTGATCTCCTCCTAATACCTTAGCTGTAGCTGTCTCCTTATTAGTATTTATTACTTTTATTTCTTGCATATTTGCTACTACGTGTTGATTTGTTAATAAATAACCATATTTATCATCTTTCTTATAAACAAAAGCTGTACCAGTAGAAGCTAATTGTCCATTACTGTAACCATTTACTACCATAACAGAATCATATGCTTTTTCTACTGAGGCTGCTAAAGAACTCTTTTCATATATTTGAGTTTTATTCTTAACTATAGAAGTTCCTTGATTTGTATCTACTACTTCGTTTAATATAGGAGTCCATTTTAAAATAGCTAGCATTACTAGTCCACCTATAACAAATGAGAATACTGTATTAAATATTGAATTAAAACTATTTTTCTGTTTCATTTATAACTATACTCCTTTCCATATTAGCAATATCTCTCCAATTCTTTGGAAAGCCCATTCTATCTATAACTTTATCAACTTTAATAGTTAATAAGTTATAACTTAGTGCATTTATAGCATTATCTATTTCCATAACCATATTCTTGAAGTCACTTTCTCTTAACATTTGTTTTAAGATAATAACTAAAGCATATAAATCATTTTTACCATACTTATAAATTCCTTCTTCATCTCTAGGTATCTTTAATAATTTATGAAAGATAGTATTATCTATTTCTTTACGTGTTTTATTCTCATATAAAATATCTTCATGAGCACATAAATTTCTATAATTAGCTAACATTGGTAGATAATCCATTAAATCATCTATTTCAATATTATATATCTTAGCTATTTCTTTTTGATCATCAGGTGTCAAAATAGTATATAATTCACTAACTATACCAAAAGATAATACTTTTACTAATATCCATAATGGTATATATCCATATTGTGATGAATAATGCTCTGTTGCGGTATGTTGAGCTCCATTAATTCTAATTTGTCTTTTCATTTTACCTATTAAATCATTAACCTGTTTTTGACGAGTTGGATCTTTAGTAAAATTCTTACTTCTTAAATAATCTTTTTCTCTATAACCATATTTCTTAGATAAAACATATGAAGTTATTGATTTTAAGTTATTTTCTATTACTAATAAATATTTAAATATAATATTTCTTAATGTTCTATCAAATAGAAATAAACTATATAACTCTTCAAATCTAGTACCAGGTAAGAATTGTTTTTTATTTTCTGATTTCATAAATAAATGTCTATATCCACTTAAGAAGAAGTAGTTTTCTCTTAATAGTACTTCTTTAGTATAGGCTTTATCTTTTATAGTCAATCCCTTTTCTTTTAAGATATCTATTTGTTCATCTAATGTTTTAAATTCTTTTTCAAACATAGTATCACCTATTATATTGTATCATATTTTTTTAATATTTTTCTTATTATTTATTATTTAGAAAGTACCTTTACTTTTTGTTTAGTTAGTTCTTTAAATTTATTTAGAGTATCTTGATGATAAGATAATTCTCTTGTTGGAACTATATTATATATATCTATATATGAGTAATTATAGTCATAACCTATAAAACTCATAAGAATATTTGTAGAAGTAGTATTATCATTCACTATATTATTTAATACAGAGTTAACTGTACATATTAAATATCCATCTATATAAGCAAGATTATATATATCATGATAATTATAGTTATCTGTAACAGCAGTTATTTCTATTTTATTATAATTATCTTCTTTATAAAAAGTTATATTTCTATATGAGTTATTAAAACATAGTTTATTATTTTCTAAATATTCAGCATAAAAACTAGTATATGGAATAGGTGCTGGTACTGGTTCTCCTGCATTTCCATAGGCATCTACTAATCTATTTATTAATTCACGGGTTACATAAAATTCTTCTTCCATAGAACCTCCTATTATAGAAATATCATATATCAAATTTATAGTAAAAAGCAATAAAAAGAAGTATAAATACTTCTTTATTTAATCTTATGTTTTATATTATTCTTTTTTAATATTTTTTCTTCAGATATATCTTCAAATTTATTTATGATATCTTCATATATATAAAGATCTCTTCTAGGTACTACATCTTGTATTTCTATATCTTGAGAATTAATATCACAATCATAGCCTATAAAGCCCATTAATAAGTAGTTAGAATTTTTATATTGATTTATACTATTTTCACTTCTTATATTAGATCTGCATACTAAGAATCCATCTATATAAGCAATTTCATAAGTAGAAGTAGTATAGTTTCCACAGTATGTTTTTCTAGACACTATTCTTACTAGATTATTATCTTTACTGAAAGATATACTAGAATTAGTAATACGACTATAATAGTTAAGTTCATTATCATTACTAGTTATATCTTCTTTCATTATATTAGGTAGTCCTATAGGTTTAGATAGATTATTTTCATGATATCTATCAATTAATTCATTTACTAGTTCACAATAGTGGCAAAATTCTTCTTTATTATCCACTTACTATCACCTCTATTATTTATAAGATTAAAGAAGTAAAATTACTTCTTTAATCTTAATGTTTTGTTTTCTTTTGGCTTGTTTTGTTCTTTATTTTTAGTTAGACTAGCTACTACTTTAATATCAAACTCTTCGTTATTTAGAATACGTTCTTTTAACTCATCAAAGCTTTCTGGTCCACTATATTTTAGTCCAGATCTATTCATAGCTTTTACTAAGGCATTATATCTAACATATCCTTCTTTATTATATCCATATCTAGCATAATCTATTTCATTAGTTTGCTTATCATCTAAATAGCTTTTAAAACTAGTTGGATAAAAACGTACTATTCCATCATATGGTAGAGCATTTTCTTTTATAGAATTATCTTCATTAATATCGTTGGAGTTATATACTAATCCAAGTCGTAAGTACATTTCAATTCTATCAAAGTCACAATCATTTATATAACTTCTTGTTGCTGCTATCATATTGGTTTTTATATCTTCAATTGGTCTATTAGTAAAAGCCCATAAGATATTTCTTCCTGTAGATCTTGAATCGAATCCTACTTGTCCATCATTAAAATAACAAACAAATTTAGTTATTCTTTTCTCATCTCTAATGAATTTTAATTCATCTACAAGTTTAAACAATTTTGAACCCTCCTTATATATTTTTGTCTGATGGCCTTCAAACAGCTTTGTATTATATTACAAAGTGTGATATAATTAAAATATATATTTTTTATGTTTATTATAACTTATAGTTATGGAAGGAGAAGTCTATGATAAGTATAAATTATGTGAATGGATTAGAAGATGAATTATACAGAGCAAATAAAAGAATAGAAGAATTAACTACTCCATATGAATTTAGTGTTAATGGTAGAGAACAAACAGTGAGAGAATTAAAAGATATTAAGAAAATACTTGAAGATTATCAAGATCAAGCTATTACTGTTGAGATGAAGAAAGTAAGAGTTAAGACTAAGAAGAAAGATGAAATACAATTCTAAATACTATGAAAACTAATTTAGAATTATATAAAACATTTTATTATGTAGCAAAGAATGGTAATATTACTCAAGCATCTAATGAATTAATGATTAGTCAGCCTGCTGTTAGTAAGTCTATTAAAGTATTAGAAAGAGACTTAGATACACAGTTATTTGATAGACATAAAAATGGAGTTAGTCTTACTCAAGCTGGAGAAATACTATATAAAAAGATAAAAAGAGCTATGGAGTTAATTATTTCTGCTGAAAAAGATATTACTAGTCTTAATAATATGGAGTTAGGTACTATTAATATAGGAGCTGGTAATACTATAATGCAGAGATATTTAATGCCATATATAAAGAAGTTTCATGACTTATATCCAAACATTAATGTTATAGTACATACTGTTGTTACTGATGAACTCATTAAGATGGCTCAAGTAGGACTAGTAGATATTGTTTTTACTCATTTACCTAATGATATACCTGATAATTTTAATTTAATTAAGTTAAAAGAATTACATGATATATTTGTTGTTAATAAAGATAGTAAATATCTTAATAAAACTATTAGTAAAAAGGAATTAAGTTCACTGCCTCTAATACTATTACCTAGTGCTGCTAGTAATAGAAAAAACTTTAATCAATTTTGTACTACTAATAATATAATTATTAATCCACTTATGGAAATAGGAAATGATTTAATAATAGAAGATAGTGCTCTTAATGGATTAGGAGTTGGTTTAGTTGTTAGAGAGTATGTACAAGATAGAATTGATAAGAAAGAATTATTTGAGTTAAAAACTTCTTTTGATTTAGATAGTAAATATTTAGCTTGTTTAGTTGAACCTAGTAAAAAGAATAATATTATAATTAAAAATTTTATAAAATTATTAAAATAAAAAGAGAAAGATTACTTTCTCTTTTTAATTATATTCTTGTTTTCTTTTTGTTCTATAGACTAAGTAAATAAATATTATTGTGACAGCAGTAAAGAATAATGTTAAATATATAAAGAAGTTATTAGACTCTATACCAGTAGGTACAGTACCATTTAATGTATCTGTAAATGTAGATGTTATGTCTGTACCTAAAATTCCAGTATAATTCGTTCTAGATAAAGTATATCCATCACTATCTTGAGTAATTGTATAGCTTACTCCATATGGTAAATATGTAGTTATACTATCTGCATGCTTTAATGTGAATGTAGCTACTCCATTATTAAATACTAAATTACCACTCTTAGTACCTGTATATGCATGAGTACTATCTATTCCTACTCCTCCATTTGTTACATTAATAGTAAAATCAAATTCTTTATTAGTTTCAGCCATTGTTCCTTTTACTGTTTCAGTTATAGTCAACGCTTGAACAGCTCTATAAGTACCTGACATTGTTGATCCATCATATGCATTAGTTAACTGAGCTGCAGTATACACTGTAGTATCACCATCTCTTAACCATGATTTTGATAAACTATTACTTGATAAGAAGTTCCAATCAGTACCTAGCTTTAATGTATTTAAAGAATTGGTATGGTAAAACATTGATGACATATTTGTTACATTGCTTGTATTAAAATTAGTTATATCTAAGCTTGTTAGGCTTCTACAACCATAAAACATACGTGATATATCTGTTACTTGGCTGGTATTAAAACTACTTAAGTCTAAACTTGTTAGGCTGCTACATCCATCAAACATACTTTTTGTTGTGGTTACTTGGCTAGTATTAAAATTGATTAGGTTTAAACTGGTTAAACTACTGCAGTTATAAAACGTGGAATCCATATTTGTTACTTGGCTAGTATTAAAACTACTTACATCGAGACTAATTAAGTTACTGCAGTTCCAAAACATATATGACATATCTGTTACATTACTCGTATTAAAATTACTTACATCTAAGCTTGTTAGGCAACTGCAGCTCATAAACATACCATACATATTTGTTACTTGAGATGTATCAAAATGAGACAAGCCTGTAATACTTGTTGGGTTAGTACATTTATAAAACATCATTCTCATATCTGTAACATTGCTCGTATTAAAGTTACTTACATCTAAATTGGTTAGACTACTACAATCTTGAAACATATTTCGCATATTGGTTACTTGACTAGTATCTAAATTAGAAAGACCAGTTATGCTTGTTAAATTAGTACAGCCACCAAACATATAATATGCTGTTAATGGCATAAATTCATCTTCTATTACTACGCTCGTTATGCTTGCTCTATTAGAATACCATCTTGGATTAACACTTCCTGTAATAGTTTCTATTCCAGTATAGTATGTCTTGGTTCCACTTGTTTGTCCATTTGTATATATTCCTGCGTCATCTCTAAATATTCTTAGTACTCCTGTTGATGAATCAAATTCAGCATAAGCTTCTCCATCTGGTATTTTCCTATAAGTACCTGACATTGTTGAACCATTGTAATTCGTCATTAAATCAGTTGCTGTGTATATCGTAGTATCACCATCTCTTCTCCAGTTGCCTGATAGATAGGCTTCGTCACTAGTAAAGATAAAACTAGTTCCTAATTTCAAAACTTTTAGAGAATCCTCAAAAGCAAGCATCATGTTCATGTTTGTAACATTGCTTGTATCAAAATTACTTAAATTAAGACTTGTGAGGCTACTACAATGATAAAACATGTAGCTCATATTGGTAACATTGCTTGTATTAAAACTAGTTACATCTAAATTAGTTAAGCTATTACAGTCATCAAACATAACACTCATATCTGTTACTTTAGATGTATTAAAATTACTTACATCAAGGCTTGTTAAGCTGCTACAACAATTGAACATGAGAGCCATATTGGTAACATTGCTTGTATCAAAATTGCTTACATCTAAACTAGTTAAGCTATCACAATTGCTAAACATGCCAAACATGCTTGTTACTTTGGATGTATTAAAATTACTTACATCAAGGCTTGTTAGACTACTGCAGCGATAAAACATATAGGTCATACTTGTTACATTGCTTGTATCAAAATTACTTACATCAAGATTTGTAAATGTTTTACCAATTTCATCACCAAACATATAAGCCATGTCTGTTACGCTACTTGTATTAAAATCACTTACGTCAAGGCTTCTTAGGCTTCTACAATTATAAAACATGCTATTCATATTAGTAACTTGGCTTGTGTTTAAATTAGAAATACCGGTTATATTTGTTAGATTACTACAGCCACTAAACATTCTATATGCTGTTAAGGGTATAAATTCATCTTCTATTACGACACTTGTTATACTTGGATTATTAGAATACCACTTTGGATTAGTAGTATTTGTAATAGATTCTATCCCAGTATAATATGTCTTTGTTCCACTAGTCTGGCCATTTGTATATATTCCTGCATCATCTCTGAAGATTCGCAAAACTCCTGTTGAGGAATCAAATTCAGCATAAGCTTCTCCATCTGGTATTCTTCTATAAGTTCCAGCCATTGTTGAGCCATTATAGTTTGCTACTAAGTTAGCTGCTGTATATACTATTGTATCTCCATCTCTTCTCCAATTTCCTGTCAATTCTTGGTTAGTACCAACAAAGCTAAAATTAGTGCCTAATTTTAATACTTTTAATGTCCTTATATTTGTAAACATATAAGCCATTGTTGTTACATTACTTGTATTAAAACTACTTAAATCTAGGGTTGTTAAACTAGTACAATCTCTAAACATGCTACTCATGCCTCTTAATTTACCTGTATCAAAACTGCTTAGATTTAGGCTTCTTAAACTACTACATTTTTGGAACATACCTGTTATAAATGTTACATTGCTTGTATTAAAACCGCTTAGGTCTATACTTGTTAGATCACTACATCCATAAAACATACTATTCATTGCTGTTACATTTTCTGTATTAAAACTACTTACATTTAGACTTGTTAAACCGCTGCAAGCAGCAAACATGGATGACATATCCGTTACTAGACTAGTATCAAAACCGCTTAGATCTATACTTGTTAGACTACTACAATGATAAAACATGCCCATCATATTTGTCGCTTGGCTAGTATCTAAATTTGACATACCTGTGATACTTGTTAAATTAGTACACTCATAAAACATTTTGTATGTTGTTTGAGGTCTAAATTTATCTTCTATTACTACACTTGTTATGTTGGTTTTATTGTCATACCATAGTGGATTTGTATTTCCTGTGATATCTTCTATTCCAGCATAATATGTCTTTGTTCCACTAGTCTGTCCATTTGTATATGTACCTACTGTATCTCTAAATATTCTTAATACTCCTGTTGATGAATCAAATTCGGCAAAAACTTCTACTTCTGTAAGATAACCAGGGTTAGTTATTCCTTCATCATTATGAGCATAAGCTTTATCTATATGACTAGAATCATATGTAGTACCTGACCCGCCTACTAAATTCGTACAATTATAAAACATATTAGTTGATGAAGTTACATTGCTAGTATCCCATTTATTAGATACATAGATACTTACTAGATTATTACACATATAAAACATTTGGGACATATTTGTTACATTGCTTGTATTAAAATTGCTTAAATCTAGACTGGTCAAACTACTACAATTACCAAACATCCAAGACATATTTGCTACTTGTGATGTATTAAAATAGTTTAAATCTAGGCTCGTTAAACCATTACACATATAAAACATATAAGACATATTTGTTACATTGCTTGTATTAAAATTGCTTAAATCTAGACTGGTCAAAC
>CAZALI010000009.1:22484-47677 GCA_964486215.1 uncultured Muribaculaceae bacterium
TACTACAATTACCAAACATCCAAGACATATTTGTAACCTTGCTCGTATCAAAATCACTTAAATTAAGACTAGTTAAGCTACTACAACCAGAAAACATACTTAGCATAGTTGTTACTTGGCTAGTATTAAAATTATTTAAATTGAGATTTGTTAAATTACTACAATTACGAAACATCTGAGACATGCTTGTTACTCGACTGGTATTGAAACTACTTACATTTAGGCTTGTTAGACTGCTACAATCACAAAACATATTTGACATATTTGTGACTTGTGCTGTATTAAAATTCCTTAGATCTAGACTCGTTAAATCATTACATCCATAGAACATGTCTGACATATTTGTTACTCGACTGGTATTGAAGTTGCTTAAATCTAGACTTGTTAAGCCACTACAATAATAAAACATATATGAAATATCCGTTACTTGGCTCGTATTAAAACTGCTTATGTTTAAGCTTATTAAACTGCTACAGCCACCAAACATACCTGTCGTGGCTGTTACATTGCTTGTATCAAAATCACTTAAATCTAGGCTCGTTAAACTACTACAGTTCCAAAACGTCATGATCATCTTTGTTACATTACTTGTATCAAAACTACTTAAATTTAAATTTGTTAAACCAGTGCAATTATAAAACATACTTGTCATTATTGTTACTTTGCTCGTATCAAAATTGCTCAAGTCAAGACTTGTTAAATTTCTACAATTATTAAACATATACCCCATATTTGTTACTTGCCCAGTATCTAAATGAGATAGTCCTGTAATGCTGGTCATATTATTACAATCACTAAACATATAATATGCTGTTTGAGGTCTAAATTCGTCTTCTATTACTACATTTGTTATACTTGTTCTATTTGAATACCACTTTGGAGTAACATCACTTGCAATAGTTTCTATTCCAGCATAGTATGTCTTTGTTCCACTTGTTTGTTCATTCGTATATATACCTACAGTATCTCTAAATATTCTTAGTACTCCTGTTGAAGAATCAAATTCGGCAAAAGCTTCAGTATCAAATACTCTTAAATATGTTCCTGCAGTATTAGTAGTTCCGTAATCAAGTGTGGCACCAATACCATCTAATTTAAACGTGCCTATGCTATATAATCCTGGGTCATATCCTGGCTGTTGTGCTTTGAGAATAAAATTAGATCCTATTTTTAAAGTGCTTAAATTAGTAGCACCTGAAAACATGCCTTGCATATTTGCTGCGGTTAAATTGGTTGTGCTTATCCCACTGATGTCAAGTACTAATAATTTACTGCAGTTATTGAACATGTTAAGTGTAGACAAATCTGAAGCATTCCAACTACTAAGGTCTAAATATGTTAGCTCTTTGCAACCATTAAAAAGCCCTCCAAGTGTTGATAATAGTGATATATCAATCTTATTAAGTCCATTAATATTTTTTAAATTCATGCACCCATAAAACCAAAAGGTTAGACTAGTTGGCTTGATAGAATCTTCAATTTGTATATTTAGAATATCTGCTTTTACACTATACCAAGGTACTGTTGCGAGGTTATAGTTATTAGTTTCTATACCGGTATAATATGTCTTTGTTCCACTAGTTTGTTCATTTGTATATGTACCAGCTTCATCTCTAAATATTCGAAGTACTCCTGTTGAAGAATCAAATTCTGCAAAGGCTTCTCCTTGTAGGGGATCAGCTGAGAATGTTTTACTAGATATGGTATATACTACAAGTAAAAATAACATAGCAAAAACAGTAGTCCAAAACATCTTTGCTCTACTGTATAAATAGTCATAGTTGTCTATAGATCTATACATCATATATACTCCTATCTACACTATCCTAGTTTAATTATATCATATTTTAGTATTAAAAAAAGAAATATAAATATATTTCTTTTTTAATCTTTTCTTGTCTTTAGATCTTGTAGAGCTTTATCTGCATCTACATTTAATTCTACTAGTGTTTCTAAGTACTTTGAATAAGCTTCTACTGTAGATATAAAGTCAGATAAGTCATTTGATTTTACTTTATCTTTTATAGTATTTATATCGTTAATACAACTATCTAGAGTTTTAGATACTTTTAATATATCTTCATATTTTAATTGTCCTATCATTTACCTAATTCCTCCATTCCTTTTGATTTAGGGAAATTATTGGCTAATTTTACTACTTCTTCTTTATACTCTTCTACTCCTTCAATATAACTAATATTATCTTGATTAGGAAGAGCTTCTTTCATTAAAGTAGTACATTCAAATATCTTAGATATTGCTTTTACATATTTTTCATAATCACTCATATTATCACCTATATTAATATTACTCTAGAACCATTCTTTAGATCAGTATCTTTTATACTAGTATTAACATCATATATTTTACCTGTTTCTTGACTATATAAATTACTATCTTCTTTTATTATATATGCTTCTTCTGATAATTCTACTAAAGCTTCTTCTATTAGATTTTTCATAGTACCTATCTTTTTATTTATAGGAATAAATATATCATAAGATTTTTCTATAGATGGTACTGATAATTCTATTAGTATTTTATTCTTATTCATATTTCCTCCTATTCATCAGACATAAGCTTCATTAGATAAGCTTTTCCTTTTACTATGATATATCCAAAGCCATCTTCTACTTCTTCTCTTAATATTCTTGATGAAGTAGTTACTTTTAGAGTAAATTGGTTACCTATACCATTACCTATCCATATACCGTCAGATAAGTCTACTGAAGACTTAAACCATTCTTCATAGTTTAATCCTTTAATATCATCTATTCTATCTACTAGGATAAATTTAATAGTCTTTAATTTAACTGCTTCTTTTAACATAGTAGTTAGACGAGTCTTATCTTCTTCTGATAGTTTTTCTAATAGTGATTTAATACCTATAATCATACATATAGTTATATCATCACTTGGATTATCTATTTTAGAATTATAAATATTCTTTAGACTTTCAATAGCATTCATACAAGAATCACTATCATATATAACATTATTCATACTAGGTGGTGCTCCAAATACATCTAGAGAATCCATTACTATACATTTTGTTTTAGGAATAGTTAATATATTCTTTATAATTCCTGTATAGAAAGATTCAGAATTACTTATGTCTTCTCCAGTAATAGTATACATATAGTTTTGATTTAGATTTATAGTAGCTGTTTCTAAGGATTCTTTTTGTACTCCTACTGGGATAGTATTAAGATTACCTAAATAATCTTTAACAAATTCACTAGTTACTTCTTCTGGTAATATTGGAATAGCTTTTGCTTTATAGTCAAACATTTCATTTAACTTATTACATATTACTTTAATATAATCTAAAGTCTTTTCTTCTTTATAAGAATGAGCTGTTTGGAATTCATAGATATTATCTATATCAACTAAACCTCTACCAAATACTTTAGATGGTTCTTTCTTTTTAACATCAGCTAATACTGCGCCATAATCTGATGGATCATTAAATTGTAATACTAAGTTTTGAGAGAAATTCTGTCTTAGACGATATCTCATAGTATTAGGTCCATTTGTACTTACTATGAAGACAATACCATATTTTAGACAATCTCTTGTTAATTGACCCATAATATCTTCATAATCTGGATATGTTTCTAAAAAAGCTTCTATATTATTAATCATTATTACTATTAATGGAATTTGTTTTCCACCATGATTAATATAAAAATCATATGAACCATTATAATCTATAAACAATTTCTTTCTATCTTCACTAATAGAAGTAATCATTTTAAATAGATTTTCTATCTTTTCTGTATCATTTGAGAAAAGTATTTCTCCTACATGAGGAGCATTTCTATACATACCTAGAGTTTCTGCTCCAAAGTCCATAATATAGAAATTTATTTCTTTTGGACTATGATTAGTAATTGTAGAATAAACAATTGATTCTAACATTAATTCTTTACCAGAACCAGCTGATCCAAAGATAATTGAATTTCCTCCATGTGATATAGGTAAAGTTAATAGACCTTGTCTTTGGTTATCTGGATCATCATATTCTCCAATTACTGGGTTAATATCATTCATAACTGGTTTATATGAATACTTTTCTTTTAACTTATCTATATATATAGTATTAGGTATTCTATCTAACCATAATTTATCTACTTTTATTTTTTGAGTAGCTGCTTCATTTATAATATATTTAATAATACTAGTTACTTCTTCTCCTTCAGAAGCTACTTTTATTTCACTTTCTTGATCATCTAGAGTTCTTATGAAGTTACCAACATTATCTACTATATCAATAGATTTATCTACTTTCTTTTTCCTCTTTTCTTGTGGATAATACTGCGCTCCTGCCCAGGCAGCTTGTCCTATAGCAAATAATTCATTATAACCTACTTGTAGATAGAATCTACCTGGATTCTTTAATTCAGCTGCATCTGGTACTTTAATCATATCCATAGAGTCTGATTTATCTTGTACTTTTAAGCATACTCTAAATTTAGAGTTAGACCAGATTTGATCATTTACTACACCGGCTGGTTTCTGAGTAGCTAGAATTAAGTGTACTCCTAGAGAACGACCAATACGAGCAGTTGAGATTAATTGATCCATAAATTCTGGTTGTTGGTCTTTTAATTCAGCAAATTCATCAGATATGATAAATAAATGAGATATTGGTTTATCTACTAGACCTTGTCTATATAAACTTTGATATTTATAAATATCAATAGTACTTTCATTTAATTTATCACGTGCTGTATTGAATAGTCTTTGTCTCTTTCTTAATTCTGATTGAATAGAAGCAAGTGCTCTAGACATTTCAATAGTATCTAGGTTTGTAATAGTACCAGCTAAATGTGGTAACTTAATATTATTTTCTTTATTTTCAAATACTCCGGCTAAACCTCCACCTTTATAGTCTATTAGTACAAAAGATACTTCATATGGATGGAAATTAATTGCCATAGATAGAATATAAGTAATTATAAATTCTGATTTACCTGAACCAGTCATACCAGCTATTAAGCCATGTGGTCCATGGAATTTTTCATGTAGATCCAACTTAAATAATTCTCTAGATTTATCTACTCCTACTGGTACTTGAAGAGATTTAGTAGGATCATTAGACTTCCATCTATTTAGGATATTTAATTGTTCTACCATACCAACATTATACATTTCTAAGAAAGTAATCCCATTTGGTAGGCTTCTGCTCTCTTTAGCTATATCTATTGGAATATTAGCAAGTATCTTACAAGCTTCATACATATTAAGATTTGGATCAAAGTCAGCTACAAATTCTTTTTGTTTATTAGCAACTAATTCATTTTCAAAGACACCTGACTTTTTATCTCCAATAGAGATAAATGTCTGACATTCATTTGGTAAATTTATTAATCTAGGACTTACTACTATTAGTGAGAATCCATAGTTAATTGGAGATTCACAAACATCTTTTAATAAATCTAGATCACGATAATCTTTATAATTATCAGTTATTATTAAATAGTATGGTTTGTAATGATGATAGTCTTTTTCACTTAATTTCATTTCACCATTCTTATCATCATATTTTCTACTTTGTAATTCTTTTTCTAGATTAAGAGATATTTCTTTAGCTTCATCTAGATTAGTACCAAAGTATCTAATTGTCTTATCATTACTCCAGTTATGAGGAGCTATCTTTAGATAAGACCATTTATCTTCTCTTGAATCATCTGTTAATAAAACTATTTTTAAGTCTTCATATGAATGATAAGCTAACATTTGAAGTATTAAACCTTCTATTACTTGGTCTTTGTTTGTACCAGTACCAATAATAGCTGATATCCTATTAGTAACAAATGATAAAGCTACTGGTACATTCTCTAATGTAGTAGATTCTGCACCTAGTTTATATACTTGTTGTAGAAGATTATCATCTTCTAGTGAGAAATGTTCTTGTGGGAAGTTAACTTTTCCTTGTAATTCTGTATTACCTATTCCTAATCTAACAGATAGGAAGTCATCTTGATCTAATTCTCTTTCCCAAAGCGATCTTTTCTTTTTAAATATTATTTCTTCTGTATTTTGTAATGGCAAATAATTGTCTATTAATATTTGTCTTTGCATTTTCATTTCACTTTGAATATCTTCTCTTTTACTAGCAATATATTCAGTATATTTTTGTTGACGTAGAGCTTCATGTTTTCTCTTTTGATTAGCTTGATATTTTCTAGTTAGCATTGGCCATAATAACATACTAGCTAACATAGCTAGGGCCATAAGTATAGAAGGCCATGAAGTTGATAGGTCTGCCGTTCCATCTATTAAACCTGCAAATGAAGAATAGACCATCATCATAGACATCATACCCATAGTCATCATAGGACCAATAGTATAAATCATTGGAGTTTTATCTTCTTCTTCTTTTCCTGGAGGTGGATCAATAGTTATATTAGCATCTTCTATTTTAGTTTTAAATCTAGGAGCACGGTAAAAATAGTCGTCTTCTTTAAAGAATTCAACTTGCTCTTCATCTGGATTATCTTGCTCTGTTTGTTTTTGAGTAACAGCTCCTTCTATTTCAAAGATATTACTATCATAATTAACATAGTTACCTATATTATTTATTACCATAAATTCAGGCATTATTATTAGTTTTAAGCCCATTATAAAGACTATATCTCCATATTCTAGAGCTTTAGTAGTAACAGCATTACCATTAACATAAGTTCCATATTTACTATTTAAATCTTGAACTATCCAATGATTATTCTTATATATCATTCTAGCATGCTGTTTAGATACTAGTGGATAAGAATAGTTAATAGCATCTCTACTATCATTTCCTATAAGAAATTCTCCATCTTTACGAGGCCTTAGTCTAACAGTTTGTTTATCATAAGATGGTGAACAGTATAATATAACATATTCATTATCAGTATTAACTTTTAAGAAATATAGGCTATAATCTTTTAATATAGCAGAATCTATTTCTTTATCTCCAGACATAATCTTAGTTTCAAAGTCACTTTTTATCTTCCACTGTCCATTAGATTCTTCCACATTAATAAGGTTTCTAGAATTACCTAGATAATCTGTATCAGTTATCCAGTAATTTCCAGAAATAACAGTTGGTAAATTAAAGTTATAAATTTTTCTTTTCTTTATAAGTCTTACTATCACTGTTTTCACCCCAGATATTCTTATCTTATATATACTATTCCACTATAAATAATTATATCTATTTTTTTAATATTTTACAATAGAAAAGATAAATAAAAAAAGCTCAATATATTGAGCTTATTTTTTATCTTTATATCTAACAGTTTTTAGTGATTGTTGAACTTTATCTAGGCCATATAGTACTTTCTTAGGACTTGTTCCACTCTTAATTTTCTTTTGTGTTTCTAATGAATGTAATGGACTAATTTGAACTATATATATAACATCTTTCTTCTTATCTACATATAAGAATACTTGAGCTGTACCATATTTTTCGTCGATAGAAGCATATCCTTTATAACCATTATATTCAACATTATCTATAACAGTATAGTTCTTAGTATTCTTCATTGCTTTATGTACTTGTTCTTGTTGTTTAGAAGTATTAGTACTGTAATAGAAAGTCATACGGAAACCAGCTTTTTCATTTCTTAATACTTTTGTTTCTTTATCAAAATCATATGTACCATCATCACTATATGATATTATAGTTTTTCCATGTTTTCCTGAAAGTGTTATGTCTTTTGGATTCTTTAATCCACTAGTTGGATTCATTCTACATCCAGTAATTGCTACTAGTCCAACAAATAAAGTTAATATTAATAATAATGTCTTTTTCATTCTTTCTATCCTCCTTAGTTTAAGAGTATCACATTTTAGGATATTTAGTCTACATTTACTCCACGATTTAATATTTTTTTTGCGATAAAGTAATAAGTTAAATTAAATACTAAGTATATTCCTATTGAAGTAAAGCCCATAATCTTTAATGTTTTTAGTGATGGAAAAGCATTATTTACTATTTCAAAATCAGCCACTTCACTTAAGATACCTATTATTACTAGAGAAACAGTTGATAATAAACCATAACTTACAATACCAACTATTATTGATATAAGCATTTTATAATTATTAAAACTATGGCCAATAACTATACCAAATATACCTGAAATCATAAAGAATATTATTTCTAAAGCTATTAGTAATACAATACCAATTATAAATAATATAGCATATGTTCCATTATAAGTTTGAACTAGTGAATCATACATTATTTTTAGAGAATCTATAGTATTTTCATTTAAAGCTACAATGGCGACACAGGCTATTATTACTATAGCTGTCATAAGTATTGATAATATACCAGCTATTATTTTAGAGTTAAATATCTCGCTTTTAGTTATAGGTAGAGTATGTGTTAAATAGCTTTCATCTTTATAGATGTTTGTTATAAACCTAGACCATATTCTCATGATACAAGTAATAGACATAGAAATAGCTATAGATATAAATGCACCTGATAGTATTTTATCTACTATTACTAGGAATAAAGTCTGATCAATGCTTTCTACTATTTTAACTGCAATAGTAACAATAAACATAATTATGAAATACACATACATAATTTTATTTATCCATTTAAAATCATATTTTATTAATTTGCCTAACATTTAAACATCCTCCTAAAGATTTCATCTATTGATGCTTTTTCTTTATTTCTCAATTCATCTGCAGGAGATGATAAAACTATTTTGCCATTATCTATAAATACTACTTCATCTAGTATTCTTTCAACATCAGATATTAAATGAGTAGATATTATAATACTAGCATCTTCGTTAAAATTAGAAAGAATTGTATCTAGAATATAATCACGAGTAGCTGGATCTACTCCACTTAATGGTTCATCTAAGATATATAAGTCAGCATTACGAGACATAACTAATATTAATTGTAGTTTTTCTTGCATACCTTTAGACATCTTAATTATTCTTTTTTCTGAATCTAAATTTAGACTATCTAATAACTTATAGGCTCTTTCTTTATCAAAGTCTTCATAAAACTCAGTAAAATAGTTTATTACATCTTTTATTTTCATACTCTTATCTAGATATGTTCTCTCTGGTAGATAAGATATATGTTTTTTAGAGTAAACACCTATTTCTTTTCCTTTAAATAAAATCTTCCCTGAATCTGGAGTTAATAAATCATTAATTAGTTTTATTAAAGTACTTTTACCTGCTCCATTTTTACCGAGAAGTCCTATTATTTTATTCTTAGATACTTTTAAATTAATATCATCAAGTATCTTTTTATTATCAAATGATTTATTTAGTTTCTTTATCTCTAGTAAATTCATTAATCATCTATCCTTTCTAAGTATTTTATAGAATCTGCTTTACCTAGACCTATTCTTTTCATACCTTCAAAATAACTTTTAGCTAGTGTAAGAGCATATTCATCTTTTAATTTTTCTATTTGTTTTTTATCTTTAGTAACGTACTTTCCATTAGTTCTTTCAGTATAGATTAACTTCATACTTTCAAGTTCACTTAAAGCTTTTTGCATAGTATTTGGATTAACCTTAAAAGTAGTTGCGAAATCTCTTACTGAAGGAAGCTTTTCTCCACATTTAAAAGTACCAGAAATAAGATAAATTTTCATATATTCCAATAATTGTATATAGATTGGAATATTATTATCAAATGTTATTTCCATAACTCCTCCCACTGTATTACTTGATTAATACAATAATATTGTATATTTGTTATATTAATTTGTCAATACTAAATAAAAAAAGTCCATAAATGGACTTTTATTTACTACTTAAAATTCTGTATATATCTCCCCAGTTATTTACTTCTTTGATGTATTCATTTTCTTTTAATTCTTTCATGCCACCATCTCTAAAGTATAGTGTTTTTATTTTATTACTAGAAAGGTTTTCAATTACTCTGTAATCATCATCTATAATTAGGTCAATGTTTTCTTTTCGACAGGCTTCTGTTTTATCAGTTTGTTTCCAATAGTACTTATCAAATTTAATATTATTCTCAGCTAATATTCTTTTAGCATCTTCTTCCATAGATTCCATAAATTCACCTTTAGAGTTATATCCTCTAGCACTAATTACAATGAATTCAATATCTTTATCTTTTAATAAATTATATACTTTTTTAAACCCTGCTTTTAGAGGGCTTTCTTTGGATACTTCATCAAAATAATCATCAAATTTTCTCTTCTGTTCATCAGTCCAATTATATCGATGTTGGTACTTAGGTTCTGTTCTATCAATTAAAGTATTTTGATTATTCTCAATATCAAATATTTCTTCATATACTCTAAATGTAGCTTCACTATCAAATACTACACCATCTAAATCAAGCCCTATTTTTAGCATAATATCACTCCCAATTTGATTATATCATGAAATATTTAATTATATATTATTTTTCATTATAATTCATTTAAATTTAAAACTATTTTTCCTTTTTACTAAACATTAGTTTGCTATAATAACTTTGGAACATTTAATAAGTTGGGTGGAGCCAATCTTCTAACGAAGGGAGGCGAGAAAATGAAAAAGAAAGATATATTAATATCTTCCCTATAATTATCTTCCTTTTACTATTATTACTACTTATAGTATTAATATAAAAGTTATCCACCTAACTCAGCAATGATTTAGGTGGAACCAAAATATTAGGCGACACTCAACATGCGCATTAAGTGTTCCTTTTTTATGAAGTTTTCTTCATTTGTGTATAATATATCATATAATTTAGTTTTTATCAAATTTAGCTTTCTACTATTTTACATACAAAAAAGTCCATAATGGACTTTTTGAAAACATATTATCTCTTTGTAAATTAGCATCCCTTTATTTATGCGGGATTGCGAGCATTTTGTAGCCTACGTGTCGCCTACATAACAGGTCTTATATGTTCTTAGCAGTATTTAAGTAATTTTCTTCTATTTCAAAAAAAAATAATTTTATTAATTCTTTTCTTTTATTTTAAATTCTATACCAACAATTTTAGAGCTTTCTACTTTTTCTTTACCAAAAATATTATAAAAAGTATTTATAAATTCTTCTTTTGAATAGTTTAATATATTATTTATTATATCTTTATGATTCCACAATTCTTCTAAATCGCTATAAATATATTTATTAATAACCTCAACTAATACATATCTATCTTCATTATTTAAAACTTTAAATTGAATTTCATCACCTTGTTTAATACTTTTTGTTTTTTCATTTAACAAACGAAACTCAATAGTTTTTTTGCCAGAAACTATCTCATTATAAACTTCATTATATATTCTATATTCAAAATGATTCAACTTAATCAACTCCTAATAACTTATTTTTCTAAATCATCTGGTGTAATAAACTCACAATACTTATTTGTCCATTCTTTATCATTAGTAACATGTTCTTCAACTTGATCAGTTTTAAACACTTGAATGTCAGCGTTGCAAACATCTTCCATTAACTTTAAATAATTATCGCTATCTTTATCAAAAAAGAAAGACCTTAAAAAATACAAAGTATTTTTATCATTTGTTTCAAGCATCAGTTTTCTCAATTCATTAGCACTTGGTTGAGTATGATGTTCATAATCTTCTCCTTGACCAGATATAAAGCATAAATTAGTTATATGGTTTTTAATTAAATAGTTCTTCCTAATATAATCTAGTAATTTTTCGTCTTTATGACTGCCTGAACTAGCAATTAAATCTATAATTTTTTTCATTAATATCACAACCTTACTAATTCATTATATCATACTATTAATAATATAATTCATTTTACGAACACTTTGTAGCCTATCTGTAGCCTACTTGTAGCCTACGGCCTATAAAATGTGGATATTTTTGATATTTAGACATAGAAAAAAGCCCGTAAATACGGACTTTCCAAAAAGCTTTTCTATCTCTTAGAGAATTGTGGTGCTCTACGAGCTTTCTTTAATCCTGGTTTCTTACGTTCTTTCTTACGAGAATCTCTTGTGATGAAACCATTTACTTTTAATGTTTTTCTAAAACTGTTTTCTGAATCAGCTGGAGTAGTTTTATCATAATCTAGAAGTGCTCTTGTGATACCTAATCTGATAGCACCTGCTTGTCCAGTTAATCCACCACCTTTTACCTCACAGTCTACATCAAAGATTTCTTTTGTTTTAGTTAAATCTAATGGTTGAGTTAAATCCATGATTAATATCTTATTTGGAAAATAGTCATTTACTTCTTTTCCATTTACTGTTATTTTTCCTTTTCCTGGTATTAGTTTAACACGAGCAATACTTGTTTTTCTATGTCCTGTTCCTGTATAAACATTCTTAGTTTCTTTTGCCATAAACCCTCCTATTTAACCTCTAAAGCAACTGGCTTTTGAGCTTCATGTTTATGAGTTGCTCCTCTGTATACAAATAATTTCTTAGCCATAGCTCTTCCTAATCTTGTATGAGGAAGCATTCCTTTAACAGCACGTTCTACCATTTCTTCTGGATAACGTTCTCTCATTTCTTTGGCATTTCTTTCTCTTAGACCACCTGCATACATAGAATGATCATAATACATTTTTTCTTCTTCTTTGTTACCAGTTAAAAGTACTTTTTCAGCATTAATTATAATAATATTGTCTCCACAATCTATATGTGGTGTATAAGTTGGCTTGTGTTTACCACGTAAGTATGTAGCAGCTAAAGTAGCAACTCTTCCTAGAGGCTTTCCTTCAGCATCTATGACATACCACTTATGCTCAACTGTTTCCTTTTTTTGCATATAACTTGTCATATTTTTTCTCCTTTTCTCTAAACTTTCCTTTCCCACGGGAAAATTTATGTGGGGATTTAAATGTACCAATGATGATTATACTAAAAAAAGTGTTAAAAATCAACACTTTTCTTATATATATCACTATTTAACTAGCTTTTTTACGTTTTCTCTTTCAAGTGTTTCATTTATTTGTTCATCTAATGTTTTAGCTTCTAGATCTGTACATAATTCTTCTAACTCAGTATCTGAGATAGAATCCATATATGTCTTAGCATCATATGTAGCAGCACTTGAACTATCTACAAAAGAATTACCTGTTAATACTGTAGCTGTTGTTGTACCTATTAAAGCTACTGGAGTACCTACAGTTTTAGTATCTATATGACGATCTTCTGTAGCTGGCTTTAATATATCTTTATCTATATCATTTATATTAGCTAATAAGATACAATATGGTTCATCAGTATCTGTATTAGTACTAATGACTTTTCCATCTAATTCTATACCTTTTGGCATTTTTAAATAATTAGGTATAGATGTTGTATATATTATTTTATCAACTACTCCAGTTTCTTTTTCTTCATCTGTTAGAGAATCTGGATCTATGGTTCTTATTTCATCATTTGGATTTAAATAATGAAGTGCTAAAGCTATTTCATTTATATCAGTACAATGAGAATAGTCAGCATTCTTTATTTCATCTACTCCTTTTTTGTAATTAAGATGTCTACGAGTTTCTTTTACTCCTTCAAATGTATAAGTTCCTGCGTAGGCAGCTGCGGCTGTTGATGTTACAGATCCTCCTACTAATGTTGTAGCATATACGTTAGTCATAAACTTTCACCTTCCTATTTTCTTTTTTATTTAATAATTTATTCTTTTTTTCTATTAATGAATTGGCTCTTTCTATGTTACCTCTTGATTTTAATTCATCGATTGCAATATCCATAGCTTGTAATAATTCTTCTTTTGTTTGTATTTTACTTGTTATTTCTTTGGGTTTAGGTAAATTATAATTATTTTCATTTAATTCTTTATCAACTATTTTGGCAAATTTACCATATCTTTCAATATTATGTTTCATTTTTGCTTGAGACATTTTTTGTATTTTATCTTTATTCTTTTCATAACGATAAATATTACAGTTTTGAATATTTATACATTGGAAATTTAAGAATGCATCAGCTGCTTCTAAAGCAATTAATGGTAAGACAGCAGGTAATTGTGTTGAAATTGCGATTATTGAGGCTGCGGTTAAAGCATTTATTATTAAACCTTTAACATGAACATTCTTGTTCCATTTTAAATAATCTATAATTGCTTCTGGATTATTTTTATCTATGTGATAGTTTCTATTTTCTTCAGTATTATTTTCTTTTCTGATAAGCATTTTATCTCTCTTAGCTATTCTTAATAAAGCTTCTTGTTCTTCTTTAGAATGAGTTTTTTTCATAGCTCTAGATAATTCTTTATCTATTCTCTTATCGTAGTTTTCTATATAGTGTGGAAATACTTTTTTTAATACTTTAAATTTAAGTTTTTCAGCAATATGAACTATCTTCTTAAAACGATCGGCTCCTAGTTTTTTACATAGAGCGATTTTTTTATCATAATCTATATCACTCATAACCATTCCCCCAAATTATTCTTCGTGTTTTCATCAAATAGTTGGACATATTATACCATATTTTCGTTATTTTGGCAAATAAAAAGAGAGACTAGCTCTCATTAATACTTAATATTTGCTAGATATAGTCCTTCTGCAGGAGCAGTTTTCCCTGTTTTAGTTCGATCTTTACTTTCAATTATTTTTACTATATCTTCTTTCTTAATTTTATCTTCTCCTGCTCTAATAAGTAGTCCTACCATATTACGAACTTGATATTTTAAGAAGCCATTTCCTGTAAAAGTTATCTCTAAAATATCATTTTCTTCTTTTATAGTAGTATTTGTTATTGTTCTTATACAGTTTTCTCTTTCTTTATTTTCGGTTACTAAAGCTCTAAAATCATGTTCTCCAACAAATGCTTTAATACAATCTTTCATATTATCTATATCTAGATTATGACAGTACTGATATATATAATTTCTATCACATGGATTATATTCTCCCATATTAAGTAGATATTTATATGTCTTTTCTTTTACACAGTATCTGGCATTAAAATCTTTATCCACAGTTTTTGTGGAAATAATATGTATATCATCTGGTAGTTTAGAATTTAGTGCTCTTTTTAGACTATTTTCCGTTATTTTAACATCTAGGTCACAGTGAGCATACTGACACATGGCATGTACTTTTTTATCTGTTCTACCTGTAGCGACTAAATTGACTTTTTTAGAATCATTTATTTCTTTTAGGGCTCTTTCTATTCCTCCTTGAATTGTTCTTTTATTAGGTTGTCTTTGAAATCCTATGAAGAGAGTTCCATCATAAGAAAATTTTATTAAAAAACGCATATTCCCCTCCTATACATGTTTATATATATCTTTTATAATATCTCTAATATCTTTATTATAGTTTAAATTTATACCTCTGTCATGTACTAGAGATATGAATTTAATACTATTTGGAATACTATAATTATGTTTTTCTAAGAACTTAATATCTTTATATACTTCTTCTGTTTCTCCATATTTATCTAGTTTATTATTATTTACTAAGCATACATAGTTAGTATAATTATATACATCTTCTACATTACTTAGTCCTAAAATAATAGTTTTATCATATTCTTCAGCTAATTTATTTAGAATAATATTTACTATTTTAGTATTTATTTTATCTAGACCTAAATATGGTTCATCTAGTACTAATACTTCAGCATTATATAGTAACTCTGTACTTATAGTTAAAAGAGTCTTTTCTGATGTAGTTAGATCTTTTATATTAGTACTTAAATCTAAATAGTCTAATCCTACTACTATTAAGGTATCTAGTACTGTTTTATATTCATTAGAAATATCTAGATTATGAGTTACTATTTCATTTATTAGATATTCTTCTATAGTATAGTTATTTTCTAAATAATTAAGATTCTTAATATAAACTATTTTATTCTTATAATAGTCTATATCTTTCATTAATAATCTATTTCCATCTATTTTAATTTCAGTATGTTTATTTATAATATTAAATATATTTAAGAAGTCTTTATAGTTTTTACCAGTTACACCTACTATTTCTTTTGGAGATATAGTTATATTTAATATATCTTTATGATACTTGTAATTCTTAAAAGTTATTTCCATAGTTTATCAAGCATCCTATCCATATTTAATTCTATATCTCCTAGTAGGTTATAATCTTTTAACTTAATAGATAGATCATACATAAATGGTAGATCTAGACCTATCTTATTGATAGTAGTATCATTTTTTAAGACTTCTTTTGGTTCTCCTTTTAATATAATACTTCCACTTTTAAGAATATATAGCTGATTACTTTCTAAACTATAATTCAAATTATTAATAGTTATAATTATAGTTTTATGATAATCTTTTAGAACAGTAATTAAGTCTAACATCTCATCTTCTGATAAATAGTTATCCACATTATCTATTAATAATATTTCTTTACCTCTTAATATATTTATTATTAGAGATAGATATATCTTCTCTGATAGTTTTAAATCTTTTATATCTTTATTTTTAATCTTCTCTAAACTATACTTCTTTATTACTTCTGTAGTTTTACTAGTTATATATTTTAATTCATTTAAAACGTTATCATAATTAAAACTTAATTCTTCTTTTGATATATAACCAACTAAATTATATATTTCTTGATTAGAATAATCATTTATATTCTTATTATTTATTTCTATATCTTCATTTAAAAATACTTTACCAGATATTATCTTTAAAAGAAGAGTTTTTCCACTTCTATTAGATCCTGAAATAGTAGTAAATTCATCTTTATTGAAAGAAATACTAAAATTATTAAATATACTATAATTTAAATTATTAATTTTGATTATTTTAGTCATATTATTCCTCCAATAATAAAAGCCAACTTAGTTGGCTTTTTTCTTTTGTATTTTATAAGCTAATCTTAATAGTGTTTTTTCTGATAAGAATCTTTCAAAAAACTTAGCAAGTTTCAAAGTAAAGCCTGGGATTATAATCATTTTATTTCTAAACATTTTATCTATTGCGTATTTAGCAACATATTTACTATCTAGTGCTTTAACCCCAAATTTTACTCCTGCGACATTATTGAAATTAGTATCTACTGGTCCTGGACATAGGACAGATACATGTATGTTTTTCTTTTTCTTTTTTTCTTCATAATATAGTGCTTCTGTTAGTCTATAGACATAAGACTTAGTTGCGTAGTATGTAGCCATTAATGGTCCTGGTTGGAAAGCAGCAGATGAAGCTACATTTAAGATATATCCAGAGTTTCTCTCTTCCATATCTTTTAATATTTGTTTAGTTAAGATATGAACAGCTTTAATATTAGTGTTAATCATTTCTAGTTCATCACTCAAACTTGTATCAGATAGATAACCAAGTTTACCAAAACCAGCATTATTTATTAAGATATCAATATTTTCTTTCTTAATAAATGTATATAATTCTTTTACTTTTTGTTCATTTGATAAGTCAGCTACTATGATAGTTACTTTGGTTGGAAGAGTCTTTTGAATCTCTTCTAACTTGTCTTTAGATCTAGCAACTAATATTAATTCTGTCTTCTTGGTTGCGAGATACCTAGCCATATCAAGTCCAATACCAGATGAGGCTCCAGTTATTAATGCTTTCATAATTCACCTCATTCAACTACATTATAACAAAAAATCAGCACAAAAAAAAGCTTAATTATTAAGCTTCTTTCTTCTTTGTTTCTTTCTTTGAAGTGGCTTTCTTTTCTTCCTTCTTAGCTGGTTTCTTCTCGACTTTCTTTTCTTCTTTTTTAGTTTCTTTCTTGTCTTCTTTCTTTGGAGTATCCATTAATCTTAAACTAACCATTAAAGAATCATCGCCGCGTCTTTCATCAATTTTTAAGATTCTAGTATAGCCACCATTTCTGTTTTCATAACGCTTAGCTAAATCAGCAAATACTTTATCTACTACAGCTTTCTTATTGTGTAGGAAAGCTAATGCTTTACGACGTGAAATTAAGTCTCCTTTTTTTCCGTAAGTAATCATCTTATCAACAAATTTACGTACTTCTTTAGCTCTAGTTTCAGTCGTAGTTATAGATTCATTCATAATTACTTCTTCAGTTAGGTTAGCCAACATACTTTTTCTATGTTTATTATCTCTTCCTAATTTTCTATATGCCATAATTATTCCTCCTTCTATTTGTCTTCGTCACGTAAAACTAGGCCTAATTCTCTTACTTTTTCTAGTACTTCTTTAAGTGATTTCTTACCTAAGTTACGGATCTTCATCATGTCTGATTCACTCTTATTAACTAAGTCTTGGATAGTATGAATTCCATCTCTCTTTAAGCAGTTATAAGCTCTTACTGAGAAATCTAAGTCTTCGATTGGAGTCTCTAAAGCTTTTGCCTTAGGATCTTCAGTCTTTTCAATCATCATGCCACTGACATTAGCTATTTCAGATAAATCAGTTAATATTTCAAAGTGTTCAATTAATATACGAGCAGCTAAAGCAATAGCTTCTTCTGGTTTAATTGAACCATCTGTCCATACATCTAATATTAATTTATCATATGTTTCTTTTTGACCAACACGAGCATCTTCTCTACTATAAGCTACTTTTTCAATTGGGCTATAGTTAGAGTCAACAGCTATTTCTCCTGGTTTATTTAAATCATATAATCTTTCGTTTTCTTCACTTGTAACATAACCTCTACCATTAGTGATAGTAATATCCATATTTAATTCTGCACCTTTAGCTAAGTGAGCAATTACTTTATCTGGATTGATTACTTCAATATCAGCATCATGAGTTATGTCAGCAGCAGTTACTTCGCCTTCTTTATTGGCATTTAAGTGTACTACTTTAGTCTCTTGTGAATTATTCTTAAATACTACTTCTTTTAAATTAAGAATAATAGTCATTACATCTTCATATACTCCATCAAGTGTTTGGAATTCATGAAGAGCTTTATCTACTTTAACACAACTTATTGCGCTTCCTGGAAGTGATGATAACATTACTCTTCTTAAAGCGTTACCTAGAGTTGTACCAAAGCCTCTTTCTAATGGTTCTAATTCAAATCTTCCATAAAAATTACTTTCTACAGAATCTGTTATTTTATACACTGGTTTTTCAAATTGTAACATGAAACTAACCTCCCTTAATAATGTTCCTAATTCTTTTAACCACGTGGACGTTTTGGTGGACGACATCCATTATGTGGTATAGGTGTAACATCTGAAATTGCTGTGATTTCAAGTCCTGCTGTTTGAAGTGATCTAATTGCCGTCTCACGTCCTGGACCTAATCCTTTAACGCGAACTTCTACTTTACGCATTCCCATGTCATAAGCAGCTTTTCCTGCAGCTTCTGCAGCAGAACCAGCAGCAAATGGAGTTGATTTCTTACTTCCTTTATAACCGATAGCTCCAGCTGATGACCAACTAACAACGTTACCATCTGGATCAGTTATAGTAGTAATTGTATTATTAAATGTTGAATGAATTGTAGCAATTCCTTCAGGAACATTCTTTTTTACTTTCTTCTTTCTGGTTTTATAAGCCATAAGTTTAACCTCCTTTAAATTTTAGTTATTATGCTTTCTTCTTGTTAGCGATTGTTTTACCTTTACCTTTACGAGTACGTGCATTAGTAATTGTTCTTTGTCCACGAACTGGTAGGCCTTTTTTATGACGACTTCCTTGATATGAATTTATTTCCATTTTAGTCTTAATATTCATACTTACTTCACGACGAAGATCACCTTCAGTTAGATGATTGTTAATTTCATCACGAATTTTTACTAGATCGTCACTTGATAAATCTTTAGTCTTAATAGTTGGATCTATCTTAACAGTTTTTAATATACTTAATGCAAGATTTCTTCCAATTCCATAGATATAAGTTAATGAAATACAAATTTGTTTATCATTAGGTATATCTACCCCTTTAATCCGTGCCCTCTAATTACCTCCTATAATTATCCTTGATTATCCTTGTACTTGTTTGTGTTTTGGATTTTCACAAATTACTCTTATTTTGCCTTTTCTTTTTATTACTTTGCATTTATCACATATTGGTTTTACTGATGCTTTTACTTTCATTCTTTTTACCTCCTATTATTTACGATAGGTTATTCGCCCACGTGTTAAATCGTATGGCGAAAGTTCTAACATTACGGTATCTCCTGCTAGAATGCGAATATAGTTCATTCGTATTTTACCAGAAACGTGAGCTTCCACAATGTGACCATTTTCCAATTCTACTTTGAATTTTCCACCTGGTATTATTTCTAGAACTTTTCCTTCTACTTCAATCGTATCTTCTTTAGCCATTTTTTATCTCCCCAGTCAATATTTCATATCCGTCTTTAGTTACAACGACGGTATGTTCAAAGTGAGCTGATGGTTTTCCATCATCTGTTTCAACAGTCCAATCATTATCATGTAAGAATATTCTTGGACTTCCTAGAGTTAGCATTGGTTCTACAGCTATAACCATTCCTTCTTTTAGAATTGGTCCAACTCCTGCAGGACCAAAGTTTGGTACTTCTGGATCTTCATGTACATCTGTACCTACACCGTGTCCACATAGTTCTCTTACAACACCTAATTTGTGTTTATGAGCATATGTTTCAACAGCATGTGATATATCACCAATTCTAGCTCCTGGTTTTATTTGTTCTAGGCCAGCAAATAGAGATTTTTCAGTATGTTCCATTAAATACTTTTTATCATCATCTATTTCACCTACAGCATAAGACCATGCTGAATCTCCATGATATCCTTTCCAGCAAGCTCCAATATCTAGAGTAACGATATCTCCATTCTTTAATTTTCTCTTACTTGGGAATCCATGTACTACTTCAGCATTAACACTAATACATAAAGCGAATGGGAATCCTTCATAACCTTTAAATGATGGAGTACATCCTTGTTTGCGAATGAATTCCTCACCAAGTCTATTCAACTCTTCAGTGGTGATTCCTTCTTTAATAAATGGCTTTAGATATTGATGTGTCTTATAAACAACATTTCCAGCTATTCTTAGTAGTTCAATTTCTCTTTCACTCTTAATAGTAATCAATCAATCATCCTCCTATTTTTTACTAATAATGTCATCTATTTCCTTTGCAACATCTTCGACAGAAGCATCGCCATTTACTGTATGCAATACTTTCTTCTTTTTATAATAATCTATGATTGCATAAGTCTTATCTAAATACATCTCATATCTTTGATTAAATGAGTCGATGTTATCATCATCTCTTTGATATAACTTTCCGCCACATTTATCACATACTGAGACTACTTTTGGAGAAGATTCTGGGAAGTTTATGTTATATACTGCCTTACAGTCTTCACATACTCTTCTTCCTGTTATTCTCTTTTCAAGTATATCTCTTGGGATGTCTATTAAGATAACTGTACCTACACCATAGCCTAATCTCTCTAGAATCTTATCGTATTCTTCTGCTTGCTCTAAGTTTCTAGGGAAACCATCTAAGATGTAACCATTTTTACAATCATCTTTTTTTAATCTGTCTTCTATTAATTGATAAGTTATTTCGTCTTTTACTAAGTTGCCACTTTTTAATGTCTCTTTGACATAATTACCTATCTCACTATCTTCTTTAGAAATATCTCTTAAGATATCTCCTGTTGAAATGTGAGGTAAGTTATACTTTTCGGCAATTATTGTTGCCTGAGTTCCTTTACCAGCAGCTGGTGGAGCTACGAATATAATATTCTTCATATTATCTCCTACTATATCCTTTCTTATAACTTCTAGTTAATAAGCTTCCTTCTAATTGTTTATATACTTCTAGTGCAACACCTACTACGATCAATAATCCTGTACCACCAATGGTAACTGATGTTGGTAGTGATGTGAAACTTGAAAATATAATTGGAAGTCCAGCAACTATACCTAGAAATAATGCACCTAAAACAGATAATCTATTTAATACTCTTGTTAAATATGTCTTAGTTTCTTCACCTGGCTTTATACCTGGAATATAACCACCATTTTCTTGTAAATTCTTAGAGAATTCATCTGGTTTGATGGCTATAAAAGTATAGAAGTAAGTGAATAAGAAAATTAATACTATATAAATTACAAATCCTACAGGTGTAGTATAACTTAAATATCTTTGTACAAAGGCATTAATACCACTACTGTTTGCTACTGCTGCAATAATTGATGGTATTGTTATTAAGCTTGATGCAAAGATTACTGGCATAACTCCAGCTGAATTAATCTTTATTGGCATAAAGCTTTGTGTTTTACCATATGCAGTAGTTGATTGGTTAGCATATTGGATAGGTATTCTTCTTTCAGATTCTTGAATGAATACTACTCCTACTACAATAGCTATATAGATAAGAATAAATAATGCAAACTTAATTATTCCTAAAGTGATAGCTTGAGTAGATCCTTCAAATACTATTAAAGCATTAAAAGCATCCATAAACATTTGAGGAAGTCTAGCAACGATACCAGCCATAATAATTAAACTAATACCATTTCCTATTCCTTTTTGTGTTATTTGATCTCCTAACCAAAGTAGGAATGCAGTACCTGCTGTTAATACTGTAGCAATATATAGGTATTCAGTTGGATTACCACTCTTACCAATAAATGCTACGGCAAAGGCATAACCTTCTATAAATGAGAATCCAATACCCATATAACGTGATATTTGATTTAGCTTTTGTCTTCCTGTAGCACCTTGCTTATTTAATTCAGCAAAGTATGGAATAATATCCATTTCTAGTAATTGTAATATTATTTGAGCAGTGATATATGGCATTACACCTAGAGCAAATATTGAGAAATTCTTTAATGCTCCACCACCCATAGTATTAACTAACTCTAAAAAGTCTAGTTTTCCGGATATATCTCCAGTTCCTGGGACTTTTATTGATACTCCAAGGATAAAGATAGTTAAAGCAGCAAGAGTAAAATATATTCTCTTTCTTAAATCTTTATTCTCTTTGTTCAATAATTGCTTCATTATACTGAACATTATTAGATCACCTCGGCTTTACTTCCTGACTCCTTAATTTTATCTAAAGCACTATTTGAAAACTTATTTGCTTGAATAGTTAACTTTTTAGTTAAAGAACCATTGCCAAGTATTTTAACTCCGTCCATTTCTTTCCTAATTATTCTCTTTTCCTTTAATAATGCTGGTGTTACTGTTGTACCATTATCAAATACATTTAATGATTCTACATTTACTGTAGCAAATCTTGTTTTGAACTTAGCATTACTAAATCCTCTCTTAGGGATTCTTCTATATAATGGTGATTGTCCACCTTCAAATACTGGGTTAAAACTTACACCACTACGAGATTTTTGTCCTTTTTGTCCGCGACCACTTGTTTTACCAAGACCACTACCTGATCCACGTCCAACTCTCTTCTTAGATTGAGTAGCTCCGATATTTCTTTCTAATTCATGTAATTTCATTATCCTAATATCTCCTCTACTGATTTTCCTCTCAATGCTGCAACTTCTTCTGGAGTCTTAATTGACTTTAATCCATTTAAAGCAGCTTGAGCCATGTTTATTTTTGTTCTTGCTCCTAGTGATTTAGAGACAACGTCACGAATTCCTGCTAATTCAAGTACGGCACGAACAGAACCTCCAGCAATTACTCCAGTACCTGCAGATGCTGGCTTGATAATTACTCTAGCAGCTCCACTAGTACCAATTGCTTCATGAGCAACTGTTCTTCCATCAATTAGAGGTATTGTGATTAATTTCTTGTTAGCGTTCTTAATAGCTTTTTTGATTGCATCAGGTACTTCACTGGCTTTTCCAATACCTAAACCAACTTTACCTTTACGATCGCCAACAACAACGATAGCTTCGAATCTTCTTTGACGTCCACCTTTGTTAACTTTAACAACGCTTTTAACGTCAATTACTAGTTCTTCAAGAAGCTTTTCTTTTGGTTTACGAGCTCTTCTTTCCATAATAACCTCCTATTAGAATTCTAATCCATTTTCACGTGCTGCTTCTGCTAAAGCTTCTACACGTCCATGATAAAGGTATCCTCCTCTATCAAATACAACTTTTTTAATTTTAGCTTTTCCGGCTTTTTCAGCAATTAATTTACCTACAGCTTTTGCTGCTTCAACATTTCCACCATTCTTAAGTTTTAAGCTCTTATCTAGTGAAGAAGCAGATACAAGTGTAATTCCTTTTTCATCATCAATGATTTGGGCATAAATTGCTTTATTAGAACGGAATACATCTAGTCTTGGTATTTCTTTTGTACCAGTAATTGTTTTACGTATTCTTTCATGACGTGCTATACGCATACTATTACGTGATTCTTTCTTTATCATATAAATTTCTCCTTCCTAAATATTATGCAGCTTTCTTTCCTTCCTTACGGCGAATATGTTCATCTGTGTACTTAATACCTTTACCTTTATATGGTTCAGGTTTTCTTACTTTACGTACTTTTGCTGCGAATTCACCAATTTTTTCTTTATCAATACTCTTTAATGTTATTTCTGTATTTTCTTTGGCTTCTACAGTGATGCCTTCTGGTATATCTAATTCAACTGGATGTGAATAACCTGCATTAATAACTAATTTGTTACCACGAACATTGAAACGATATCCAACACCTACTATTTCTAGACCTTTTTCATAACCTTTAGTTACTCCAACTACCATGTTATTGATTAAGGCATTCATAGTACCATGTATAGCACCAAGTGTAGGATCGTCAACGGCTAATTTAATTTCATTATCTTTTATGTCTACTTTAACATCTTTTGATATTTCTCTAGATAATGTTCCTTTTGGGCCTTTTACAGTTATAACGTTATCATTATTTTCTACTGTAACTCCTTCTGGAATCTTAATTAAACGACTTCCAATACGACTCATAGTGACACCTCCTTATATTTTATTACCAAATATAAGCTAGAACTTCTCCACCTATATTTTCCTTACGAGCTTGTTTATCTGTCATAATTCCTTTTGATGTAGAAATAATAGCTATTCCTAGACCATTTAAAACTTTAGGTATTTCGTCACTGTTTGCATAAACGCGAAGTCCAGGTTTTGAAATTCTCTTTAGTCCAGTTATAACTCTTTCTTTTTTATCTGTGTATTTTAAAGTTAAGATAATCATTCCTTGTTTATTATCTTTTTCTACTTTATAGTCTACAATAAATCCTTCTTCTTTTAGTATTCTTGCGATTTCTTTCTTGATGTTTGATGAAGGGACTTTTACTGTTTCATAACGCATAACATTAGCATTACGAATACGAGTTAACATATCAGCAATTGTATCTGTTACTACTGCC
>CAZALI010000010.1:0-42249 GCA_964486215.1 uncultured Muribaculaceae bacterium
ATCTTCCTTCATCTTTTTCTATAGTAGTAATGTGAATATCTTCTTTAGATATAGCCATCATAATAGCAGAAAAACCTATAGCTGTACCTATCTCTAAAACATTCTTTACATCGTGTTTTACGATATAATCAGTTAAGTAAATAATTCCTTCTTTTTGCATAATAGGAATATTTTCTTCTGTTGCATACTTAATAATATCATTAATAATTGCTTTATAATTAGCTACCATAACCAGTCACCTTTTTCTTTTAATTCAGCTATTTTTTTATTATGTTCAACACCTGTTTTAGTATAGTGAATTTTTTTATGTTTATCAGCTACAAAGTAATAATAATCACTATCTGTTGGGTAAATTGCTGCCTCTAAAGACTCTTTTGATGGATTACAAATTGGTCCAACAGGAAGCTTACCTCTCATATCTTGAGCTCTAGTATTATATGGGTTTGAAGTATTATATAATGAGCTATCTAAAGATTCAGTCATAGGCTTTTGAAAAGCATAATACGTAGTAACATCACTACCTAAATTCATATTTAAATTTAGTCTATTATTAAAGATACCAGCTATCATCTTTCTATTCTCAAGATTAGTACCCTCAAGTTCTACCATAGAAGCAAGTGTAATATACTTATGAACTTTATTTCCTAATTTAGATTTGTGTTCAGTTAATACTTTGTCTTCTTGTTTTAATAGTGTATCTATAATTGTTTCTAAATCTGTATCTTTATCAATATGATAAGTATCAGGAGCTAAATATCCTTCTAGTGGATAATAAATATTATTATTTAGAATCTCATCTGTCAAGAACCAATATTTATTTATTAAAGTTTTAATATAATTCTTATCTTTCATTTTAGCTATTACTTCATCATAACTGATATGAGTATCTTTAGCTATTACTTTGGCAAAATCAGTAATACGGGTACCTTCTTTAAAAGTAATTTTAATTTCACCAGTATCTAAGTTAGTAGCATTCTTTAGAGAATGAACTATTTCATTTAAACTCATACTTCTATTGAAATTATAAGTAGCTGCCTTTAAAGACTTAGAATTATTCATTTTAATTTTAACTAAAAATAGAGTTCTACTTTTAATTAATCTCTTTTCCTTTAAAATCCTACTTATTTCATCACTAGAAGTACCAGACTCAATAGTTACTTTAATATCTTTAGTGTCACTTTTATCTACAGGTGATGTCAAAAATAAATAAATTGAAGACACAACAAAAACTATTATAGCTAAAACTATAATGGCAATTACAATCTTTTTATTCTTTAGTTGTTTCATATTAACTCCTATTCTGTTTCTCCTTTTTTACTATTCTTTACCTCTTCTTCTATAGAAGAAAGAATAGTCTCAATAACTTTCCATTCTTTGTCAGTTTTAATTTCTTCTAACTTAGAATGTGGATTATTTGGATCATATATTGAAGCATATACTTCTACGTTTCCAGTACTATCAAGAGTATTATCAGTATATACTATATAACTCTTTTTAGTTTCATCATTATCAAATGTGAATAAAACATCATATGTTTTCTCTTCACCTTTTTCATTTATTAAAGTAAAAGAATTCTTTTCCATATTATTTATCCTTCCTTTTTACTATCTAGAAATTCTTGTAATATTATAGTTGCGGCTAACTGGTCAACTACTTTCTTACGCTTCTTTCTACTAACATCTCCTTCAATTAAGACATTAGTTGCGGTAACAGTAGTTAATCGTTCATCTTGCAAAAAAATGGGTATTTGTACTTTGTGTTCTAATTCTTCTTTAAATTTAATACTTAGTTCTGCTTTAGGGCCAATAGTATTATTCATATTTTTAGGAAAGCCTAAAACGATACCTTCTATTTTTTCTTCTTCAACAATATCTCTAACAACATTTATTAGATGTTTGTATTCTTCATTGTGACGAATTGTTTTATAGGCAGAAGCTATTGTTCCAGTAGCATCTGAAATAGCTATTCCTAAAGTCCTAGAGCCTAAATCTAATCCTAAATATCTCATTTATTATTCTCATAGAAATAATCAAGAAGAATTTCAACTATTTTAGATCTATCTATTTCTTGAATCTTTTTACGAGCATTATTATAACTAGAGATATAACCTGGATCGCCACTAATTAAATAGCCAACTATTTGATTAGTAGGATTATATCCTCTTTCATTTAAAGACTCATATACTTCATCAAGAATTTCTCTAGCAAGAGCACTATCTAGATCTTTTACATTGTACAAAGAAGTTTTTTCATTTCCCATAAAATCACCTCAACTATCCAATTTTATTTTATCAAAATTATCATTTAATTACAATTTAAATTATTTAACTGAATAGACAAAAGCCATATATGTAATAAAAGCAAAATATATAATACTAACAACTATACCATTCACTCTTTCGAAGGTAGTTGTCTTATCTTTTATACCTAAAGCCATAGTTACTAATGAACCTCCAATTAAACCACCTATGTGAGCAAAATTATCTATTCCAGGTATAGCAAAACCAATTAATAGATTCAAAGCTATAATTGGAAGTATTTGTGTTTTAACGACATTACCTAAGTAAACACGATAATGCCATCCAAAGTAAACAAGTGCTCCCATCAAGCCAAATATAGCTCCTGATGCACCAAGTGATATACCGTCACCTATAAATATCATAGAGAACAATGAACCACTTAATCCTGACAATAAATATATTATTAGGAACTTAGCTTTTCCCATAACTCCTTCTAATTGAGAACCAATAATATATAAAGCATACATATTAAAACCTAAATGAAAAAGATTACCATGTAAAAACATAGAAGTAAATAATCTATAATATTCACCTGTTCTAATAGCTGGAGCATAATTTGCATAGTCAGTAACAGTACCTGTTAATATTGTTATTAAGTATATTAATATATCAATAAAAATAATACTACAAGTTACATAAGGTATTTTAGATGTAAATAACTTTTCTAACTTTCTAGCATCTTCTTCGTTATGTCTATTAATATCAGTTGTTATCTTATTGAATAACTCTACTCCTTTTTCTTTAAATTTTAATTTCTTAGTTAAATCAGGAAACACTTTACTAATTTCATTATTATTAGTAATATCTTCTTCATCATTAACTTTTATACATAAAGCATTTGGATTACTTACTAATTCTTCTTTAGATACATTATCACCCAGATCTAAAAAGATACTTAAAACATTAACATTAAAAGTTAAAGTCTTTCTCTTAATCTTTCTAACTATTCTCTTAGTCTTAAACTTATCAAAATCAAATTGCTCATCATTATGAATATAACCAGATACAATACGTATTACTTTATAATCTTCATCCATATTCTCTAGCCATATTTCATCTTCTACTCCTTGTAGGATAATAGGATTGTAGTTCTTTTCAGTAATGAAATAATGAAGTAACTTCATCACAATAAGATTTTTTTCATCTAGGTTTATTTGTTGATTCATGTAGTCCTCCTTATATATAAATTATTATATAATAGTTTTATCAATAATAAAACATTAAAGTATAATTTTAAAGAGCTCCTTTCGGAGCTCTTTTTTATATTCTATCTTTGTATTCGTTAACTATGTTTAGTACTTTTTCATATTCAGTTTCTAATCTATTAAAGTTTTGATCAACGAAGTCTTTGTCATTTTCTTTACTCTTTAGTTCATGTTCATAAGCAACATCAGCTAAGTTATAGAAGCCTAAATATTTACAGTCACTCTTTAGAGCATGAACATCTATTGCGAAGTTTTCCATATCACCTGCTAGTTTTTCTTCTTCTAGTTTACTCCATTTTGATTCTACTTCGGCAGCAAAATCTTTGAATGTTTCATTGTACATTTCCATATCGCCTAGTGCTTCTAAAGCTTTGTCCATATCTACTCCACGACTTCTTAAGAATGCCTCTCCATCTACTTCAGGAGGTTCTTCTACAGATTGTGGCTCTTCAACTACTTCTTCTTCTACATTTTCTTCTTCCATTTCACTTTCCCCTTCATCTGTAACTTCTTCAGTTACACTTGATTCATCTTTAAATAATACTTTTTCTAGTACTTTAGTAAACTCTTCTTTTTCAATAGGTTTAGCTAAGTATTCATCAAAGCCTTGCTCTAAATATTTTTCCCTCATACCTGATATAGCGTTGGCTGTTAAAGCTATTACTGGAGTATTGAATGATGGATCTTTTCTCAACTCAGCAAGAGTTTCTGTACCAGTCATCTTAGGCATCATATCATCAAGTAAAATAATATCATAAGTATTTTCTTTTACTAAATCTATACATTCATAACCACTACGGGCAGGAGTAATATCTTTAGCTCCGTATTTTTCAAGCATCTTAGTTGCAACTTTAAGATTTAAGTTATTATCATCTACTATTAATATCTTAGTATTTCCTAAATTTATTTCAGTATGTTTTTCTTTCTTCTTTACTAATTTTGTTTCTTCTACTTTTTGATCTAACATAACAGTAAACTTAGATCCTTCACCATAGATAGTATGAACTATTATCTTACCACCCATTAATTCTACTAATTGTTTAGTAATAGCAAGACCTAATCCAGTACCTTCAACTGTTGTATTTCTTTCTACATCTAATCTATCAAATTTAGTAAATAATTTATCTATTTTATCTTTCTTAATTCCTCGACCAGAGTCTTCAACAGAGATAACTAATTTACATTTATTGTGAGTATTAATACAATTAACTTCATAACGAACAAATCCTTTTTCTGTATATTTACATGCATTGCTTAAAAAGTTAGTAACAATCTTTTTAATATTGGCATGATCTCCATATAGAGTATCAGGTAAGTCTGGTGCGATATAGTATGAAAAATCTAGCCCTTTTTCATTCATACGTGGAGTAATTAATCTAGCTAAATCTTCAAATATCTCTTTAGCATTATAAGGAGATTCAATTATTTCTAATTTACCAGATTCAATCTTAGAAATATCTAATACTCCATTTACTATTTCTAGTAAAGTATCTGAGGCATTAACAATATCTTTAGCATTAGATTTTGCTTCTTCCAGTGTCTTAGATTCAGCTATCATATTAGAAAAACCGTTTATAGCATTAAGTGGTGTTCTTATCTCATGAGACATACTAGATAAGAAATCAGTCTTTGCACGATTAGCTTTATCTGCCTGCTCACGAGCTAATTGTAATTGCTCTACCATTTTAATGTCCGGATTTTCAATAGTGAAATACATAAAATTAGTAACAATAGCAAAAGATGAGGATATTATTAAAAATCCAGGATCAATTGCTCTAATATATAAGGCTATTGCCATTATTAGAATTAAAACTAAAATTGGGGAATATTTCTTTTTGTATGTTTTATTTTTGTTTTTAAAGAATAAAACTATCCAACTTATAAAATATATAACTACGATAGCATATAATAGGTTTGCACTTAATCCATATGAATATACCACATTATCTTTATTATAAAATTCTAGTGGTAATACTATTAATAACACTGAAGAAACTGCAAAGAATACAGTTAAAACTCTAAACAATACATTTTTAGTATCAAATAATTCCTGATTTTCTTTTTCAGTAGAAATACTGTAAATATATACAGTGAATATTGTTTGCCATGTAAAGATAGAAATCAAGAATAAGCGATTAACTATATTTGTTATTACTCCTAAGCTTTCATAATTTTTCACTGTATAACAACACAAAAGCTCTGTAACTAAATTTATTAAGTTACTTATAATTAACCAACCATATAATTTGGTTTCTCGTGTGTTAACTCTTTTTCTTAAAAAGAAAATGCTAGCAATAATTATACTGTAAATTATATTTGAAGCAATAAGCGTTATACCTAAATACATAAAAGCCTCCGTTTTATTCTATCATTAATAGTATAACATAAAATAGTTATTATATATTATTTTTTTAATAATACTTTTGGCTTATGTTTTTCTTCATATTCACGTTTTAAAGCTAGACTATCAATTTTTCCTATTGAAGTTACTGGTAAAGAGTCTTTTATTTCATATTCAAATGGAAGTGAATACTCAGCCAAGTTATCTTCACATAATTGTTCTATTTCTTGTAATATCTTTTTTTGCATATCTTTATCATGATGTTTTTTTAATAATATATATGCTTTAGGTAACTCTCCTTGTATTTCATTATAATCTCTGCATCCAACAACTTTACATTCAGAAACAAAGCCGTGTTGCATAATAACATCTTCAATTGCACTAGGATATACTTTAAAACCATCTGGTCTTATAATCATGTCTTTATATCTACCATGCACAAAAAGATTACCATCTTTATCAAAATATCCTAAATCTCCGGAATAAACCCATTTATCACCACAGATATTATGTAGTACTTTTTCTTCTTCTTTCTCATTATTGTGGTAACCTAACATTACATTTGGTCCAGTTATTCTAATTTCTCCATCTTGATTATATGAAAGTTCCTCATCTGTTTCCGGATTGAATATGCCAATGTTAGTGTGTGATAATGGTACTCCTACACTTTTTAATTTATTTGCCTCATTATTTACACATACCGTTACTGCTGCATCGACTTCACTCATACCATAACCTTTTATTATTTTAGTCTTACAGTTATGATCTTTAAGAAATTTATTTACTTCTTTTTCTAGATTATAGTCCATTTTATCTCCACCAACTATAGGTGTTTTGATGAATGATAAATCTACACCATTTAGTTTTTTACTCTTTAGTAAATATCCATAATGTGAAGGTACTCCAGCCATGTAGTTTGGTTTAAGTTTTAATAAAATGTCGTCATACTTTGTTGGATCAAACTTAGGCATAAGAATTACTTTCATACCCATAGTTAATGGCAAGTGTAATCCATTTCCAACTCCATAAACAATAAATGGTGGCATTATGTCTAACCATGTTCCTCTGTCTTTAAAATCAAGCCCAGATATTTCACATTGTCGTGCGCATTTGTTTATATTATCATTTGATAGTACTACACCTTTTGATTTGCCTGTTGTTCCACCTGTATGTACTATTGCTACTGGCATATCCTTGTTATAACAAACTGGTGAAGAGTATGGATTACTTTTACCATGCTTTATAAAATCATCCCATTTGATAAAATCAATATTATCTCTTTGGTGGTTTAAAATTTTATCTTTTATTTTTAAGATATTTTTAAGTATTGGATTAAATGATTCATATGGTGATATTATAACTACGTTATCTATATCCAAATGCTTTTTTATATCTTTAATTTTATTTTCTATTAAATCAATACTAATGAACATTTTTGAATTTACTTCACTTGTGTATTCTTCTATTTCTTTTATATTTTTTCTTAAATCTATCATATTAGAAATAGCACCAATCTTTGCTAGAGCATAAAAAATCATTACCATTTCTGGCGTTGTTGGCATACAGATTGTAACAACATCACCTTTCTTAATGCCATATGATACAAATGCATCAGCACAATCATCTATCTTATTTATCAATTCTCTGTATGTCATTTTATTGCCAAAATATTCAATAGCATAATCATCTAAATTACTCTCATTTTTTGAAATTAAGTATTCATAGATTGTTTTTTCTGGTAAATCTTCATCGAGTACATTTTTTTCATAATATTTTAACCAAGGCTTATCTATACTTGGATAGCCTACTGGTGGGCCAAGTATCTCCCCTGTAGCTATTCCACGTAAGTACATATTTCTTTTTCTTTTTTCTGCATCACTTAACTTTGATAGTTCTTCTTTTAATTTTAATAAATCTTCTTTTGTCATAATAATCCCCCATTGTTACATTTATTTCTTACTTAATTTTATAATAGTCAATAAAGAATTGTGTGTCAATAAAGTGTACACTTATTTACTATTATTAATTACATATAAAATTCATTGTTAAATCTACTAATGTGTCCTTATCTTTTGGATTAGATTCTGCAATTAGTAGTGTCAATGCTACTAAGGTGTTATTGTCTATTACTTTATAATCTTCTCTATATAAAAGATTATAATAACTTAAAAAATATATAAATAGTGTAGCCCCTATTCTTTTATTGCCATCTATAAAAATATGATTCTTTATGATTAAATAAAGTAGATTAGCTGCTTTTTCTTCTATAGATGGATATAAATCTTTATTATCGTAAGATAAATAGATATCATTAATGATTGATTTTAATCCCTTATCTTTTTCTAAACCAAAAATATCACTCTTATAATTTAAACTACTTATTATACTTTTACATTCATCATAGGTTATTTTCCCTTCACTAAAATTTCCTTTTGGTTTTATAACTCTTTTATTGTCATATTCATCTAATAGATTTAAAGCTTTTGAATAATTATTAATTAAAGATAAAATCTCACTTGATTCGTCTTTTAAATTTTTATTATCTGCTAAATCTATTAGCTTTATTGTTTTTTCTAAATACTCTAGTCTCTTTTGATTTATTGTATATCCTTTTATTAAGTGTTCTTTTAATACTTTTGTTGCCCAATGTCTAAATTTTATTCCTTTTTTTGAATTAACCCGATAGCCTACACTAATAATCATATCTAAGTTGAAATATTTAACTATATGTGTCTGAGTTTTTGTTGTTATACTACCATGTTTTGTGGTTGTTGCAAAAAATGCAACAACCTCTTTTTCAACTAATTCATCTTTTAATATATTATTAATATGTCTAGATATAGTTGATTTGTTTCTGCAAAATAAACTGGCTATTTGATCTAATGACAGCCATACTGTATCATCTTTCATGTTTACTTCAAGCTTTACATCTTGATCTTCAAATAGTATTATTTCATTCTTCATAAAATACCTCCTACTAATATATATTCGGTTTGTAAGAGATATTCTAAAAAAAAGAACTAATTTCTTAGTTCTTCTAATTTTTCTTTAAATTCTTTTGGTACTTCTACTTCGTATTCTAATAATTTATTTGTGATTGGATGAGTAAATTTTATTTTATATGAGTGTAGGTACTGACCAAAATCATTATTACTTGTATTATATACAGGATCATTTGTTACTGGATGAGAAATATATTTCATATGGACTCTTATTTGATGAGTTCTTCCTGTCTCTAAAATACATTCTATTAAAGTATTATTTTTAAATCTTTCTAGTACTTTGATATTTGTTATGGCTTCTTTTCCATTTACATCTGTTATAGCCATTTTTTGTCTATTATTAATGTCTCTTCCTATAGGAGCATTTATTCTAGCAGTATCTTCTTCTATTACACCATCAACTATAGCTAGATAATGTCTTTCTATCTTATGTTTTGATATTAAATCTCCTAATAATTCAAAAGTTTTTTCATCTTTAGCTACTACCATTAATCCACTAGTATCTTTATCAAGTCTATGTACTATACCTGGTCTTATATTATTAGTTTTGTCTTTATTTAAATAAAATAATAATCCATTTACTAAAGTATCATCATAATGACCTGGTGCAGGATGAACTACTCTTCCACTTTCTTTGTTGATAATCATTAAATATTCATCTTCATATACAATATTTAATGGTATATTTTTAGGTTCTACTGTAATATCAAAATTTAATTCATCATCTACTTCTACTTCATCATTTAATTTTACTTTATAACTACTAGATACTACTTTATCATTTACTAATACTTTTTCATCTTTAATTAACTTTTGTATTTTACTACGAGATATATCTAATTTATCTGATAAGTAAGCATCTATTCTTAAATTTTCACTATCTTCTACTTTCATATGTACCTCTTTATTTATTTTTATATTTTTTTATACTATCTATTACTGTTAATACTATTAGTATAATAACTCCTATTACTATGCATGAATCTGCTAGATTAAATATTGGAAAATCAATAAATTTTAATAATATATAGTCTATTACTGATGAATAAAATATCCTATCTAATAAATTACCTATTATTCCACCAATTATTAGAGAGAAAGATATTTGCTCCAACTTAGATGCTTCTTTTAAATTAGTTATATATCTATCTATTATTATTAGAGCTATTAAAGCTAAAAGTATAAGTAAATACTTTTGATTCTGTAATATAGAGAATGCTGCACCAGTATTGTGAGTATAACAGATAGAAATAATATTCTTAATAACCTGCAACTCTTTAGACTCGGTTAAATGATTAGAGACGATTACTTTTATTACTTGATCTATTATTAATATTAATACAGCATATGAATAAATATTAGTTTTTATCTTAGTATATTTTATTTTAAATAATTCCTTTTTACTCATTTCTTTACCTCTAAATTCTTTATTTTATCTACTATTATTTGATAGACATCAAGTCTCTTTTCTACTCTTCCTCTTATCTTTAATAAGTCTCCTTTTTTAATACTTGGATAATCATTATATACTTTTGGAAATAAAGTAAATTCAGCAGTAGATGTTTCATCACTACCAGTAATAAACTCCATCTTATCACCTTTTTTAGTAGTAATAGTTTTTGTTTTATCTACTAATATTAATGTATCTATTACTTTATTAAAATTATTAGGTATTTCTATTAATGGTATACAATATGGATTATCTTTTTTATACATATTAGTTGGATGATTAGATAAGTATATACCAAATACTTCTTTTTCTTTTTCTAATAAATCTTTCATTTCATATTCTTGTTGGAATAATATTTCTGGTTTTGATACTAATGATTCATCTAAATCTTTAGTTAATTCTCCATAGTTATATAAATTATCTAGATTAAATAGAAGAGTTGCTCTATTATAATTAAATTCTTTAAAAACATCAGCTTCTATTAAAGTTTCTATAGTCTTTTTACCTATACCTATTTTTACTAATCTAGAGAAAGTATTATAAATATCTGTAAATTTAGATTTTTTCCTTTCTTCAATAATACTAGATGAAGATACTCCTCCAATAGACTTTATATTAGATATTGGATAAATAATTTTATCTTTATCAACTAAGTAATTACTACTACTTTTATTAATAGTAGGTTTTTCTATTTCAATATTATTAGCTTTAGCTTCTAAGATATATTCATTTGTTTTACTTACACTACCTATAACATTAGTTAATAAATTAGCAAAGAATATTGTTTTATAATGAGCTTTTAGATAAGCCATTTTATAAGCAATTATAGAGTAAGCTACTGAGTGAGATCTGTTAAAACCATAACCAGCAAAGTTTAATATAAGTTTAAATATCTCTCTAGACTTATCTTCTGTATGACCCGCAGCAATACTTTTCTTAACAAACTTTTCTTCTTCTTTCTTTAAGACATCTAATTTCTTTTTAGACATAGCTCTTCTTAAAATATCAGCTTCTCCTAAAGTATATCCTGCATATATAGAAGCTACTTGTATTATTTGTTCTTGATATATTAAAATTCCATAAGTATTTTTAGTTACTTCTTTTAGAGATTCATCTATATAAGTTATTTTTTCTTCACCATGTTTCCTTCTAATATAAGAATCTATATTTACAGCTGGTCCTGGTCTAAATAGGGCTATTGCTGCGAAGATATCTTCAAAAGTATTTGGCTTTAATTTACGTAAGAAATTACGCATACCAGCTGATTCAAATTGGAATATTCCACAAGTATTAGCTGTTTCAAAGATATGAAGAGCTTCTTTATCATCTAATGGTATTTTAGGAAACTCTACTCTCTTTTTCTCTATCTTTTTAATATCATCTAATATATTAGAAATAATAGTTAAATTCTTTAAACCTAAGAAGTCCATTTTAAGCAATCCTAAATCTTCAAGATATTCCATAGTATAAGATGAAAGATACATATCATCTCCTACTGTTAGAGGAATTACTTCATCTAAATCTACTCTACTCATAACAATACCAGCTGCATGTGATGAAGTATGTCTAGGAAATCCTTCTATTTTAGTCGCAATATCAAACATTTTCTTTAGAGAAGAATCATTATCTATTTCTCTTCTAAAAGAAGAATTATTTTTATAAAAATCCATTAATTTATCTTTAGTAAATGTAGGTATATGATGACACAAGCTATCTACTTTATAGATTGGTATATTTAATACTCTTGATACATCTCTTATTACTTGTTTAGCTCCAAGTGTACCAAAAGTTACAATACCACATACTCTATTCTCACCATACTTTTTAATAACATATTTAATAACTTCTTCTCTTTTATTATCTGGAAAATCTGTATCAATATCAGGCATTGTTTTTCTTTCTGGATTTAGAAATCTTTCAAATAATAAATCATATTTTATAGGATCAATATCAGTAATACCTAAAGAGTAAGCTACTAATGAGCCTGCAGCACTACCTCTACCTGGACCAACTAAAATATTACTTTTTTTAGCATACTTAATAAAGTCATAAACTACTAAGAAATAGTTAGGAAAGCCCATTTCATTTATTACTTTTAATTCATAACTTAATCTATCTTTATATACTTTTGGTATATCATTATTTAGTCTTTTAGCTAAACCTTTTTTACTTAATTCAAATAAATATTTAGCTGGATCATCACATTCATATAATGGTAGATAATTCTCTTTAGGTGGAAATTCTAAGTTACAAGATTCGGCTATTTTAATAGTATTAATTAAACCTTTATTATCAGTTAATTCTTCGATATTAGATAAGTACAATTCATGATTTTTGGTATCATAATCTACTTCGTCAGTAATAGTTTTCCCATCTCTTATACGATATAGATATGGAAGTAGTTTTTCATCATTTCCTTTTAGATATAAATTTTCTCTTAAGAAGACAATATCTTTAGTAATAAGTAAACTTTCTGTTTCTTCTTTTTTAGTACTATAACCTAGATAAATATCTTTATATATTTTCTTTAAGTCTTCAAATCTTTCTTTATAGGCAAATGGAACTAATACTATGACATCTTTGTTATACTTTTTTATATCTTTTTCTTCTATTAATCTTTTATTTTGAATAGTAGATAATTTCATTAACATCTTATAACCAGTATAATTCTTAGCTAATAGAATTATATTATATTCTTCTAATTTAATATCTAGACCTATAATTGGTTTTATACTTTTAGATTCACATTTATGAATAAATTCTTCTGTACCATACATATTAGTATCAGTAATAACCATAGAATCTAAATTATTATTTGAGGCATAATTAACTAAATCATCTACTTTTAATAGTGATGATAATAATGTATAATTTGTTTTATTATATAAAGGTATATACATAGTTAATCCTCCTCTCATTTATAATAACACATTATATATAAATTTTTAGTATTTTCATTGAAATATTTGACTTTAAAGACTATTTATGATAAAGTTAATACGCGTATATGAAGGAGGAATGGACATGGCAGTAAATGTATCAAATAGAAAAGGTAATGTTAAAAATATCAGAAGTCATGCTTTAAATGCTACTAAGAAGAGACAAAAGACCAATTTACAAGTTTGTACATTAGATGATGGTAGTAAAGTTAGATTAAGTGTAAAAGAAATTAGAACTTTAAATAAACAAAAAAAATCTGCATAATGCAGATTTTTTTATTTACATTCATATCCGTTAGTTGTCAAATAATTAACGACAGCTTCTTTAGTATCATTTAATTTTAAATCTACCTTAGAAACTTCATCTACTATTTTATAAGATGCATATTTAGCTGTATCTAAATTTACTAAATCAATAGTTACTGCGATTTGTAAGCCAGCAACTGTTCCATCATTTGTAGGAGTTACAGCTAACGTATAACCCGGAATTTGATAAGCAGCTATAGCAGTATATCCAGTCTTCAATGTATTAATTGTAACTGGACCAGTTGAATTACCAGTAGTTGGTGTTAATACCATAGTTTTTGTATAATTTTGTAGTTTATTTTCCTCATCAAATGATAATTCATAAGTTACTTGTTTATCTGTACCATTTGGTTGACTAGGTGTAGCTTTTTGACAAGTAGTACTAGCTGTAGTGTCTTCTACAGTAGCAGCTTTGCCATTATCATCTGTATCGTTAGTTGTTGTCTCTTCAGTTTTTCCACTCTGACTAGTATCTAGTCCTAGCATTGAAGCAATAGAATTGTATGAAAAGCCACCTACTATAGCTAATACACCAATAGCAAATAAACATACAGCTAATTTTTTAGGAAGAGAAGCTTTCTTTTCCTCTTTAGCAACTTGTTCAACATCATTTAAGTTTAGTACTTGAGTTTGTTGTTGATTTTGTACTTGATCATTATTAATTTGATTTGGATTCATATCATCACTACCTTATATATACATTATAGATAAAATTTTATTAATAAGCAAGAAAAAAAGTAATTAATAGTTCATTAATTACTCTTTTCATTTTTCTTTTTAGCATCAAACTTTTTTCTGTCTTCAGTTTTTAGTATTTTTTTACGTAATCTTATATTATGAGGTGTTACTTCTACTAATTCATCTGAATTAATATAATCAAGTGCATACTCTAAAGATATAGGTCTAGGTCTTTTTAAGACAACTGTATGATCTGAACCTGCTGCTCTTGTGTTAGTTAATTGTTTACCCTTAACAACATTTACAGCTAAGTCATCATCTCTATTACATTCTCCTACAATCATACCTTCATATACTTCAGTACCTGGTTCAATAAACATAACACCACGATCTTCTAAGTTACCAATAGAATATGCAGTAGCATTACCATTATCAACTGATACTAATACGCCAAGTGTTCTTTCTCCAATATCTAAGTTCTCATATGGCATATAATCTTTGAATGTATGATTCATAATACCATAACCTTTAGTTAGAGTCATAAAGTCAGTTGAGAATCCTATTAGTCCGCGTGATGGAATAGTATAATTTAGACGAACTTGATTTTCAAAGTTAGTCATATTATCCATATGAGCTCCACGAACACCTAAACGTTCTATTACAGCACCTACTGAGTCTTGTGGTACTTCTATTTGTAAATCTTCATATGGTTCGTATTTAACTCCATCTTTTTCTTTTATTATTACTTGTGGTTTACTTACTTCTATTTCAAAACCTTCTCTACGCATATTTTCTATTAATATACCTAGATGTAGTTCTCCTCTTCCAGAAACCATAAATGATTCATTAGAAATTTGCTTTACTTTTAAGCTTACATCTTTTTGAGTTTCTCTATCTAATCTCTCTCCTATTTTTCTAGCAGTGACAATCTTACCATCTTTTCCTACGAATGGAGATGAGTTAGTACCAAATGTCATTTGAAGAGTTGGTTCATCAATATGTAGTGGTGGTAATGGTTTTATATTATCATTATTACATATTGTTTCACCTACTGAGATGTCAGCTAATCCTGCGATAGCAACTATATCTCCAGCTTCAGCTTCATCTATTTCTATTCTATTATATCCATAATAACCAAATAATTTTTGAATTCTGAATTGTTTTTCACTTCCATCTAGACGACAACAAGTTACCATAGAACCAGTTTTTATCTTACCATTTTGAACTCTACCAATACCGATTCTTCCTACGAATTCATTGTAGTCTAATAGAGCTGGTTGAAATTGTAGACTAGCTTCTGGGTCTCCTTTTGGTGCAGGTATTTCTTCAATAATTGTATCTAGAATTTCACCAAGTCCCTCAGTTTGAGTAGATACGTCTGGTGAATATGAACAAGTATTATTTACTGCTGATGCATAAATAGTCTTAAAGTCTAACTGATCATCTTCAGCACCAAGTTCAATGAATAAATCAAGTATTTCATCAACTACAGCTTCTGGTCTAGCAGCAGGTTTATCTATCTTATTAATTACTACTATTGGTTTTACTTTAGCTTCAAATGCTTTCTTTAATACAAATCTAGTTTGAGGCATAGCCCCTTCATAAGCATCAACTACTAAAATAACACCATCAACCATATTCATAATACGTTCTACTTCTCCACCAAAGTCAGCATGACCTGGAGTATCTAGAATATTAATTCTAACTCCTTTATAGTCAATAGCTGTTGTCTTGGCTAAAATTGTTATTCCTCTTTCTCTTTCTAGATCATTAGAATCCATTGATAAGTTAGATATATCTTCATTATCTCTAAACATACCAGAGTGTTTTAAGATACCATCTACTAATGTTGTTTTTCCATGATCTACGTGAGCAATAATGGCTACATTTCTTTTTTCCATATGCTTACACCTCTTTGCAACCCATAAATTATATCATATTATTTAAAATTTGACTATATTTTTTCTACATAATCAATAAAATCGGATAAAGTAGCAAATTCCTTTTTACCAACTCCATCTAATAAATCTGTATGATTAGTCATTGTATAGCCATTAAAATCTTTAATCATTTCAACATCATTTACATCATCACCAATAACATATAAATCATTTAAACTATATTTTTCATTGTCTAGTAAATATTTTAAAGCAATTGATTTACTTGCTTCTGAATCTGTAATATTTAAATATTCTCTACTTAAATAAGCATATACATCTACTTTACTTTTTATTTCTTCTAATAACTTAGTATATATTTCTCTATCAGTAATTTTAGAATTTATTTTTATACAATCATTTTTATTATTAGTAATATTATATCCATCATCTAAAAAGCAATCTAAGTTACGTTCTTTAAATATTTCTTCTATTCTTTCCACTTTTTCTGTTGGCAATAAATAATCTTTAATTGAGTAATCTAAATTATTAAATATCTTAGTTCCATCTTCACAGATAAGATAAGAATATTTAATATTATGCTTATCTAATTCTTGTTTTAAATCTGTATACATTCTACCAGTAACTACAATAAATATATTACCTTTCTTTATAAAGCTATTAATACTTTCAATGTTCTTTTTAACTATCTTTTCATCTTTAACAAATAAAGTATTATCAAAATCACTAGCAATTATTTTCATATTATCACCTACTATTAGTATAATAAATATTATTATTTTTTCCAACTAAAAAGAGAAAGTACATATCCTATTTTTAGTTGCAACCAATAAGATTTTATACTTTCCCCAAACGCGTTTCTCGGAACTGAGCAATTACCCACTGTCGTATGTGGATACCTATTTGCCGTTAATGCTAAACGACCGACTATTCATTTACCATGTGTTCCTTTAGTAATAATTTTTACCATTTATTAATAATATACAAGAATTATTTCTAATTAATTTATATTATTAATTTTGGTATTACCGACAATATATGACCTCTCGTCATATACAAATGGTTAAGATGAGGTCTTGATCCCATGATAACCTTAGTAGTTATATTTTTATATTATAACTACCTTGACTATAAATTATCATAAATTAATATATTTGTTAATTAATATTAAATACTTTTTTACAGCTTTACATTTTTTTGTGTAAAATTTTTTATACATTTATACTTGACTTTATGGGCTTTTTTAGTATAATTATATTTGTCTACTTGATTAGTCGGTTTTCCGACAATCCTAAGTATGCGGATGTAGTTTAATGGTAGAACCTTAGCCTTCCAAGCTAACTACGGGAGTTCGATTCTCCTCATCCGCTCCATTAGATTATAAAAGCTTATCTTATGATAAGCTTTTTTTGTTATTTAAATATTATCTATGCTTTGAATTATGTACTTTATCTGTATCATTGTTCTCTTTAAATACTTCTTTTGCTTTTTTATATGTTCCTTTAATTAGTGTTGGAGCTAAACCTATACTTATTCCTGCTAGAATAGAAGCTAATATAATACTATAATTAGGAAGTTTGCCTCTATACTTTTCAATAATTGATTTATCTTCTTCACTATTTTTAATATCTTCTATAAGAGATGTAGGAATTATAGTTCTTTTATCTTGGGGGTCTGTTGCTTGTGAAGTAAAAGTAACATCTGTATTAGCTACATAATTATCTGATAAATGTAAACATTCTAATATTCCATTATATAAACTCTTTGTATCTTTTTCTGTATTATCAATATAATAATATTTATTATTTAATTCTACTAAGTTCCAAGTATGATCATTATTACTAATTCTATAAGAATCAATTCCTGCTTTATTTAATAACACACTTGTTAAATAGGCATAAGAAGAACATACTCCAGATTTTTCTTTTAGTGCATATGTTAAAGGATTTTCATTTGATTCTAAGAATAAATTTTCATTATACTCTATATTATCAATTACATATTTACATATACTTCGTATTTTTTCATCATTATCCATACTTGGTTTTATTATCGTATTAATTATTTCATCAGTTTTAATCGAATTATATAGATCTTCTTCTGTTAGATTATGTTTAATATTATTACTATCTAAATAATTAATTAAATCTTTTGTAATATATGCTGACTCTTTGATGAATATTTCTTTTAAATCTTTCATTTTATAAATAAAACTTAAATCAGAAAGAGAGTCTGTTTTATCTATACTTAGATAATTAATATTGGGACACTTTTTTGAAAGATTGTCTAAACTAGTTATATAATTACAATCATCTAATGATAAAGCTGTTATAGTACTTGGAAAATAATTAATAGCGTTATTATCTATTGATGAAGAGTTTAATACTAGAGTTTTTGTTAAAGACTCAGATAGATTTATATTATCTAATAATTCTTCATCAATGTTACAACTAATAAGAGAGATTTTATCATCTCTGTTCTTAAGAGATATTTCTTCCCCATCTTTGTTATATAAATGTTTATTAATTATAGAATATTCTTGTTCAATATTGGCATTTGAGTCAAATACACATATTTCACCATTTTGGTTACTTTCTTTTATTAAATTATAATTACTACTATTAACAGAATCTTTGTTTCTTTGAATTGTTTTTTCATAATCAATTGTTTCAAAAATATCACTACTAAATTCATAAATACTTCCAGCAGATACAATTAATCCTCCTATTAATAAAGCAGCTGTTATAGTTTGTTTTTTATTAGTTATTCTTGGTTTTCTTTTTAATGAATTATCAATTGTTTCTTTATTAATAAAATATTCATCATTATTATTTCTATTAATAGTTTTCATATGTTTTCTCCTAATACTTTGTTTAATAATTTTTCAAGAGCTTCTATTTCTTTATCTGATAAGTCGGAATTTAGTTTAGTTTGTCCTACTATATCATCATATTTAGCTGCAAAGTATTCATCATTATATTGATATACTATGTAATTATTATTTGTATCTTTATCATGATATTTAATTATAACTTGTACCTTTTTTGTATTACCAAATTTATCTGTTACTTCAATTGTTTCTTTCATGGTAAACCTCCATCTCTTTTATTATATAATAAATGATAAAAACTTGGAAAGCCAAGTTTTATTCTTTTAAATTGATTTCATTTTTTTAATAGCAGTTGGGATATGCTTAATTGTATCTGTTGCGAGCATACTAATTGCGCCTACTTCATTTTCAGCCTCTTCTCCCGCTAGACCATTTATAAAGACTCCTGCTCCTACTACTAATAAATCATATTCACTCCAAGCAAGTAATCCTCCTAATATACCTGATAAAACATCACCACTACCGGCTGTTGCCATACCAGAACATCCTCTATTTACTAGGTAAGTCTTTTCTCCATCACTTATAATTGTCGTTGGACCTTTTAATACTACTACTATGCCCCATTTATTAGCAAATTCTTCAACATTCTTTACTGGATTTAATAATATTTTATTAACATCTTTTTTAGTTATACGAGAAAATTCATTTATATGTGGTGTAATAATAATTTTATTTTTATAACTCTTTAGAATACTTAAATCCATATCTTTAAGTGTATTAATACCATCAGCATCTATTATTATTGGTTTATCATAATTATTAAGAATATAGTTTAATATCTTAGAATATTCTCTACTTTTTCCCCAGCCCATACCAATTACTAAACAATTAGTATCTTTTAGGGCGTCATCTATATCTTTCTTATTAAAGACCATTTGTCCAAATTTAGATTCAATAGTACATACAGTTGATTCAATAACATGTGGTAATACACTTTGAGCCATATTCGCAGGTACAGCTAATCTACTTAGTCCTACTCCACTTCTCATCGCAGCTGAAGCCATATTAGCTAATTTAATTGAACCACTAAAGTTATTTGAACCTCCTAATATACAAGATACTCCATAATCATATTTATTAGAATAATTTTTTCTTTCTAGTAAAATATCTTTAAAATCTGGAAGTTCTAATAAAGAACATTTAGTATCTATTTTTATACCAAAACTATAATTAATTTTATCGTTAATATAGTCTTTTGCCATATTAAGAAAATGTCCGTATTTAAAATTATTTAGAGAAACAGTTAGATCTGATTTAACAATGCAATTTCCTAAACCACTTGTTGAATCTAAACCACTATTTAGATCTATACTTATTACTTTTTTATGACTATTATTTATTTTATTTATAATCATGTTATTATAATCATCTATTAAACCAGTAAAGTCTGTATCTATAAGAGCATCTACTATAACATCATAATCACTAAAGCTTGTATTATTATCTATTACATAAATGGGTTTTTCTTTATATTTTGTTTCCTTAGTATTAGTTACGAAAAGAGTACTATCTAGTATTTGTAGAGATAATTCTTTACCAATTAGACCAGTCTCACCATTTCCACATACAATGGCTGTTTTCTTATTAAAACTATAGCTATCTAATAATGCAGAAACATAACCACGGATTAAATTTTCTTCAGAATACTTACTCTCAGAAAGAGCTTTTTTCTCTTCATCACTAGATACAACCCACTTCATATTATCACCTGTATTAATTTTAACATATAATTCTATTTTTTAAATAGATATTATAACTTTTTTAATTTGTATTAAAATTGACATTTTAGCTTAAAAATGGTAAAATAATAGCTTGATTTGGGGGGGTTCTATATGAAAAATAAATTATTAGAACTAAGAAATTATCTTATGCATAATAATAAGATTTCAGAATCAGAACTTAATAAGTTAATTAATAATTATAATTTAAATGAGGATGAAAAAATAGAAATAGAGAATTTCTTAGCTGATAGTAATATAGACATTAGTGATGATGAAGATATAAACGAGTTAGAAAATTTGGAAGAATTAGATAATATTTCTGACGAAATTGAAGCTAGCGATGATGAATTAAAGAATATTGAAAAGAATAATGAAACATTAGATGAAGATATGAGCGTTAAAGAATACGAAAAGATTTCTAAGAATTCAAATTCTACTAGACTTTATTTACAGGAAATAAGTAAGTTTCCACTATTGACTCCAGAACAAGAAAAAGATTTAGCTATGAGAATTAAAGCTGGTGATGACGCAGCTAGAAAAATGCTTATCGAATCTAATTTAAGATTAGTTGTATCTATAGCTAAAAGATATACTAATATGGGACTTGATTTATTAGATTTAATTCAAGAAGGTAATATTGGTCTTATGCAAGCTACTCGTAGATTTAAACCAGAAAAAGGTTTTAGATTCTCTACATATGCAACTTGGTGGATTAAAAACTGTATTGGTGTAGGATTTAAGACTAAATCTAGAACTATAAGAATGCCTGCTTATGCTTATGAACTTTTAGTAAAGATGAAGAAATTACAGAGACAATATTATAGAGATCACGATGGTCAAGATATGCCTAATGAAGAATTAGCTGAAAAATTAGGTATACCTGTTAAATCTGATGTTCAATATTTAGACTTAGATAAATTACAAAAGCATAATATTGATATATTATCATTAGAAAAACCTATATCTGAAGATGATGATGATATCCTTCTAAACTTTATACCAGGTGAATTTGATACTGAAGAAGAAGTTATGAGAAAAGAATTAGTAAAAGAAATTAATAAAATCCTTGAAAGTGGAATACTTAATGATAAAGAGAAAGATATTATTAAGAGAAGAAATGGTATAGATTGTAATCCTGAGACTTTGGAGCAAATTGCTAAAGACTATGGAGTTACAAGAGAAAGAATAAGACAAGTAGAATCTAAATCTTTAAGAAAGCTACGTACTCCAGGTATTGCCAGTAAAATAAAGTCTTTCTTACGTTGAGGTATTTATATGGATGATATTATTTTATTAGATGATAATCTATATCAAGATATTGCTTATACTGAAGAAAGTATTAATGATGAAGAATCTAAAGAATATGATATAGATGAAAAAGATTTAAATAATCTAGGTACTAAATCTAGTAATGTAAATTATAATAGTAATATTAATATATATTTAAATGAAATATCTAAGATACCATTACTTAGTAAAGAAGAAGAATATGATTTAGCTACTAAGATTAAAAATGGTGATAAAGAAGCTAAAGATAAACTAGTAGAAGCTAATTTAAGACTTGTTGTTTATATAGCTAGGGGTTATGTTAATTTAGGACTTGACTTCTTAGATTTGATTCAAGAAGGTAATATTGGTCTTATGAGAGCTACAAATAAATTTGATCCTAGTCAAGGATATAAGTTTTCTACATATGCTTCTTTTTGGATAAAACAAGCTATGAGTAGAAGTCTTATGTATAAAGCTAGATCTATTAGATTGCCTATTACAATGACTAATCTTAATATGAAAGTTAAAAAGTTAAAAAAAGAATATATTTCTAAAAATTCTTTAAATGAATTAACAGATGAAAGAATTGCACAAGAATTAGATGTACCTATAGATAAAGTAAAAGATATGATAGATTCTACAAGATCTGTCTTATCTCTTGATGTTCCTATAGTTGAATCTAATGAATATACACTTCTAGATTTAATAGAAGATAAAGAAAATGTTGAAGATACTGCGATTGAGAATATATACAAGCAAGAGCTAATAGAGGCTATTAAGAATAGTCCTTTAAAAGATATGGATGCTGATATTATCATTAGAAGATTTGGTCTTTATGATGATAAAGAATATTTAAAAGATATTGCTGATGATTATGATTGTAGTATTGAAAATATTAGACAAATAGAAAAAAAATCTATTAATATATTAAAAAAACATAAAGTCTTAAAAAATTTCTTTACTAATAGAAATAAATAAGAGTATCATACGATACTCTTATTTTTTATATCACTTAAAGCTTCTTTTAATACTTCTTGAACACTTTTATAATTTACTTTTGTTAAAGCTTCATCTATTGGCATATAGTAAGCTGCAGCTACTTCACTGAATTGAGGAGATAGTTCTCCACCTACTTCTTCTCCTAGAAAGAATACTACTTCTTTTTCTACATTTTCTCTAGGAGAATAATGTACAGTATATCTATGTGTTTTATCTACTTTAACATCAATACCTGTCTCTTCTTTTACTTCTCTAATAGCTGTTTCTTCTTCACTTTCATTTGCTTCGACATGACCTTTTGGAAAACCAATATGTCCTTGATTATGTTCTACAACTAAAACTCTATTATTTTTTATTACAATACAACCACAAGATTTTTCTTGAATCATAAAACCACATCCTAAAGAAATTATATCATATGAATTGAAATTTAGCTATTTGTCTGCTATAATAATCTTGTTATGGGGCTATAGCCAAGTGGTAAGGCGTGAGTCTGCAAAACTCTGATCGTCGGTTCAAATCCGTCTGGCCCCTCCATAAAAAAATAACTTGAACAAATTGTTCAAGTTTTTATTTTACTTTTCTTTTGGATTTTTTAGTACTTTTATTAATGATATCATCACCAAGATTTTCTAATACATAGTAATCAATTAATTTTTTAGCATCTTTTTCATCTTCATTTGTTATATAGTTTTTAAAGAAATCATAATTAAGTGTATCTTGTTGATAAGTTAATGGATCAATTATCCATTTAAATAAATCTAGATTATTATGACGTTTCATTATGTTGATTAAAGAAGCAAAATCTTCATTACCATTAATTCTAGAGATTTCTTGGATACAATCTAAAGTATCTTCTATACTATTAAATTTATTTTTGTATAAATAGTAAGCTGTTATGGACATTACTTCTATTAATGTCTCATCAATAGCTTGTTGACGAAGGAATTGATTTGAAGTACGACTATCTTTTTCTTTTAATTCATCCTCTGATAACTTACTTGCTTCTTCTTTAGCTGTAGAAGAGTCATCAAAAGATCCAATAAAGACATCTTGAGCTACGTCTAAATAATTACCAAATGCTTGAGTTTCATGATCAGGATTAGTTTTAACTGAACGACCATTTAGTTCAATAATATTAGGTACATCGCCCATTCTATTTTGGTCATTAGTTAGTATTTCTCTATGAGCATGAAGCATTTCATGTATACATGTTACTAACATTTGACTATCATTTACATTTCTACCAATATTTATAGTTATTAAACCATTTTGTAATACACTAGTTTTTTCTTCATAATCCCAGTAGGTTTTTTGTAATAAATTATACAATTCATTACTTTCTGCTCCATATGTTTTTCCCATTATGTTTTTTTCTGGTATACGATTGACCATAATATAGTGATTAGTATTCTTTATATATGCAGCACCATTTAATCCTAAAGAATCAACTAGTCTTTTTAGTGCAAAATTGGCTTCTTTTCTTAATCTACCAGTATCCATAATTATATCCTCACTAAAAGAAATAGAGTTATCACCCTATTTTCTTTTCATTCTGTCACCATATCTTGTATAAGTAGCAATTTTAGCTCTTTTTTCAGCTTCTTCTTCAAGTCTTTCTTTACCTAACTGTCTAATATGTTTGTTTATTTCTTTCATTATCATTTCTTGATGTTCTTGTTCTTTTTTAGATACTTTTAGACCACTTTCAGCAATTCTCTTTTGTTTTTGTATTTTATGACGTTTAATTTCTTTTAGAAGTTCTTCACCATCTGGTAAAGCAGCAATCTTCTCAAGTATTAATTCTTCTGGTACTCTTCTACCATATATACCTTTTAAAGTTCCACGTTGTTCTTCAAGATATTGTCTAATATAAGCAGCATTTAAGTCTGTTTCATCGAAATAAGCTGTTCTTAAACTATTAGCTAATTCATGCATCTTTCTTTGTTGTTTTCTAGTTGGATGTGCATTACTCATATCTTTTTCATATTTATTACAACCTGTTACTCTAAAACGATCCATATAGCCATCATTTTTAAATACTTGGAAACCTTCAGTAATAAAGTCATATTTATCAATTGATTTTTTATAACGATCTGTTACTTTTGGACATTTATTAGCAAAAGCATATTTACAATGAGCACCACATAAGTGTATTGAACAATTTTTATTTAATTCTCGTGTTTCATCTTCTGTTAATATTAATTTTTCAATAGTTCCATCTTGATGTTTAAGTATAACTTTATTCTTTTCGTCTTTATTTATGGTTTTATCCATGATACAACCCCCATTCAACAAATGTGCATAAATTATATCATATTTACGACAATTTGTCAATGAATATGGGAGTTACGTACTTTTACTTTACTAATACTTTTTGGAAATTACCATTTATTCCTACTCCATCATTCTTTACTAAGAAGGCATCTTCATCAATGTTTCTGATATTACGTTCTAGTCTTTGGAGTTCATATCTAGATAATACTGCATAACATATATAAGTCTTACTATGGTCATATCCACCTTTTGCTTCCCAATATGTTACGTCTCTATCTAGAGTGTTCTTTATATAATTAATTAATCTAGTTGGTTTATTCTTAGTAAATATCATAGCTGTTGAACAAACATTTTGATCGTGTATTTGATCTAGTATTAGAGTATCAATAGCTGTATAAATAATTGAATAAATCATAATTAGAGAGCCATATAAAACACCACATGTTATGAAGATAATTATGTTTATTACTAAGCCAATTTTACCAACAGATAGATTTCTATTTCTATTAGTTAGAGCTACACCTATAATATCTGTTCCACCAAGACTAGCAGATGAAGATAGTACTAATCCTCCACCTATACCAGCCATTATTCCACCTATTATTACAGAAGTGATTAATTCTTCTACTAGTAATTTATCTGGAGATGGGATAATAGTTAAGAAAATTGTTTCTATTAATACACAATATAGTGTTCTTATGAAGAAAGTTTTACTTATTCTTCGATAAGCTATTATAAATAATGGTATATTTATAATTAAGTTTATAATACCAGCTAAATCAAAATTAGTATGTATATCAAAGCCTCTAATTAATAGTGTTCTTATTATTTGAGATAGTCCTAATACGCCAGCAGTATATAAATTATTTGGTACTATAAATATATTTAGAGCAGCACAGAATAAGAATACTCCTATTGTTGCCTTTAAAAATTCTAATTTATTCCATTTAAAATCATTTAAACTCATTGCTTTTTCCTCCTACAATTATTATAGCATAAAAAAAGAGAACTGAAGTTCTCTTTATGCTTTTACTTTTACTTTTATTTTCTTTTTATCACGTTCTAATAGATTTTTACCTGTTGTTGTCTTAATAGCTATATTATTTTCTTTATCAGTAGTAGCTTTTAACATGATTACACCGTTTTCATCTTCTAAATCATCATTATTTTCAAAAATAACTTTTTGATAAATCTTTTTAAATAAATCTTCTAAGTTATTTCTTATACCTCTACCACCTGATCCTTCATGATAAGCTTTTTCAGCTATGTTTGTAATAAACTTATCATCATATTCTATATTAATATTATCTTTAAATAAGACATTCATCTCTTCTCTTAATGGACTAATAGTAGATTTAGTCATAATATCTTTTAAGTCATCTATACCTAGTTTATGAAGAGTAGCTATAATAAATCTACCAGTAAATTCTGGGCCCATATTACCAGTAGTAGCGATATCTTCATGAGTTAGTTCTATATCTTTTTCTAGATCTTTTAAATCTTCTTTGGCTTCTTCTTTACTATATACTGCAGCATTAAAACCTATACCACTCTTATGGCCAATTTTCTTTAGTTTTTCTTTAAATACTTCTGGAAAAGCTCCACTAGCAAAGATTGTTAAATTTGAAGTATCAAATATTGTACTATATTTAGTATCATCTATTTTATACTCAATATTATATTCTTGTCCTTCAGCGAAGCGTAAAATACTATCTAATACAGCTTTACCATTTATATTGTTTCTATCACTAGTTCCACGTTTATCTATTTCATCAAAAGCTATGATGCCATGTTCTGCCTTGTATTTATCTCCACCAGCTTTAACCATAAGTGTAGCTAAGTTATCAGTTAAACTATCACCTACATAACCAGCTGCAGTATTAGAATTAGAATCAACATGTACTAGTGGTTTATCATATACTTCAGAGATAATATTAATTATTTCTGATTTACCACAACCTGTTGGTCCTACTAGTAAGCAGTTAGTTTTCTTTTGACCATCTTCTAATCTACTATTTTTATACAAAACATAACAAACTGTATTAATAGCTGATTCTTGTCCTATAATTCTATTTTTTAATTCCTGATATAGTTTTCTAGACTTCTCTTTTGGAGTTAACTCATCATCCATTTCTACTATTATTTCTTCTTCATCTTCGTCTTCTTGTTCTTCTTCGGGTTTAGATTCAATATTTCCTTCTATATCTAAATTAATACTATCTAAATTATCTAAATTTACTTTATCTTTATTATCACGTAGATATTTATCTACTTTGTTTTCTCCACTTCTTAATAGACCCATTATTTCTTTTATTTTTTCTTTGTCATAGTCTGTTTCTTCAATTATTTTCAAAATATCATCTATCGCAACTGTACATTTTACTTTAGGCTTATCACCACTATGATCAACGTAGAAGTATTGACTTAGACTATCATCAAATAAATCTTCCATACTAAATTCATCCACAACAAATTTCTCAGTTAATGGATTTATATAACCTACTAATAAAATATCATCAAACTTATCTTCAAAGAAAGATATATCATCGCCACCAGTTTCTAAGTATTCTTTAATAGTTTCTTCATCGGCATCTAGTTTATAATATCCTTCATCTTCATTAGAATAATTAAAGTATTCATCTTTTATACAATCATAACTTTTATTACCATGTTCTCTATATAATCTGCCATCTTTAATACGTCCCATTACTACTCTTTCTGGTCTATAGATGAATATACTATTAGCTAATTCAAATTTTCTTACTATTAACGCATATTGTAGTTCTTTTTCTTCTTCCATATATACCTCACGTTTATATATAATATAATGTTTTATACTATTATTCAATGATTAAATTTGTTTTTCTTAAAAAATATATTTATAAATTAATAATTTATGTTATAATAACCGCGGAGGTTGACATTATGGATTGTTATACAAATAATTCTTTAAACTTTGATAAAACTATTGAAGGTATGTTTGAAGAAGATAGATATATTAAATGGTTAGATAGGTTTTCTAAAGATCATAATATATTCTATGATGATAGTTGGAATGGAAACTCTAAAGCTGTTAGTGAAAGAGATAAGAGAAATGCTTATAATCTAGGTTTATTTGTAACACTTATTTCTCTTTATGCTAAGAATCATGATTTTAATGGATATGTAATAGGAAATGAAATGATTTTTCCTTTTACTCATAAGGATAATAATTATATTATTGGTGTTGACTTAAGTTATCAAAATACTTTTTGCAAAAGAGTAGCTGTAAGTGATATAACAGCTTTTGATTATGATGATATTAAAAATCATTATATAAATACTAATGATGGAAAAATAAAGAAGTTACTTTAATAACTTCTTTTTATAATTTAAATTGTGAATTGTATAGATCGGCATAAAAGCCGTTCTTTTTCATTAATTCAGAGTGTGTTCCTTGTTCGATAATATTTCCTTCATTAATTACTAAGATTAAATCAGCATTCTTTATAGTAGATAATCTATGAGCAATTATAAAGCTTGTTTTACCTACTGTTAATTTATCCATAGCTTTTTGGACTAATTCTTCTGTTCTAGTATCAACATTCGATGTAGCTTCATCTAATATTAATAGTGGTGCATCTTCTACCATACCACGAGCTATAGTTAATAGCTGTCTTTCTCCTGAAGAAATGTTACTTCCTTCTCCTACTTTAGAATCTAGGCCACCTGGAAGTGTTCTTATAAAGTGATCTATACCTACTGTTTTACATATTTCCCAAATTCTTTCATCAGATACATCTTTTCTATTATATTTAATATTATCTCTTATAGTACCATCAAATAACCATGTATCTTGTAATACCATAGTAAATAAATTATGAACATTTTCTCTTTTTAACTCACTAATTGATTTACCATCTATTAAGATATTTCCTTCATTTACTTCATAGAATTTCATAAGTAAATTTACTATAGTTGTTTTACCTGCTCCTGTTGGACCAACAAGAGCTATTTTTTGACCTCTTTTTATATTAGCATTAAAGTTTTTAATAATTATTTTATCTTCATTATAACCAAATTTAATATTATTAAAATCAATATTACCTTGAATATCTTCTTTATTAACTTTTTCTGTTAAATTACTCTCATCTTTTAATTCTTCTTCATCAGTAAATTCAAAGACACGTTCTGCAGATGCGACTATTGATTGAAGTGTAGTCATAGCTTGAGCTATTCTAGATAGAGGAGCTGTGAATAATCTTACATATATCATGAAAGCTACGATGACACCAAAGCTTGTCTTGCCATGAATTACTAGTAATGCTCCTACTATACATATAGCTACATAACCAAAATTACCTATAAACATCATTATTGGTTGCATTATACCTGATAAGAACTGACTCTTTCTATTACTGTTATATAGTTTATCATTTATAGTATCAAATTCTTTTAGAGCAGCTTCTTCTCCGTTATAAGCTTTTACAACATTATGTCCAGAATATATCTCTTCTATATGTCCATTTAATTCTCCTAATTCTTTTTGACGAATAACAAAGTATTTTTGAGATTTCTTTAATAATATAAATGAAATTATAAAGCCTATAATACTAGATAGAATAGCTGTTAAAGCCATTATCCAGTTAGTTATAATCATCATAACAATAGAGCCTAGAAATAACGTTATATTAGTCGCTAGAGATGTTATTTCATTACTCATATTAATACCAATATTATCAACATCATTAGTTACTCTAGATAAGATATCTCCTGTTTCATGAGAATCAAAATACTTTAATGGTAATTTATTAATCTTTTTACTAATATCTTTTCGTAGTTTTTTAGAATAGCCTATACCTACATAAGCCATTATTATGCCTTCAGCATAACCTAAAATAGTATTTAATAAATAGATTATACCAAGAATTATAGATTTCTTTTTTAATGATTCTGTATCCATTTCTGGTTCTATTAATTTCTTTATACTCTTAGGTATTTTATCTAGTTCTTTTAATTCTTTTTCACTAGGATTTTTACTTAATCCACTTAAAATGTCAATAAATACTAATTGATCTTCTCTAGTTATTAGTACTCCATCTAATTCAAAGTCATTAAATTCTAATCTTACTCTTTCTCCAGTTAAACTATTTTTGTTTCCAACTGGAGTACTATGATTAATTATTTCTTTTCTTATTCTTTCAAAGTTTTCAGTACGTGGTTTTATTCCTTCACTAATTATATCTGTAATAGTAGCAAGTCTTTTTGGAGCAATAGTTGCGAGTATAGCAGCTGTTGTGGCGAAGAGTATTGATAATACTAAGAGATATTTCCACTTATCTAAGTTTTTAAATAAACGAATTAGTGTGCCTTTAAAATCGTTTACTTTTTCTATTTCTCTTTGTCTATGCATTTTCTAACTCCTCCTCACTTAATTGGGAGAAGGCAATCTCCTTGTATATTTGACATGTTTTTAATAATTCTTCATGTGTACCTATACCAACACATTCTCCTTTATCTAGTACTATTATTTTATCAGCATTCATTATAGTACCTATTCTTTGAGCTACTATTAATACAGTAGCATCTTTGGTATATTGATTTAAATCTTTTCTTAGAGCAGAATCTGTTTTATAGTCAAGTGCAGAGAAAGAATCATCAAAGATATATATTTCTGGATCTCTAGCAATAGCTCTAGCAATAGATAATCTTTGTTTTTGGCCTCCAGAGATGTTAGTTCCTCCTCTAGCAATATGAGCTTTATAGTTATCTTCCATAGCTTCGACAAAGTCTTTTGCCTGAGCTATTTTAATAGCTTCTTTTACTTTATCTTTCGAAATTTTTCCTTTACCATTATCACCGTAAGCAACATTTTCTTCAATACTGCCAGTGAACATTACTGGAGTTTGTGGGATATAACCTATTTTATTATTTAAGTCTTTTATGACATAGTCTTTGACATTTACTCCATCTACACATACTTCTCCATCTGTAGCATCATATAGTCTTGGGACTAAATTTATTAAAGTAGATTTACCACTACCAGTTGAACCTATAAAAGCAATTGTCTCACCTCTATTTACTTTAAAACTAATATTTTTTAAGACATAGTCTTCAGCATCTGGATACTTGAAACTTACATTTTTAAATTCTATAGAACCAGTCTTTTCAGTTTTACTATTAAATTCTCCTGACTTAATAGATATATCTTCTTCTAATACTTCATTTATACGATTAGCTGATACTCTAGCTCTTGGTAAAATCATAAAGATCATAGTAAGCATTAGAAAAGAAATAATTACTTGCATACCATAACTAGAAAATACTACCATATTACTAAAGATAGTTATTTTATCAGACATAGTACTATTTAGTATTAATATAGCACCTACTATATAGATAGCTAAATGCTGGAAATGCATAACAAAATTCATGACAGGATCTAATAGAGCAAAAGTCTTAGTTACTTTTAAGTGAATATCTGTAATACCATTATTTACTTTATCAAAACGTTCTTCATGGAATTTTTCAGCATTAAAAGCTCTTACTACTCTAATACCTGTTATATTTTCTCTTATAACAGCATTTATATCATCTGTTAATTTTTGTATCTTTACAAATCTTGGAGTAACAATACAAATAATTATAATATTAGTTACAACTATTATTACTACACCTATAGCAGTTACAGAACTTAACTCCATACTCTTACCTATTATTTTACTCATAGCCCAAATAGCCATTACTGGTGATTTTATAATTAATTGAAGTCCCATAGCTAATAACATTTCTATTTGAGTTACATCATTTGTTGTACGTGTTATTAGACTACTAGTATGAAATTTCTTTATTTCAGCTAGACCAAATTCTTCTACTTTAGCAAATAGTTTTCTTCTAACTATCTTAGAGAATCTAGCTGAAAGTAAAGCTGTTAGATAACCTACAGCTATAGTACAAAACAAACTACCAAAAGCACATCCCATCATATATAATCCTGCTTTTAATATTTCATTCATACTGTCATCAGTAGTTTGTACAAGTACAGTAATTTCACTCATATATTCAGGCATTTTTAAGTCTAAGAATACAGAAAAAACTACTAGTACTATGACACTTAGTACTAATAGATAATCTTTTTTAGTTAAGTTTTTAAATAATTTAATCATTGTCTTCTTCCTTTTCTACGTATAAGCTTTTTATTAGTTTACCATCTATTTCACATAGAGTAATTTTATTATCTTCGTATATAGCATAACTTTTATCATACATACCTTTTGGTAAAGTGATAGATCCTGGGTTTAGATAATATCTATTATCTTGCTCTACAAGTACTGGTATATGGGTATGTCCTTGGATACAGATATTAAAGTTTATATTGGGAAGATTATAAAAGTTAAATAAATGTCCATGTGTTAATAAGAATTTATTTCCATCTAGTTCTTCTTCAACATACTTTTCTGGAGTAAAACCTAGCTCTTCAAAATCTTCTTCTGTATCACAATTACCTTTTACTATGCTTATTTTATCTTTATACTTTTTTAATAAATTAACTACTCCTTCTCTATTATAACCATCTATTATAGGTCCATTTAAAATATCTCCTAAAATAAATAATTTATCAAAAGAATTAGAAGTAATAATTTTATTTAGATTATCATAATTACCATGTATATCTGAAACTATTAATATTTTCATATTATCACCATTTTCATTATATCATTTTTTTAATCTATTTAAAAAGAATACTTAATAGTATTCTTTAATTTAAGTATGCTGTTATATAAGTAACTCCTCCTATTACTTCATTAGAGTTAACTATAGTAGATCCTGTTTCTTGATCACTTACAGTTCCATTTATAGCATTCGTTGGACCTTTTATTATTCCATCATAGAAGTTAAATGTAGATTTTGATTTAACTCCATATGTCATACCTCTAATGACTGGAGTTGTGGTTACTATAGAACCATCTTTAGTACCTATAGTTAATGTTCCTTCATTAGATACAGCTTGTTGATTATTACCTATAATAGTACCACCTGTTATAATCATTGTTCCACCAGATAGATTGTGAGCAGTACCTCTTTCCATAGTAGAACCTGATGGAGAACCTGTAGTACTTGATTCTAGATAAGCACTTCCAGTTATAGTTGCACGTCCTTTATCATTATAAAGAGCTTGTCTTGAACCAGTGGAGATAATTCTACCTCCTGATATCGTTATTGTTCCAGTACTATTATTATTTATAGCTGCTGTAGTAGCACTATTAGTAGTTATATTACCATTTGTTATAGTTATTGTTCCATTGTTAGTAATAGTACTCTGATTCGTATTATTAGTTATTGTATAATTTTGAAAATCAAATGTTATATTCTTATTCTTAGCAATAGTAACATTTTCTTTAATATCTTTTAATAAAGTTATTGTACCTGGTGTATTAGTTGGTACGGCATCTATAGCATCTTGTAATGTATAGTAAATATTACCATTATATCTAGCAATGTTTTCTCTTATCCAATGAGCATAGTATGTATCAGAGCCACTTATTATAGTATCAGAAGTTATTTCAGTACCAGTATCAGGATCAGTAAACCAACCAGCAAATGTATAACCACTTCTAGTAGCTCCAGGTAAAGTACCAATCTTTCTACCTACAGCTCCTGCTCTTGTGGCTTCTGCTGAAGTTCCTCCATTACCATTAAAAGTTATAGTAGCACTTGTACCTGTAAATAACGTATAGTATGTAATTCCATCTATTTCTTCTGGTAATTTTATTATTTCATAACCACTTTCAATATTATTGATAGCTGTTTCATCACTAACAGGTCTTGTTCTACCTTTACTAATACCATTAAAGAAGTCATAAGCTATAGCACTTTCAATACCATATGTTTTACCTTGCATAACAGGTGTTGATTCATCTGGATCTCCATCTTCTACACCAATAGTCATAGTACCAAGGTTCCTTACAGCAACTGTTCCGGTCGCAACTATTGTTCCACCTTCTATATATAAAGTACTACCAGCAAGATTATGAACAGCAGAACGTTCTGCTGTCGTGTTACTAAGATAAGCTGTTCCTGTTATTTTAGCTGTACCACCATTATTATATAGAGCTTGTCTTCCCCCAGTCATAATAATACTACCACCACTAATAGTAATATTTCCTGTAGAATTATTATTAACAGCTCCTTGTGTTGAAGCATCACTTGCGATCATACCATTATATATTTTTAGTGTTCCATTATTATTAATAACATTACTATTACCAACATTACTTAATGTAAAAGTTTGAAGATCAAGTTTAATGTTTTTATGTTGAGCAATTGTAATAGATTCACTGGTATCTTTTAATAAGACAACTGTTGTTTCATTATCATCTGCTACAACAGCATTTAAAGCATCTTGAAGTGTATTAAAATACACACTACCTATTTTGGCAGTTTTATCTATATTATCAAATAAAAAGTCTAAATTAATAGAATAATCAGTATTAGATGAATTATAACCATTTTCTTTGTATTTAATTGTTATATAGAATTCAGATACTGCTCCATAATTACACTCACCATTATTATTACATAGTGGATCTTCTAAAGTATAATCTGATAATTCATATTCTAAATTACTAGGTAATCCTGTTATACTTTTTATCATCATTTCAGCACCTAAAAAGACAGTTACATCTACTTTATATGTAACTTCAGAATTAGCATTTGGAAGAGATATAGAGCTAAAAATATTATGCATATTATAGCCTTCAGAATTGCTTACTCCACCAGATGTTGTTTCAGATAAACTAACATTAGTTATTCTAACATAACCTTGTGGTCTTATAGACGCTAAAACATTCTCTATTCTTCCGTCTATAGATGATGAAGCATATCCTATAGATAGAAAGAATACAGAAGTTAATACTAATAATATTATAGCTTTTTTTCTGTCAATTCTACTTAGTAACTTTTTCATCTGTAGATTCTCCGTCTAAGTCCATTGAATTAACAGTATATAAGTATAAATCTTTGTCTTTAATAACATAGAATTTACATCTCTTATGTTTCTTTATTACATAGTATCTTATTGGTTCTTTAACATTATCTCTAACATCTATTAATTCTTCAAAATTCTCTACTTCAATAATATTATAATCTTTTATTGCAGGAGAAGTTTTAACATTAACAATTAATCTGTCATATTCTCTTAGTATTCTACTGATATATTTATCATAGGCACTTTCAAAACTCTCTAAATATCTAATTAATTTAACAATTGCTAATAAAGTTAAGATAAATAGTATTATGCAAGCTACTAAATAATTAATATTAGTATTAATTGATTGTTTAGAAATAATTTCTTTTGTTTCATTAACATTATCATTATTAAGAGTAATATTTACTTCTTGTTCTGAAAGTGGAATTGTCAAAGTAGTTTTACTCTCATTATTTAGTGGATAAGAATTAGTATCTAAATTATTCTCAGTTACTTTTAAATATACTTCTAGATTACTATTAGTATTTACAGCATAATTAGATCTAAATTTATTAGCTAAATTATTATAATAATCATAGTTTATTTCAACATCTTCAGTTATATCAAAAGATGTATCTTTCTTAATAGTCTTAGTCATAGTATCAGTTAAATCATCTTCTTTTTCAAAGAAAATATTAGTATTACTTTGACTAGATATTACTAATTTAGCTACTATTTTATAAGTTACATTTATATCACTTTTCTTGTTTACATTAAATCTATAATTATAATTCACTTTTATATTATCTATTAGACTAGCAACATAAACCATTCCTTTATCTAAGTATGGTTTATTATAGAAGTCATTATTCTTTAGATATACTTTATAATCAATATTACTATTTTCGTTATATTTAACTACTTCACTTCTAGTTTTAGAGAAAGCTAATACTACTGAATAAATTGTTCCACATAGTAGTATAACTACTAGTAAAAAGTAAAATATTAATTTTTTATTAATTCTTTTATTCTTAGACATAGTCTTACTCCTCTACTTTCTATTAAACCATACAGTTGGATATCCAATTAATGGTAATTTTATTTTTACTTTTCCTACTATCATATCTTTTTCTGTAATAAAATCATCCATCTTATTATTAGCGTCTCCTTTTGTGTAATATAAATTTGATTTATCATATTTAATTATTTTTACTATTCTATGAACAATAATAATATTATTTTGTTTAAAAGCTATTACATCACCTTTTTTTAAATTAGAGAATTTTTGATCTACTATTACTATATCTCCTCTATATATTTTAGGTTCCATACTACCACTAGCAATTGCGATAGCAAAATATCTAAAATAACCACTATAGAAGTATACTAATATTATTATTATAATTGTAGGAAGCATTATACCAGTAAATTTCTTTTTCATATAATCTCTTGGGATTAAGTCATCTTTCCTTAAGTTAAAGAATTTAGATATTTTATAAGCAAATAATACTGGTACTAATAGATATATCACTGACATAATATAGGCATTTGGATTAGGTATTACAGGTAATAAATACGGATATAATACAAATATTAATTCAAATACTATTACTGGTTTATATCCCATCTTTTTAGATACATAAGAATAAGATATATTCTTAGCTATGACAGGTAATACTAGTAAAGATATAAATTTTAATAATTCATATTGATTACTAAATTTAGTAAAATGATAACTATTAAATATATCAAATAAGATAAATAATATCACTACTAAAATAGTTAGATTCTTATTACCATCTGCTTTACATAGCATATTATATCTAAGTATTTCTCTCAATATAATATATAGTGTTATAGGTATAATAATATTTACTATACTTGATAAATTATAGTAATTAGTTTTAGTTATACCTACTATAAATCCTAGTAAATAGAAAAATACAAAATAAGTTAAAGTAAATAATAGTATTTCAAATAATATATCTTTTAGATATCTGTGTCTATCTCTTTCTATAATAAATATTCTATTAAATACTATTAATAAAAGAGATAGAAAGATTACATTTTGATACCTAGATGGAGTCTTTATAATAAGAGTAGTTAATAAAAGTATTATACTTGTACATATTATAAAATTTAATAATCTTTTATATCCTACTTTCATTTAATACACCACCATATATATTTAAGGCAACTAAATGTTGCCTTAAATATTATTATTCTTTTTAATATTAGTCTGCTGAATCATAAGTTAGAATTATATCTGGTAAATCAACATCGAAGTCACCATCAGCTACTCCACTACCAGTTTCATAAGTAATAACTACAACTACTGGTTCTCCTGTAGCTTTAGCTAATGAGTGACCAGATATAGAAGCTGCGGATGTTGTAGTAGCTGCATCGCTTCCTACTTGAACGCTAAGTGTAATTCCATTACATGCTGTGTTGACTAAACTTTGAGTTGTACCACTTTTAGCAGTACATGTCTTAGTTCCGGAGAAATTAATACTGTTTAAATATGCTATATATTCACCTGCATTATATGCATAAAATGAATATGTTGCGGATTGTCCTGGCTCTGTGAATGTTGCATGTAAGTTACTTATAATAGGATTTCCTGAGTTATCAATTGTAGCATTTGTAGCAGTAAATCCTGTTACTGATGCTGGATTTAATGTAGGTGTTATAGGATTTGTTTGTACTGCTGAACTACTAGATGAGAAGTCTACATTAAATGCAGATGAGTCTGGATGTACCTCTGCAGAAGATTCAATTGTAAGTACGCTTGAAAAGGCTGCGTAACCAAGTGTAACACCAATTATTCCTAATATTAGTGCTACAATAGAAATAGTTTTGTATTGCTTAAATTCTTTCGTCATAATTTACCTCCTTAATAACAAACTATTGTTACTATCACTATTAAATTATATATCTATATTAAAAAAAAGTGAATATCATAGAATTCACTTTACATTTTTTAATACATTTATGTTAAATATATAAAAAGAAACTAATCATCATTAGTTTCTTTTTTTCCTTCTTCAATACCTTTAGTAACTTCTTTAGCAACCTCTCCTACTGCTGGAGCAATCTTTTCAAGTCCTTCTTTAGCAACTGGCATAGCCTGTTGTGTAGTATATGCTTGTATTTCTCTAATATGTCCAATAAATAGTGCTTGCCAACCAAATCCAGCTATAGCAAAGCCAAATACCATTACAAAACCACCAATTATAAACATAGCAAACTTTGAATGACCACCATCATCTGCAAAACCTAGGAATCCAACTAATACTAGTACTATACCTGTAATTGTCATAATAGCACCTATAATAAAAGCTATTAATCCAATTATATTTATTCCTTTTTTTACTTTTTGATTTGTTTGTTCATTTAAATATTCTTTATTTTCTTCCATTTCTTTTCTCCTTCTATTTTATTATATACTATTTCAAGATATTTATATCATCTATTATTAAATTATCATATTTATTTACACATTTTTCATAATCTTTTTTACTTTTAATAGTCCAAACTATTGTCTCTATATTCTTTTTTAAAAGTCTTTTATTATTTCTCCTTCTATCAACAGAGATAAAGTTAGGACTACATATAGGTTTTAATATCATAGAAGCTAGAATTATTCTTTTTATAGATTTACCATAACTTGGTACTAAAAGGCCTCTAAGATAATTAGGTCTATTCTTTTTAAACCATCTTACTATCATAGGATGAAAGCTTTGAATACAGAATTTTCCAGAGTAATTATCTAACTCTTTTACTACTTCTTTTTCTAGTTTACCAACTTTATTATCATATTTTAATTCAACTATTATTGGTACTTTACCATCTACTAGATTTAATACTTCTTTTAGAGTTGGAATTGTATAATTAGTATTTAGTAATTTTATATTCGATAATTCTTTATATGTACAATTCTTTATATCTTTATCAATACCAGTCATTCTCTTTAAATTATCATCATGAAAAACTACTATTTCATTATCTTTAAGTAAGTGAATATCAAGTTCAATAGTACAATGCTTCGTTATAGCTAAAGAGAAGGCTTTAATAGAGTTTTCTGGTATATCTATATTATTATGAATACCTCTATGAGCAATTGGTGCATTACTTAGGAAACTCATATGATACGATCAGCCAAATCTCTTACTCTATTAATACCATCAGTATTATCTATAGCTCCTTCTTCTTTCATATTTGGAGCTAATATTTCATCCAAAAGTGTCCAACCAAACTTCTCAGCTGTTTTTTCAAGTGGCATTCTAACACCATCGAAAGTAGACATATCATCTTTAGCACAGCAAGAGATGATAGCATATTCTTTACCAGAAATATTCTTATTACCTACAGAGAAACAGTGTAATCTATCTATAAAATTCTTCATATGTCCAGGTATAGAATAAAAATATACAGGTAGTGAAAAAACTATAATATCTGCTTCTACTAATTCTTCAGCTAGTTTATTAAAATCATCTTCTATAACACAAGGAACATTATCTTCAAAACATTTTCCACAGTCTATACAATCTTTAATATCATAATCAAAAATATTATACTTTTTCACAATATTTCCTCTTTGAAGAGATCTAGTTATGAAAGCCTCTGATAGTGATCTAGTATTTCCTTTTTCTCTTGGACTACCATTTATTAATAATATCTTTTTCATATTACCTCCTATTAGTCTTCTTCTTCTATTTTATCCATCATTTCTTCATCTACTTTTCTACAATTACCTACAATAGACGGCTTTATTGCGAAGTAAATAACAGTGGCAGCTATTAAGCCAATAATTATGCCTGTTATAAACGTCCATGTCTTATTCATATTACTACTCCTTTACTTTCCTTTTAGTAAGTATTCTTCTACATATACCATATACAATCATAATAACTGCACCTGATACAGTCGTTATAATAGAAGCTTTAGTTAAAGCTGCAGTACTAAAATGAATACTCTTATCAACAATAGCTCTATTTACAAAGTATTCTACTGTCAATGACATTGCTAGTAACATTATTCCACTAGTTAGAAGATTAGCTCCTGTATCTTGAATCCATTTATGTATAGACCAATCTATAAGAGCTGATAAAATAGTACAAATAACTATTATTCCTAGTAAGATTAATTTAAGATCTTTAGACATTATAAAGTTATATATTGCGACAGCTTGTTTTTCTTGTTTACTCATATTTTCTTTACTCTGATTGACAGAATTTTTATAATTATCAGATAATTGTTTAAACTCTTCGCTATTTCTTAAAGCTTCTATGTCTTCATCATTGATAGTAACATTTAAAGCTTCTTCAAAATCTTTCTTATTATTCTTTATATAGTCTAAAAACTTATTCATAATATCATCATCAACTTCTTCACCAGCTAGATTACTTAGAGTATCTTCAATATAACTATTAACTAATTCTTTAGTCTTATTATTATCAAGTACTTTATCCATCTTATCTTCATCTATTTTTGTTTTAGTTAATTCTTCTGTTTCATTTTTAATAGCTGGTTTAAAAGCATAATCATATATTAAATCATAAAATATTTCTTTAGTATTAATACTTAGTATAAGACTACATATAGAAAAAACTATAAGAGAATTAAGAATAAATTTAATAATCTTCTTTATTACTTTCATATATACCTCTATTTTTTGATTTTTCTAATAAATTTAATCAAATTATATTTCCAACTTATAGGAAATTCATACTCACCTATTAATTCTTCTACTTGTCCATTAAAACCTTTTTTAAATTCATATATACCATAGCCTTCTGGATGTTTATCTATATTGGCTGGTATACCATAAAAGTTATGTTTTTTATAGCCATTTTTTATACCATATTTTATTAATTCCCATTGTATTAAATATTGACCATTAAATTTCATATATTCTTCGTAATTACCTGACGTTAAATATATTGTTTCTGGTTTTATTAACATAAACATAGAACTAGATAAATTAATAGTATCTGTTTTCTTTTCATTCATAATAGTAGTAGCTTCATCTATACGTTTATCTAGTGACTTTATTTCATTATCAAAACTATTTCTTTTACCATCATTATATTTAGCTGGACCTAATTCATTCTTTTTCTGAACTTTTTCTTCTCTTTCTACTTTTAATTTATCTACATATTTCTTTAAATTTAATTTTGTGATATAAAACTTTGCTTCTTTAGATTTAACAAATAAATTGTACATAGTTTGGTAATAAGATAAATCTCTAATAGAAAAGCCTTTTCTTTCACTAGTTTCTTTCATAATAGACATAAATTCATCTAAATCATCATAGTCTAATTCTTTCATTTCAATACCTAGTTTTTCAGCTTTACGGATAGTATTTCTAGTATTAGGTTTCATATTAGAATATATCTCATCTTCAGTTTTACCTTCTAAGTTAAGAGAAAACATCCATACTACTTGTTCTGTATCTTTTAATGGTACTTGTTTAAAACCTAGTTCTTTTAGATTACTTATAACTTCACTATTATCTTCTCCACCTTCTACAATGTGTCCATCTATATCTCTTTCTTTATTTATAATATATGGATCTATTCTATATACATAACCATTTTTATCTTTTATAAAAGACTTAATATTACTCATAAAGAAATCTAATAACTCTTTATTCTTATAATCTAATAATGGACCTCTTGGAGAATAGAATTCATAAGTATTAAATCTTCTCTTATGAGATAGTAACATGACAGCTGCGACTAATTTCTTTTTATCTTCTACTCCTAAATAAAAACTTTCCCAATTATTATTTTTTCTCAATGTAGCAATTTTAGGAGAAGAAAGAAATGTTTTTAGAGGAGATTCTTCCCAAAAAGATTCATATTCTTTTTCAGTTATAATTTTAAATTTCATTGTATCATTTCCTTCTCTTTTTCTTTAATACTTTTCTTATTAAACTTTTATTCTTTTCAATATACTCATCTATTTGTTTTACTACTATGTTATTTTCTAATAATGTATATATCATTAAAAAGATCATTATTAGTA
>CAZALI010000011.1:0-39414 GCA_964486215.1 uncultured Muribaculaceae bacterium
TGATAATGTAGAGAGGACTTTTTTATGAGAGTAGTTATACAGAGAACTGGAAAAGCTAGTTGTGTTATAGATAATAAAGTATATTCTAAAATAGATAGTGGTTTAGTAGTACTAGTTGGTTTTACTGAGGGTGACTCTATTAAAGAGATTAACTGGATGGTAAAGAAGATATTAAACCTTAGAATCTTTCCTGATGAGAATGATGTTATGAATAAGAGTATTTTAGACTATGGAGGAGAAATACTTAGTATTTCACAGTTTACTTTGTATGGAGATGCAGTTAAAGGTAATAGACCAAGTTATATAAAAGCTCTTGGTGGAGTACAAGCTTCTCCAATGTATGATGCCTTTAACGAAGAGTTATCTAAGTACATTACAGTTAAGACTGGAGTATTTGGAGCTGATATGGATATTAATATTAATAATATAGGTCCAACTACTATTATTATTGAAAAATAAAGAAAATTAGTTTATAATTAAGTTGACTTCTTTGGGAAGAGTAGTATTAGATTATTTTTAGAGAGAGTATGTGTGGTGAAAATACTTAATATGATAATATGAAGACACCTGTAAAATAAGAAGCGGGTAACTACGATATAAGTTAATTAAGTAAAATTAAGGTGGCACCGCGAAGAGAATTCGTCCTTTGGAGAGTGCTACCTTTTTGTTTAAGGAGAGGATAAAATGATACAAAGACAAAAAGGTTGTAATGACATTTATGGAGAAGAGGCTAAGAAATGGAAGTATATTGATTCTATTATTGATATGGTAATGGAAAAATATAATTATACTTATATTAGAACACCTATATTTGAAGCTACAGAGTTATTCCATAGAGGAATAGGAGATTCTACAGATATAGTTACTAAAGAGACATATGACTTTAAAGATAGAGGAGATAGATCTATTACTTTACGTCCTGAAGGTACAGCTGGAGTAGTTAGAAGTTATATAGAGAATAAAATGTATGGAGATCCAGTTCAACCTATTAAAGTTTACTATAATGGAACAATGTATAGATATGAGAGACCTCAGAGTGGAAGAGATAGAGAATTAACACAATTTGGTGTAGAAGTTCTTGGTACTGATGATCCTATGAGTGATGTAGAAACAATTGCTACGGCTATAAATATATTTAAGATGCTTGGACTTAAAGATTTAAAAGTAAGAATTAATTCTTTAGGTGATAAAGAATCTCGTGATAATTATAGAAAAGCTTTAATAGATTATTTTAAACCTCATTTATCTGAATTATGTGAAGATTGTAATGAAAGGATAGATAAGAATCCTCTTCGTATATTAGATTGTAAAGTAGATGCAGGTAGTGAAATATTAAAGAATGCTCCTACTACTTTAGATTATCTAAATAAAGAGTCTAAAGAGAGATTCGACAAAGTAATTGAGTACTTAGAATTACTTGAAATAGATTATGAAATTGATCCAAAGATAGTTAGAGGACTAGATTATTACAATCATACAGTATTTGAAATAGAAGATACAAATGAAAATATGGGTATCAATAATGTTATAGGTGGTGGAGGAAGATATAATGGTCTTGTTTCACAATTAGATGGTCCTGAAACACAATGTGTTGGTTATGCTGCTGGTATTGGTAGAGTAATGGATGCAATTAATGCTGAAGGAGTAGAATTACCTATTAATGATAGCTTAGATTTATTCTTACTTTATGTTAATGAAGATGAAAAGAAGAATGCCCTATACTTAGCTGAAGAAGCTCGTATGGCTGGATTTAGTGTAGATACAGAATTTAATGGTAAGAGTTTAAAATCTCAATTTAAGAAGGCTGATAAATTAAAAGCAAAATATATCGCAGTATTAAATTCAGAAGACTTAAATAATGGAGAGATGAAGATTAAAAATACTAAGACAAAAGAAGAAGAAGTTATTCAAGTAGAAGCTTTACTATATTACTTAGATGAAAAGATTAATGCTTCATTAGATGAAGAATTTGATGTCGATGAATTATTAAATAAGAAGGTAGATGAGTAATATGTTTAGTAAAGATATTAATAATGGATTATTAACAGTAGATGACATATCTCGTGAAGTTACTTTATTTGGTTGGGTACAAAAAGTAAGAAATCTAGGTGGAGTTATCTTTATAGATTTAAGAGATAGAAGTGGAATTATCCAATTAGTAGTAAGAGATAACTGTAAAGACTATGAACTAGCTAGTAGTATTCGTAGTGAATTTGTACTTAAAGCAATTGGTGTTATTGAAAAAAGAGAATCAGTTAATAAAAATATTCCAACTGGAGAGATAGAAGTAGAAGTATCTTCATTAGAAATTATTAACTCTTCTGCTGATTTACCATTCACAATAGATAATGAGACAACAGCTTTAGAAGATACTAGACTTAAGTATAGATACTTAGATTTACGTAGGAGTAATCTTTTAAATAACTTTGTCATTAGACATAAGATTATGATGGCAACTAGAAACTTCTTAGATAAAGAAGGTTTCTTAGAAGTAGAAACACCTGTACTATGTAAGAGTACTCCTGAGGGAGCAAGAGACTTCTTAGTACCATCTAGAACTATTAAAGGTAGTTTTTACGCTTTACCACAATCACCCCAATTATTTAAACAATTGCTTATGGTTGGGGGATTTGAAAAGTATTTCCAAATAGCTAAATGTTATAGAGATGAAGACTTAAGAAGTGATAGACAACCTGAATTTACACAAATAGACATAGAAATGAGTTTTGTAGATGAAGATAATGTTATATCATTAACTGAAAATTTATTAAAAGAAATATTTAAGAAAGTTAAAAATGTTGATCTTGAATTGCCTATTAAGAGAATGAAATGGACAGAGGCTATGAATAGATTTGGTTCAGATAAGCCTGATTTAAGATTTGATATGGAACTTAATGATATTACAGATGTATTTAGTAATACTAATTTCTCTATCTTTAAAGATATTATAGATAGTAAAGGAATAATAAACTGTTTGGTAGTAAAAGGTGAAGCAGCTAACTATTCTCGTAAGAAATTAGATGAATTAGGTGAGTTCGTTAAAAAGTATGGAGCTAAAGCTTTATCTTACTTAAAGTTTGAAGATGAAGTTACTGGTTCTATTAGAAAAGTTATTAGTGATGAAGAAATAGCTAAGTTAAAAGATAAATTAAATATTGAGACTGGAGACTTAGTACTAATAGTTGCGGATAGTAAGTATAATACTGTTAAGACTAGTTTAGGAGCTTTAAGAGTAAAACTTGGTAAAGAGTTAAACTTGATAGATAAAGACATTTATAAGTTAGTTTGGATAGTAGATTTTCCAATGTTTGAATGGAGTGAAGAAGAAGAAAGATATATCTCAGCTCATCATCCATTTACGGCACCACTTGATAGTGACGTAGACAAATTAATTAACGATAAAGCTAACTGTTATAGTAAAGCATATGATATCGTTATTAACGGTTATGAAGCAGGTGGTGGATCTATCAGGATACATGATACTAAACTACAAGAAAAGATGTTTGAAGCACTTGAATTAACTGAAGAAGATATTAAAAACAAATTTGGTTTCTTCATTGAAGCACTTAAGTATGGTACTCCTCCACATGGAGGACTAGCGATTGGACTAGATAGACTTACAATGTTACTTGCTGGAACTGATAATATTAGAGATGTAATTGCTTTTCCTAAGACAAATAGTGGAAGTGACTTAATGAGTGATTCTCCTAGTCATGTTGATAAAGAACAATTATCTGTACTTGGAATAAAAGTGGATGAATAATCCACTTTTTATGTTATACTTACTATAGGAGAATAAGAGTGATGAGAATATTACCAAATAGAAAAATTGTTAAACGTGATATAGATAAAGAACAAATAAAAAAGAATAGTAATGTTGATATTGAGTATAATATCAAAAGAATAAAAAAAGAAAGACGTTATACTTTAATATTAGTTATATTCTTTATGGTTCTTATTTTAACTATCTTTGGATATATATTTGGTAATATAAAGACTGATATTAGTATTAATAGTTATAAAACTGGTAATTTAGATATTGTTTATGAAGTAGATCTTAATGGAGTAAAAGATATCATAAACTTAAGTAAAACTAAAAAGACTGATAATATTTACTTTACTGTTCAAAATAATAGTTATGATAAAGCTAAGTTTAATATTTATTTAGTAGATAATGAAGATCTTATTAAATTAGATGGTTGTGAGAAGAAGATTATTTCTTATGATAAATTGTATTATAGTATCAATTTTGATGCTGAAAAGAATTTACTAGGTACTAAGAAAAAGAATAAATATTTATTAAAGAGTGAAGAAATTTTGGGTAATGAGAAGAAAGAGTACAGATTAAAAGTATTATATGATAAAAATATAGATGATGATTATCATTATCATGGTAAAGTTATTGTTAAAAACGTAAATAATTGAAAATAATTTAAATTTGTGTTATATTGGTATTGTCAGATAGGACATTATGATCACTAAAACCGACTAAGAGAACGATACGGGAGATCGGATCAGTAACTTGTGTTGAAAGCCTATTAATTTAGGAATCCTAATGGTTTACGTATGATCACCCACCTGTACAAAGACAGGTTTTATCGTTACTAATGTTCTTCTGACTTTTTTGTTGCCTAAATATAGTGATTATGTTATAATAGCGGGTATTGAGGTGGTAGGCATGCTAATATTACCAATAGTTAACAATGGAAAAGTATTCAACGTACAAGTAAGTTTAAGGAATGCTAGAAAAACACATAGAAATACTACTTTAGAAGCAATTAAAGAATCTGAAGTTATCGTTAACGGTAAAAAGTTTTCAGACTCTAGTTTTAATGATGATCAAATAGTTGATTTTATTAGATATAATTCTCTAAATGTAGCTAGAGACTATATGGTAACGACAAGAGATAGACAAGATTCTAAATACTACGATGTATATGAAGTAGCTATGCCACCTAGTAAAGTAAATAGTAATTTAGATGATTTATATTTAAAGGCTATCACAGATATGAGAAAAGAAATACCTGATAGTAGAAATAATGGTAAATATATTTCTCTTGATAGATTAGGTTTTAATGAGTATTTAACAGATGAAAAATTAGATAGAATAAAAAGTATAGTAACTTCAGTTAGTAATACTGAAAGTTGGCCAATACTTTTTGAACAAGCAGGAGTTGCTGACATGGCTTCTACTATTAACTTTTTAAATATATTTGACTGTACAGTAGTACCTGGAACTACTATTGATGAGAATTATTTAACTGGTCTTTTAGATAACTTTGAAAAGATTCATTCAAGAGACTTTAAGAGTTTAAATAATTATTATAATATTGCGAAAGGCAATCGTGAGGTTTATAAGAAATTATCTAAAGTATATACTACTTTATATAAAGAACCATATAGATTAATACAATCTGAAAAACAAAGAGCTAAAACTTATACTAAAACAATGAATCATAATTATGAAAAAGAAAATATCTCATAGTTTTGATAGATTAATTAAAGTTATCGGAGAAGATAACTTTAATACTTTAAGTAATAAAAAGGTTTTAGTATTAGGTTGTGGTGGTGTAGGAGGCTTTGTAATAGAAGCTTTAGTTAGAAGTGGTATTGGTAGTATAGTATTAATTGATTCTGATAAAATAGAAGAGTCTAATCTAAATAGACAGATAGTTACAGATATTAATAATATTGGAGAAGCAAAAGTAGATGCTTGGAGAAAAAGAATATTAGATATTAATCCAGAGTGCAAAGTAGAAGTAATTAATAGTTTTATAGATGAAAGTAATATTAAAGAATTATTCTCTAGTGATATAGATTATTATATAGATACAGAAGATACAGTAAAGACAAAAGAGATATTTATCGAAGAATGTTTAAAAAGAAAAGTAAAGTTTATTGTTTGTACTGGTACTGGTAATAGAATAGATCCATCTAAGTTAGAGATTAAAGATATAAGAAAAACTAGTTATGATCCACTAGCTCGTATTATTAGAAAGTATGTTAATGATAATAAAATAAGAGGTAAAATTAATGTACTTTGTTCTAATGAAAAGCCTGTAAAGACAGATGGTGAGGTAGGATCAACTATCTTTGTACCAGCTAGTGCTGGACTTATGATAGCGAGTTTTGTATTAAGAGACAAATAGAAATATTTGTCTTTTTTTGTAAAGTAAAAATTATTTTCATATAAATTATTGTCTAATATATATATATATAATGTAAGTGTATATGATAGGAGGATTTATATGGAAGAAAATAAAAAGTCAAATAGTAAAATTTTGATTATATTTTTAGTACTTATTATTTTGGGTTTAGTTGGGTATATTGCTTATGATAAATTTGTTGTGAAAGATAGTAATGAACCTGTAGAAGAGGAAAAGGAAGAAGAGAAAGAAGAAGAACTTTCACTTGATGATTCAAGATTTAATGATATATACGAGAAAGTGTCTTCTATTGCAAAGCATAAAGATGTTCCTAATTTGTCTTCTTTAACAGAAAAAGATTATCCATCTATTGTTTTTAGGGACTTATCTTCGACTGATTTTATTAAGATAGATGAAAAAACAGAGTGGGGAGACAATTATTATACTATTAAATATGATGCCGTTGATAAAATAATTAAAAAATATTTTGGTAGTGATTTTAAGTATAATCCGGATGGCTTTGTAGATGCTAGTCTTGCAATTACTGGTATAGATACTCCTAAAGATAGTGTTGGTAGTGGCTTGACAATTATATCTTATGATTCTCAAAGTAAGTTATATAAAGTTAGATTTTCTGGTATTGGTGGTACTTCTATTGATTTGGCTAAATTAATTGATGAAGAAAAGTCAAAGGCAGTATTAAAAGGCGATGTTATTACTTTGACAACTAGTGTTATTTATATTACTCCAACGTCAAATTTTGATAAAGAAGAAGTTCGTTATGATGTTTATTCTGATAGAGAAAAAACTAAGAGTTTGCTTAGTAAAACTTATTCATTTTCTGAAGCTAAAAATATCACAATAAAGCCAACAGATTTTGAAGATTGTGGTCATTTAGTATATACATTTAAATATGATGATACTTTAGATAGTTATTATTTTGTTAGTGTTGTGACTAAAGAAAAAGAGTGATTAATCACTCTTTTTTTATAACTTTCTGTATAGACCAATTACTTTTCCTAAGATTGTTACTTTATCTAGAATAATTGGTTCCATATGATCATTTTCTGGTTGAAGACGGAAATGATCTTTTTCTTTATAGAATGTTTTTACTGTTGCTTCATTGTCTTCGTTCATAGCAACTACTGTTTCACCGTTTTCAGCAGTTACTCGTCTTTCTACTACTAAGATATCACCATCGTATATACCAACATTAATCATAGATTCACCAGATACACGTAGAGTAAATATTTCTTTATTAGTATTAAATAAATTAATAGGTAATTGGAAATACTCATCTGGAGTTTCTATAGCTTCTATTGGAGAACCAGCTGTTATTTTGCCGAGTAGAGGTACTTCTATAACATCACTATCTTCTTTATACTCATTAGGTACTAATAATTCTAGAGTTCTATTCTTACTACCGTTTTGCTTAATATAGCCTTTCTTTTCTAATTGTTTTAAATGAAAATGAATAGTAGCTGTTGAAGATAGATTTGCTATCTTACCAATCTCTCTAACAGTAGGTGGGTAACCATTCACAGCTATCTCTTTCTTTAAGATATCTAATATTTTATTTTGTTTTGGAGTTAATTTTTCCATATATAATCCTCCTTTATTAATTCGAGTTTATCACATATATGTTTGATAGTCAAACAAATGTTTATAAAATTATTTTAGTTTTTATATTTATAATATGTTATACTTAAATTGGTGATAAATATGAAAAATATAATCTTAGTAGATGGGAATAATTTAATATTTAGAAGTTTTTATGCGACTGCTTATAGTGGTGTAATTATGAAGAATTCTAAAGGATTTCCTACTAATGCATTATATAGTTTTATTATGATGATAAATAGGATTATTAGAGAAGATAAGCCTGAATATATATTAGTAGCTTTTGATAAAGGAAAAACATTTAGACATGAAGCTTATAAAGATTATAAAGCTGGTAGAAGAGAAACTCCAATAGAGTTAAAACAACAATTTCCTGTAGCTAAAGAAGTCTTGGAAGCTATGGGTATTAAATACTTTGAAATAGATAATTATGAAGCAGATGATATTATTGGTACTTTATCTAAGATGGCACATGATGATAAAAATTTTTCTTGTGAAATAGTTAGTAGTGATAAAGATCTTTTACAATTAATAGATGATGATGTAGTAGTTAGAGTACCTAAGACTAATGATTATTCTATTGTGGATAAGAAAGCTTTTATGGAGCATTATGAAGTAGAACCAATTAGAATGATTGATTTAAAAGCTCTAATGGGAGATGCATCTGATAATATACCTGGAGTTAGTGGTATAGGTGAAAAGACAGCTATTAAGCTTTTAAAAGAATATAATAATATAGATAATTTATATGACCATATTGATGAGATTAAAGGTAGTGTACATGATAAGTTAGTTAAAGATAAAAAGTCTTGCTATGACTCTCGTGATCTCGCTACTATTGTTCGTGATGTAGACCTTGGTTTCTCACTTGAAGATACTAAGTATTCTGAAATTAATGAAGCTAAACTAAAAGAAATATTAGAAGAATTAGAATTTAAGTCTTTACTTAAAAAATATGATTTATTAGGTAAAGATGTTAGTACTAGTACTGTTAAAAAAGAAAAAAAGATAGAATTTAAAGATATAAGTCTATTTGATAAGAATAAAGATTTTGCTTTCTATGTAGAAAATAGAGGAGAAGTTTATAGTAAGAGTAAGATTCTTGGTATAAATATATTTGATGGTACTTATAATTACTTTATAGATGAAAAAGATATTAATAAATATAAAAATATTTTCTCTAGTAATAGTAATAAATATACTTATGATTATAAGAAAGATATAGTACTTTTAAGTAACTATGATATTAAACTTAAAAATGTAGTATTTGATACTGAGATAGCTGCTTATTTATGTGATTGGGAAGTAAAAGATGATATTAGTTTCTTAGCTCAAAGATTTGGTTATGATATTAAAAGTTATGAAGAAGAATTTGGTACTGAGAAGAGAAGTAAAGATGTTAGTATAGATGAAATTAAAAATATCTCTGGAGAGAAAGTTAGATTTATTTATGAGACAAAAGACGAATTACTTTCTAAAATAAAAGAGTATGAGTGTGAGTACTTATTTAATTCGATTGAGATGCCTTTATCTGAAGTACTTGCTGATATGGAAATTACGGGTATTAAAGTAGATCGTCGCTACTTAGAAAAATTAAAAGAAGAATTATACGATAAGATGCATAAGTTAGAGACAGAAATATATGATATGGCTGGTAAAGAATTTAATATTATGAGTCCTAAACAATTAGCTGATGTTTTGTTTGTTGATTTAGATATTCCATATCCTAAGAAAGTTAAAGATAATAAGTATTCTACTAGTAAAGATATACTTGATAAGATTAGATTTGTTCATCCTATAGTAGATAAAATATTAGAGTATAGAATGCTTGCGAAGTTATATTCTAATTATGCAGTTGGTTTAATAAATGAAATTAGAGAAGATGGTAGAATTCACACTATTTATACACAGACTTTAACACGTACAGGTAGACTTTCTAGTATTAGTCCTAATCTTCAAAATATTCCAGCACGTGATGAGTATAGTAGAATGATTAGAAAAGCTTTTATACCTGATGAAGATAGTCTATTATTATCTAGTGATTATTCACAGGTAGAGTTAAGAGTATTTGCTTCTATGTCTAAAGCAGATCAAATGATAGAAGCTTTTGTAGAAGATAAAGATATTCATACTAAGACTGCTAGTGATATATTTCATAAACCTATGGATGAAGTTACGAAGAGTGAGAGAAGAACAGCTAAAGCCGTTAACTTTGGAATAATTTATGGTATTAGTAGTTTTGGTTTATCTGAAGACTTAGGAATAAATGTAAAAGATGCCAAAGAGTTTATTGATAACTATCTAGAGACTTTTCCTGGTATAAAAGAATATATGGATAGAGAAAAAGAACTTGCTTATGAAAACGGTTATGTTAAGACTTTAATGAATAGAAGAAGAGTAATAGAAGAATTAAAGAGTAAAAACTTTATGGTAAGACAAGGTGGAGAGAGAATGGCTCTTAATACACCAATTCAAGGTACAGCAGCAGATATTTTAAAGAAAGCTATGGTAGAGTTATATAGTGAATTTAATAAGAGAAAATTAGCTTCTAAAATCTTATTACAAGTACACGATGAATTAATTATTAATGTTAAAAATAATGAATTAGATGAAGTTAAAAAATTAGTTAGAGATATAATGGAGAATACATTTAAATTAGATGTACCATTAAAAGTAGATATAGAGACGGGAAGTAACTGGTATGAAGCAAAATAATTATTATAGAGATGCCTTTATATTTAGTAGTATTTCTTTAGTTATATTTTTACTTAATTTTATACAATTATTTAGTTTTTATAAAAAGATAATTATTTTAGATGACTTTGTATTTTGGTCTCCACTTATTGGAACATTACTTAGTATTTGTAGTTTTGCTAATTATAGGAAATCTAAATATGCACTTAGTATAATGATTATTTGTATAGCTATACTATTATATATACTACTTTTTACTGGGTATAATTTTGTATAGGAGGTAAATATGCCTGAAAAACCAGAAGTTATGACAGTTTGTTCAGCATTAGAGAAACGAATTATAGGTAAGAAGATTACTGCTTGTAATGTCTTTTGGAATAATATAATTGCTGAACCTAGTGTTGTGGAGTTTAAGAAATTTATTTGTGGTGAAGTGATACATGATATTACTTCTCGTGGTAAATTTATTGTGATAAATTTATATGATTATTCTTTACTTATTCATCTTAGAATGGAAGGCAAATTTACTTTTAGAGATGTTGGCTCTGAGATAGAAAAACATGAACATGTAGAATTTATTTTAGATAATAAAGAGTCTTGGAGATATAGAGATGTTAGAAAGTTTGGTAAGATGTATCTAATTTCTAAAGATAAAGTAAATAACGTTCCACCTCTTTCTAATCTTGGTTATGATTTTTATGATAAAAAATTAAATAAAGATTATTTGTATGAAAAAATACATAATAAAAAATTACCTATTAAGAGCGTATTACTTGATCAGAGTATTATTTGTGGTATAGGTAATATTTATGATGATGAGATTCTTTTCTTAAGTAAGATTAGTCCTACTAGAAGAGCTTGTGATATTACTAAGTTTGAGTGTGAAGAGATAATTAAAAATACTAAGAAAGTATTATCTGAAGCTGTTAAACTTGGAGGTACTACTATTAGGAGTTTTACTAGTAGTGAAGGAGTACATGGACTTTTTCAAAATAAACTTTTAGTTCATAGTAGAGAGGGAGAAAAGTGTCCTAATTGTGGATGTAAAATTTTAAAAATAAAAGTAGGTGGAAGAGGAACTTACTATTGTTCTAAATGTCAAAAATGATATAATGTACTAGGATGATATAATATAGTAGGAGGGTTGAGAATGAAGAAGACAAAGATAATTTGTAGTATAGGACCATCTTGTAATGATGCGAAAGTTTTAAGTGAAATGGCTATTCATGGTATGAATGCTGCTCGTATTAATTTCTCACATGGTACTTATGCTGATAAAGATAAAATGGTAGAAAATATTCTTGAAGCTAGAAAGCTTGCTAAAAAAGAAATAGCTATTCTTTGGGATACTAGAGGTCCTGAATTTAGAACTGGTTCTTTTAAGAATGATGCGGCTAAATTAGAGACAGATGGTATTGTTAAGATTGTTAAAGGCGATGTACTAGGAGATAATAGTACAATTAGTGTTAATCACGATGAGGCTTTAAAGAAGATCAATGTTGGTAATACACTTTTAGTTGATGATGGTAAGATAAGACTTGAAGTTATTGGTAAACATAAGGATGAATTAGAGTGTAAAATCTTAGTAGGTGGAGTATTAACTAATAATAAGAGTATTAGTGTACCTGGTGTTGATTTAGATCTTCCTTATGTTTCTAAACAAGATAAAAAAGATATAGAATATGCTTGTAGAAATGATGGAGAGTTTTTAGCTATATCTTTTGTTAGTTCTAAAGATAATGTTTTAGAGATAAGAAAAATATTAAAAGAATATAATCGTGAAGATTTAAAAATAATTTGTAAGATTGAGTCTAAGTTAGGACTTGAAAACTTAGATGAGATACTAGAAGTATGTGATGGTATTATGGTAGCTAGAGGAGATCTTGGTACTGAGATGCCTAGTGAGAAGTTACCTATACTTCAAAAACAAATTATTAAGAAAGCAAGACGTGCTGGAAAGCTAGCGATTGTAGCTACTGAAATGCTTGAGTCTATGCTTGATGAAGTAAGACCTAAAAGAAGTGAAACTTCAGATATTGCGAATGCTGTATTAGACGGAACAGATGCAGTTATGTTATCTGCTGAAACAGCTATTGGAGATTATCCAGTTAGAACAGTATCCGCAATGGGTAGGATATGTAATGTTACAGAAGAGTATGCTACATTTGATTATATAGATGATGATAAAGCATTATACGATGAGACTAGTGCTATTGCTGAAGCTGTTGTCGATACTTCTAATAGACTTCACGCTAAACTTATTTGTGCATCTACTATTAGTGGAGATACAGCTTGTGAAATTAGCAATTTAAAACCAGATGCTTATATATTAGCTCTTTGTCCAAATAGTAAAGTTAGAAGAAAACTTGCTCTTAACTGGGGTGTTTATACTAAAGTAGTTCCATTCTATAATTCAACTGATGAAGTACTAATAGAAAGTGTTAAATCTGCTAAAGAATTTATGGGACTTCAAAAAGATGATATTTTAATTACTACTGGTAGTTTTCCAAGTACTGGAGAATCTCATCCAACTAATTTAATGAAGATAGAAAAAATAAAATAATTTATTTTGTTATATGATAATTGACTTTTTTATATATTCATTGTATACTTTCATCGTTGAAGAAATTCAATATGAAAATGTTAATCGCTTCCGGATGGGCGAGCAATAAATGATTCCGGCTGAGAAATGTTAGTCGCTTCCGGATGGGCGAATAATAAATAATTCCGGTTGAAAATGTTTTGAAAACTCTATTTTTGCTAATAGAGTTTTCTTTTGTTGTGTGATAGACTTGTTCGGGAGGTCGGTATTACGCAAATTAAAACAGGTTATCTATATCATATTAAAGACGAATTCTTTGATGTAGTAAAAGATAAAGGTCTTATGATTAATCATGAAAATGGACATTCAAGGCCTTCTTATTTAGCTATAATAGATAAGAATATTTTATGGTTTATACCTTTAAGTACTAAGATAGAAAAATATCAGAAAATTATAAATATAAAAAAGAAAAAATATGGTTCTTGTAAAACTATTTTAATTAAAAAAATTGCTGGTAGAAATTCTGTTATATTAATACAGAATGCATTTCCAACAATTGAAAAATATGTTAAAAGTATTCATACTATTGATGGTAGAAATATTAAAGTGTCTGATATAGTAGCTAAAGAAGTAATTAATGATTTTAAATTTATTCTTTCATTAAAACATAACGGCTTGAATTTGTTTTTTTCTGATATAGATAAAATTAAAGAAATAATGCTAAAAAAATAAAACATATAGTTGCATATGCTTTATTTTTTTAATTCATTATAATGAGTATATAACTCTTGAATAGAGTTTTCTAAGAAATAGTAGTGGAAGATATAGAACAAGAATAATATCATGGTAATAGCTCCTAAAATAATAATACCAATATTATTTAATAAAAGAGCTAGTCCAAAGAACATAATAGTAGATATTCCTACAAAGATAGTTACTAGTAAGTGAATTAATCTTTCATGTTGGAAGAAGCTTATTTCTACTAACATATCTTGTAAGAACTTATCTTTATCTTTAATATCTTTCTTATTTACTTCTCTTATTTCTTTTAAATAGTTATTAATTAATTTATTCATTATTATCACCTCTATATAATTTATTTTGATATTCTTTTTGTAATAATTCTTTTTGTTTATCATTGTCTAAGTTTAGAGCATATATCTTAGTAGAATTAATTTCAAATTCTAACCTTGGATCTTTTTCTCTACTTATTTTACTTATTAGTGAGACATCTAATTCTTTTTTTATTTTATTTAGATATTCTCTTCCTTCTTCATTAAAACCTAATAGTCTAATATAGCTTATTTTATTCCAGTTAGATGCATCTTCTTTAGTTAGACCTATAAGTATATGTATAAGCATTCTTTCTATCTGATTATAAGTATAATGCTTTGATTTTAAAGACTTAATATATTCATCTATATTAGTACAATCTATAATCTTATCTTTTAGAGATACAGTTATATCTTTATCTACTGTTTGATATTTATCTAGATTATTATCAGTAATTATTTTATATTTTAATAGATTGAAATAGTCATCAAAGAAATGGAAATCTTCTAGATAAGGCAATACATATTTTGGTACATAGTTTGTTATATCTTCTTTATTTTTTATAGCTTCTTTAATAGCAGTAGCACTGACAATATCATTATCTAGTTCTTTACTATGATAATCATTTGTTCTTTTAATAGTTTCATAAGTCATATGATAGTTATTTTTCTTTATAGCTTTAATATAACTTATACCTAACAAATCATTAGGCGTAGTAATCTTTTCTCCTGTTAGATCTAGTAGAGCACTTGATAGAGCAGTAGGATAGTTTAATCCTGTTTTAGAGTAAAGTTTTACTAGATTATCAAATTCAGGATTATTAAGTTCACAGTCTACTATTTTCTCTAGAGGAGTAACATCATTTGATTCACTACCGAATATTAGAGTATCTACTTGTAGTTTTTCTAGAAGAGTTATAGCACCAAATGCAAAGTAGTCAGCAGAATCTGTTGCGAAACGAATTGGTAATTCTACTACTAAATCAATTCCTGATTGAAGTGAAATATCTGTCTTTTTCCATTTATCTATTAGTGAGACGTTTCCTCTTTGAGTAAAGTTACCACTTAATACTAATATTAGTATTGAATCAGGATACTTTTTCTTTATTTTATCTATTAAGTATTTATGTCCATTATGAAATGGATTAAATTCAGCTATTAGTCCAATTTTCTTCATAATAACTCCTTTTTTATATTTTAATTATAGTTTAGTAATTTGTTATTGACAAGTTGTTTACTTTTATTCATACTATATTTTTGATGTTTATAAACTATTAAGATATAATTATAGTGTATAAAAAGGTGTGAGAAGTATGAAATACGTAGTTGTGGCAGGTGGAACAGGTGGACATATATATCCTGCTTTAGCAATTATTTCGGAGATTAAAAAACAAGATAAGAATAGTGATATCTTGTATATTGGTACAACTGATAGAATGGAAAAAGATATTGTACCTGAACATGGAATTAAGTTTAAAGGTATAGAGATAGCTGGATTAGATAGAAAACATATTTTTAAGAATATTGAAGTATTAAAGAAATATAAGGCTGCTAAAAAGAAAGCTTTTGATATACTAAGTGAATTTAAGCCTGATATAGTAATTGGAGTAGGTGGATATATAACTCTACCTGTTTTAAAAGCAGCTTTTAAGCTTAATATTCCAACTATTATTCATGAACAGAATTCTATACCTGGATTATCTAATAAACTTCTTACTAATAAAGTTAAAAAGATATGTATTTCTCTTCCTGGTAGTAGTAAATATTTTCCTAAAGAAAAGGTAGTTTATACTGGTAATCCTCGTAGTGAAGAAGTACTTGATGTGAAAAAGTGTAGTAAAAGTGAATTTGGTTTTAATGAGAATTCTAAGTTAGTTGTCTTTGTTATGGGAAGTTTAGGTTCTCTTACGATGACTAATAAACTTAAAGAATTAATTACTAGTGTAGGTAATAAGAGTTATTCTATTTTAGTTATTACTGGTAAAAACTATTATGATGAGTATAGTGAATTAAATATACCAGATAATGTTAAGATATTACCTTACTGTGATAATTTAATTAATTTACTTAAAGATACTGATGTAATTGTATCTAGAGCTGGAGCATCTTCTATAGCAGAGATTACAGTTATTGGACTTCCTGCTATTATGGTACCATCTCCATATGTTACTCATAATCATCAATACAAGAATGCTTTAGAGTTACAAGAAGCTGGTGCTTGTACACTTGTTACAGAAGAAGAATTTTCTCCTGAAAGAATACTAAGTGAAATAGATAAATTATTTGATAATAAAGAGTTATATGATAAGATGCATGAAGCTAGTTTAAAACTAGGTATAACTGATTCTAAGAAGAGAATTTATAAAGTTATACAAGAAGTAGTTGGTGATAAGCATGAATGATGTCATTAAAGAGATAAAAAAACTAGATATTAAAGTAGAAGAGAATGTTTCTTTAGCTAAGCTTACTACATATAAAGTTGGTGGAAAAGCTAGGTTAATTGCTTATCCTGATAGTACTAAAGAATTACTTTCTCTACTTAAAATATTAAAAAAAAATAATATTAAACATAAAGTATTAGGTAATGGATCTAATTTACTTTTTAGTAGTAAATTATATGATGGTTGTTTAATTAGTTTAAAGAAGTTTGATAAGTGTAAATTCTTATCTAATAATAGAATTAGAGTAGGAGCAGGTTTTTCTCTTACAAGACTTTCTATGTTAGCAGCTAAACACAGTCTTACGGGTTTAGAGTTTGCATCAGGAATTCCAGCAACAGTTGGTGGAGCAGTATATATGAATGCTGGAGCTTATAAAAGTGATATGGGCTATGTAGTTAGTGAGGTTAAGGTTCTTACTGGAGAAGAAGAAGTAATAACACTTGTCAATAGAGAATTAAATTTCCATTATCGTAGTTCTTTCTTACAAAAACATAAAGATTATATAGTACTTGAAGTTTTGTTTAAATTAGCTAAAGGTAAAAAAGAAGCTATTTTAGAAGTAATAGATAATAGACGAGAAAGAAGAATAGAATCTCAACCACTTAATTATCCTTCATGTGGAAGTGTTTTTCGTAATCCAGAAGGAGACTTTGCTGGTAGACTTATAGAAGAAGCTGGTTTAAAAGGATATAGTATTGGTGGAGCTAAAGTAAGTGAAAAACATGCTAACTTCATTATTAATTATAATAATGCTACTAGTGAAGATATTCATGACCTTATATTATATGTTCATGACCAAGTAAAAGAAAAATACGGAGTAGATTTACGTATAGAGCAAGAATTTGTTAATTGGGAGTAATTATGGCCAAAAAGGTTATTAAGAAGAAAAAAATAAAACTTATTCCATTCTTAATATTAATACTTATTATTATAGGTATTGTTTTTGGTGTTAAATTATTTTTAGATAAACCTATTCTAAATATAGTTATTACTGGTACTAATTACTTAGGAGATGATTATATTATAGAAGAAGCTGGTATTAAAGATTATCCATCTTTTATACTAGTAAATAGTAGAGAGATAAGAAATAAATTAGAAAAGTCTCCTTATATAGATAGTGTTAAAGTTAAAAAGAAATTTTACAGAGTACTTGAATTACAAGTAAAAGAGAATAATCCAATTATATATGATCAATATAATAAAGCACTTGTTTTTACTAGTCATGAGAAGATAGATATTCAACAAGAGATAGATTATTTTAGAATACCTAGACTTATTAATTATGTACCTAAAGATAAATATAATAGTTTTATAGATGCAATGAAGAGTATAAAACGTGATACTTTGAGTAAGATTAGTGATATTGAGTATAGACCTAATGAGCTTGATAAAGAAAGATTTCTTTTATATATGGATGATGGTAATAGTGTTTATTTAACTCTTACTAAGATAGATAAGATTAATTATTATAATAAAGTAATAGCTCAATTAGAAGGGCATAAAGGTATTTTATACTTAGATAATGGTAATCATTTTAAGATAAAGAAATAACATACTATTAAGTATGTTTTTTTATATATTTCTTTTCAAAAAAAATAAAGTATAGTATAATGATTATATATGATAGGAGGTGTGCTATGGGTAATATTTATACTGGAATAGATTTAGGTACAGATAGTATTAAAATAGTCGTAGTGGAAAAAATTAGAAATAAATTTAATTTATTAGCTTCTACTAGTACTCCTAGTTCATATATTAATAATGGAGAAATATCTAATACTAAAGGTTGTGTTAATGCTTTAAAAGGAGCTTTATCTGAGATAGAAGATATGTTAGGGCTTAAGATAGATAAAGCTATATGTGCTCTTAATCCTGTTAATTTAAAAATGGACATAGTAGAAGGCAGTGTTAAAGTAGATGATCCAAGTAGTATTACTGGTGTTGATATTAGTAATTTACTTAATGATGCTATAGATAAAGTTGATTTAGAAGATGCAGAACTTGTTACAGCTACTCCTATTAATTTTCTTATAGATGATAATAAAAGAGTTAGTGATCCTAAAGGTTTAAAAGGAGAAGAGCTATCTTCTAAAATAGTAGTTAGTAGTATAGATAAGAAAGCTATGTATAGAGTTCTTGAAGTGTTAAAGATGGCTGGAGTAGATACAGTAGATGTGTGCTTTAAGTCAACGGGAGATTATTACATAGTTAAGAATAGTGAATATGATAAACTCGTAGGAGCTATTATAAATATTGGAGAAGAATCTACTAATGTTAGTGTATTTAATAAAGGAATTCAAATTAAAAATAGTATTGTTAATATGGGAAGTAAGCACGTTGATCGTGATATTTCATATATATTTAATTGTGAGTTAGAAACTTCTCGTGATTTAAAAGAAAACTTTGCTTTATGCTTTGCAGAAGATGCTGATGAGAATGAAAGTGTTACTATTAAAAATAAAGATGATGAGGATAAAGAAGTTAAACAAGTAGCAATTTCTAAAATAGTAGAAGCAAGAGTTAGAGAAATCTTAAAATTAGCTGGCGAGGAGATAAAAAACTTAACAAACAGAAAAATAAGTTATATAATTGTAACAGGTGGTTTGTCTGAAATAGATGGTATGGACCACTTAGTAGATGTTTATTTTGAAGGTATTGGAAAAGTGGCTCAAATATATGTAATGGGTATTAGACATAATAAATATTCTAGTGTCTTAGGTAGTTGCATATACTTTGATGACAAGCTTAATCTTCGTGGTAAGACTTATAATATGGTAAATGAAAGTGAATTTGATAATTTAGTTTCAATAGATTCAGAAATGTCTAATAACAATAATTTTGTTAATAGAGTATTTGGACATTTCTTTGATTAATTGAGGAGGATAGTTATGACAGGCTCTTTAGAAATGGATCAATTAGCAAAAATTAAAGTTATTGGTTTAGGTGGCGGTGGAGGAAACGCTATTAACCGTATGGTAGAATCTGGTGTTAAAGGTGTTGAATTTATCGCAGCTAATACTGATTTGCAAGCTTTAAATAATTCTAAGGCAGATGTTAAGATTCAAATTGGTGCAGCACTTACTGATGGTTTAGGTGCTGGTGCTAATCCTGATGTTGGACGTGAAGCTGCTGTAGAATCAAAGAAAGAAATAGAAGATGCATTAAATGGTGCTGATATGGTTTTCATCACTTGTGGAATGGGTGGTGGAACTGGAACTGGTGCTGCTCCTGTAGTTGCTGAAATTGCTGAAGCACTTGGTGCACTTACTGTTTCTATTGTTACAAAGCCTTTCTCTTTTGAAGGAAAGAGAAGAATGAGTAACGCTTTAGCTGGAATAGAAGAGTTAAAGAAACATGTAGATACATTGATTGTTATTCCTAATGATCGTTTACGTGAGATAATAGATAGAACAACTCCAATGTTAGAGGCATTTAAAGAAGTAGATAACGTTCTTCGTCGTGGTGTTCAATCTATCAGTGATTTGATTGCTGTTGTAGGACTTGTTAACCTTGACTTTGCTGATGTAAAAGCAGTAATGGAGAAGAGTGGTCGTGCTATTATCGGTATTGGTATTGGTATGGGTGAAGATAGAGCATTAGAAGCTGCTAAACAAGCTGTTTCATCTCCACTTCTTGAGACTTCAATCGAAGGAGCAACAGATGCCATTATCAATATTACTGGTGGTGTTAATTTAACATTATTTGAAGCAGAACAAGCTGCTGAAGTTGTTAGAGGTGCTGCTAATACAGAAATTAATACTATATTTGGTTCTGTTATAAATGAAAACTTAAGTGATGAAGTAATAGTTACTGTTATCGCTACTGGTTTTGATAGAGAAAATAAAGAAGAGAGATTAAAGGAAAATCGTAGAAGATTAGATAAAGATAATGCTGAAGTATTAAACGATGATAAAGTAGAAGAAAATGACAAAGAAGATAATGATGACGATATTCCAATTTTCTTAAGAGATAGAAACTATTAATAAAAAAAAGACATCTTAGGATGTCTTTTTTAGTACTTTCTTTCAAGTTTACCAAGCTTATTTTTATGATTAGCTGCACTTATCATTTGAGCTAAAATATTAACAGCAATTTGTTCTGTTTTTCTATCTATATCACGTAGTGGATTGAAATCAAGTAAATCGTATGAAATTATTTCATCAATATGTTTTAATAGTTCTTCATGTAGTGTTGTAATAGTAGCATCATCTAAACCATCAAATACTGGTATAGATACTCCAGGAGCAATATTAGGATCTAGTAAAGATAATGAGAAAGAAATATGTACACCTTTTGTTTTATAATTAGCTATCTCAAAAGCTTGATTTAATATTTCTTCTAAGCCTTTTTCTTTAATATCTTCAGTAGTAAAGTAGGTAATACCAGCATATCGCAAGTTATCTTTTTGTTCATCTGTAATATCACGAGGTCCAATAATAACACTTTTAGCTACTGGAATAGCCTCATCTGAATAGTAACGCAATTCATTAGTTTTATATCCAGTTATAGCAGCAATAGTTAAATCTTTTATATTACCATTTTGCGTTGTTTCAAAAGTATCATATAGAGAACTTCCTGTAAAATATATTAATCCAACATCTGTTTTTACTTTTTTATCTGCTAAACAAGAAGGAATAGATACTGTTTCATCTCCACCAATAGTAATAATGAAGTTATCTGGATCTTGTTTTTTATCTACTAGAGTTTTAAATAGAGTAGTATTAAATTTATCTATTTCATACTCATTTTTTCTTCTGTCAGATAGATTCTTACTTTTAATAATATTTGTATCTTGAGCTAACTCTAATATTTCACCTTGATGAAATGATTTAATATCATTAATTAATTGCTTTGGTCCTAGAGAGGCTCCATCTATATGGACACCTAAATCAGACTCAGCACACATTACAACAGTTTTCATATATATCACCAATTTTATTTTATATGAAAAATATATAATCCACAAGATATAATACTTTATTTTTAAGCATCTTTACTGTATAATTTGTATAGGTGGTATTATGCGTAAGTTAAGTGAATTATATGATTGTGATAGCAATGTAGAAGTAAAAAGAATAGCTCTTAATTCTAAAGAAGTAGAAGATGGAGATTTATTTGTTTGTACGATGGGTGTTACAGCAGATAGACATGATTTTATTGATGAAGCTATTTCTAATGGAGCAGTTGCTTGCGTTATATCAAAAGATGTAGGAGATAAGAGTGTTCCTCTTATTAAAGTAGAAGATACTAATCGTGAATTTCCTTATCTATGTCAAAGATTTTATGATTATCCAGATAGAAAGATGAAGTTAATCGCAACTACTGGTACTGATGGTAAGACAACACTTTCTACTATTATTCAACATTTAATAGGAGAAGATATATGTGGTTATCTTGGTACTAATGGTGTTAGAATGAAAGATTTTCATGAACATTTAATTAATACTACACCAGATGCTCATATACTTTTTAAGTACTTAGATCATTTTTATAAGAATGGTTGTAAGTACGTATCACTTGAAACTAGTAGTGAAGCTTTTTATAGAAAGAGACTTACACCTATAGAATTTGATATTTCTGTTTTTACTAATATTACTCCTGAACATTTAAATATTCATAAGACTTTTGAAAACTATTTAGATTGTAAATTACAATTATTTAGACAAACTAAAAAAGATGGGTTTTGTATTATAAATAGAGATGAAGAACATTTTGAACAAGTAAAAGAAGCTTCTTCTGGTAAAGTACTTACTTATGGTATGAATGAAGATGCTGATATGAGAATAGTTGATTATAAATTATCTAGTACAAATACTTTAATTACTTTTAAGTACTTAGATAAGACTTTTGAAGTAACTTCTCCATTACTTGCTTTATATAATATTTATAATCTAGCCGCAGCTTTACTTGCTTGTTTAGTAGCTGGCTTTAAATTAGATGATTTGCTTTCTAAAATATCTACTATTAAAGTAGAAGGTAGAATGGAAGTTATTCCTACTAATTCAAATTATAGTGTTATTGTTGATTTTGCTCATACACCTAATGCTATTAAGAATATATTAGAGTTTGCTAAGAGTATTAAACATAATAGAATAATTGTTGTAATAGGTAGTGCTGGTGGAAGAGATACAGAGAAAAGACCAGTAATTGGCAATGTATGTAATGAATATGCTGATTATACGATATTTACTACTGATGATCCTAGGAATGAGAATCCTCGCGATATATGTAATATGATGGTTAGAGATATTAAAGATAAATCTAGTTATGATATAGTACTTGATCGTAGTGAAGCTGTAAGTAAAGCTATTAATATGGCAGGAGATGGAGACATGGTATTCCTTTTATGTAAAGGTAATGAACCATATCAAATAACTACTAATGGATATGAACCTTATAGTGAAATGGATGAAGCTATTAAAGCTATTAATAATAAAAAATAGTGGAGGATAAAATGAACGAGAAGAAAAAGAATTTACTTAAAAATACTATTATTATCTTTTTAGGTAAAACATCTACCCAATTAATTTCATTCTTTTTGTTACCTCTATATACTTCTTATCTAACTACAAAACAATATGGTACAGTAGATTTAATTCAGACTTATGTAACTTTACTTGTACCAATTATTACTCTAGAAACAGAGATGAGTATTTTTAGATATTTAGTTGATGATAGAGGGAAAGAAAAGGATACTAAGAAACTTCTTAATAATAATTTTTATATATTATTTATAGCTTTATTATTATTTAGTATATTTTATTTTGTATTATGCTTATTTGTAGATATTCCATATAAATTTATTATTTATATAGATATTATAGTATGTGTACTTAGTGGTAATTTCTTACAAGTAGCTCGTGGCATGGGTAAGAATATTCATTTCTCTATTAGTTGTATATTAACTGGTATAACTACTATTATTTCTAATTTAATATTAATTTGTTTATTAGGCCTTAGAACTGATGGTATGATTATATCTATGGCTTTAGCTAACTTTATGTGTTCATTGTACTTATTTATTGCTTTAAAATTATATAAGTATTGTAGTTTTAAATTAAAAGATACTAAGTTAATTAAGAGTATGCTTAAATATTCTTTACCATTAATACCTAATAGTATTAGCTGGTGGATTATAAATGTCAGTGATAGAAGTATTATTTCTTGGTTACTTGGAACTTCTTTTAATGGACTTTATGCTATTAGTAATAAATTTCCAACTATATTATCAACACTTCTTGGTATATTTAATTTAAGTTGGAGTGAATCTAGTGCTCTACATATAAATGATAAAGATAGAGAAGAATTCTTCTCTGATGTAATAAATTCTACTATTAAGTTATTTTCATGTTTAGGATTATTTATAATTGTATGTATGCCATTTGTATTTCCAATACTAATAAATTCTAAGTTTAATGATGCAATTAACTATATACCAATACTAATAATAGCTTATGTATTTAATGTTATAATATGCTTATATTCTGGCATATATATTGGTATGAAAAAGACTAAAGAAGTAGCATCTACTACTATGATAGGAGCAGTAGTAAATATAGTTATTAACTTATTATTAATTAAACATATTGGTTTATATGCAGCAGCTTTATCTACAGCTCTTGCTTACTTTGTAATGATGTTGCATAGATATATAGATTTAAAGAAGTATATGAAAATTACTTTTGATAAGAAATCTATTATGATGCTTATTAGTATATTTATTTTATCTATGATTTTATATTATCAAAATAATATGATATTAAATATTATTAACTTAGTTATGTGTTTAGTATTCTCTTATTTATTAAATAAGAATTTTATTAAGACTAGTGGTAAGACAATATTAAAGAAGTTTAAAATATTATAGGAGGTAGTATGAGTAAAGGTAATAAATATTTATTTATAACTATTTTATTAGTAATAATATATCTACTTATAAATATTTTTGTTCCTAAAGTAGAACTTATTGGTAAAGATGATATTACTATGAGTGTTGGTACTAAGTTTAAAGATCCTGGCGTAAAAGCATATTTTAGACTTAATGATGTTAGTAATAGTGTTCAAGAGAAGAGTAATTTAAAAACTAAGAAAATTGGTCATTATTACATAGATTATTATATTAAACGTGGACCTTTTAAAATAAAGAAGAGACGTCATATAGAAGTAGTTGATGATATTAAACCAAAGATTATTATTAAGAATAAGTATAATAATTATTACGTATGTCCTAATAAAGAATTAGATAAAGTAGCATACGAAGCTAAAGATAATTACGATGGAGATATTACTGATGATGTAAAAGTAGATATACATAAAGATAAAGTTATATTTACTGTTAGTGATAAAAGTAAGAATAAAACAACTGTTACTAAAAAGATTATGTATGTAGATGTAGAAAGACCTTCTTTAAAACTAAATGAAGGTGATAAAACTATATTCTTAGGAGATAAGTATGAAGAGCCATTTGCTGAAGCAAAAGATAATTGCGATGGTAATATTTCTAAGAATATTAAAATAAATGGAAAAGTTGATAATAAGAAAACTGGTAAGTATGAATTAATTTATGAGATTAGTGATAAAGCTGGTAATAAAAATAGTAAGAAAAGAGTAGTTACAGTTAAAGAGAAACCTACTGGTACTATTTATCTAACTTTTGATGATGGGCCTAATTCTGGTACTACAGATGTTATTTTAAACATACTTAAGGAAGAAGGAGTAAAAGCTACTTTCTTTGTAACTTGTAAAGGGCCAGATGATTTGATAAAAAGAGAATTTAAAGAAGGTCATACAGTAGCTCTTCATACGGCTAGTCATGATTACTCTTATATTTATGCTAGTGAAGAAAATTATTTAGCTGATTTAAAAAGAGTAAGTGATAGAGTAGAAAGGATTACTGGTAAGAAGACAATGTATGTTAGATTTCCTGGAGGAGCTAGTAATACTATTAGTAGAAGATATTCTCCTGGAATTATGACAAGACTTAGTAATAAAATTAGTTCTATGGGATATAGATTTTATGATTGGAATATTTCTTCAGGAGATGCAGAAGCTGGTTCTCATACAGCAGGAGAAATATCTAGTAATGTTATTAATAGTATTAGACCAAATGGTTATAATATAGTATTAATGCATGATATAAAGCCATATACAAGAGATGGTCTTAGAGATATTATTAAATGGGGTAAATCTAATGGATATAGATTCTTACCAATAGATGATAATACTCATCAATATCATCAAAGAATTAATAATTAGAAAAATATTTATAATTAGAGTATAATAAGTTAGGTGATTTTATGTTATATAAACCTTCTATGTATTATAAAGATATATATAGTATAAATTATGATAAATTAAAAAAAGATGGAATAACTTGCCTTATATTTGATCTTGATAATACTTTAGGTCTAATTACAGAGTTAAAGTGTCCAGAGAAAACAAGAGATTTAGTTAGAAAATTACAAAAAGATTTTTTAGTACTTGTATGTTCTAATAATAGTAAGACAAGAATAAGACCATATACAAAAGATTTAGGAATAGGTGGAGTTGCTTGGGCAATGAAGCCTTTTACTCGTGGACTTAGTGTTATAAAAAAACGTTATAAATTAAAGAAAAACGAAATGGCTATGATAGGAGATCAATTAGTAACAGATGTTTTTTCTGCGAATAGTTTTAAGATTAAATCTATACTTGTTGATCCTCTAGGTAAGAAAGATATGAAAATTACTTTCTTTAATAGATTATTAGAAGATAGAATTATAAAGAAGTATATGCGTAAAGGAATATTTGAAAGAGGTAAATATTATGAATGAAAAGAAATGTTTAGGATGTGGAATTCCACTACAAGATCGTAATATATTACTACCTGGATATACTACAGATATGGCTAATGATTATTGTCAAAGATGCTTTAGAATTAAGAATTATGGTGATTATCAATTAGTTACTAATAATAATGTTGAATATATTGAATTATTAAAAGCAGTTGGTATGACTAATGACTTAGTTGTTTATGTTACTGATTTATTAAATCTTAAGAAAGATTTTAATATGATTAGAGATATTATTCCTAATAAGATGATACTTGTTTTAAATAAGAAAGATGTATTACCTAAGAGTGTTAAAGAAGAAAAATTAATAGAATATTTTAAAAATTATAATATTTATTTTGATGAAATAATTACTGTTAGTACAGTTAATAATTATAATATGGATTATTTATTAAAGAGAATTAAGTTTTATCAAACTACTAAGAATGTTTATGTAGTAGGTAGAACTAATGCTGGAAAGAGTAGTCTTATTAATAATATAATTAAGAATTATAGTGAAAGTAATGATAGCCTAACACAATCTCCTCTTCCTTCTACTACTTTAAATACTGTTAGTATTAAACTTAATGATTATTTAACTTTAATAGATACTCCTGGTTTAATAGATACAGGATCTATTATTAATAATTTAGATGTTAACTTAGTAAAGAAAATATCTCCTAAGAAAGAAATTAAACCTCGTACTTATCAATTGAGAGCTGGACAAGGTATATTAATTGAAGATTTAGTTAGAATTGATTATATAGAAGGAGAAAGGAATAGTTTTACTGTTTTTGTATCTAATGAATTAAAAGTAACTAGAGTATCTTCTAATAATGATAAATTAAAAGAATTAAGTAAGAGTACTTATGATATTAAGTATGATAATGATATAGTTATTAATGGATTAGGCTTTATAAAAGTAGTTAATAAAGGAAGAGTAGATATATATATTAATAAAGATACTGAAGTATTCTTTAGAAGGTCACTAATTTAATGGAGGTTAGAAGTTTAGGCGAAGTACAAGAATATTTTTCTAATATTAATGATATATTAGAAATACATAGGAAGAAATTCTTACTAGAAAAAGAATTTTATAAATTAGAGGGAAAAGTATCTATTGATTATTCTAGGAAAGAAAACTTTAATAAAATGGTTATTGCTTGTAGTAGGAAGATTGCGACTAATGATAGTTGTGTTTTATACCTAGATAAAATATTTTCTTTATGTAATAGTGATAATTCTACAGATATATATGATACTTGTCATGATTTAGTTAAAATATATGATGAGAATATTAAGTATTTTGATGACAGAATAGTAGCGTATAAACTAGCTAATAGAGGTATAAAATATATATCTAGTTTAGATTGTAAGAATGAATTTAGGGGTTATGCTAAAGAGAAGTATGATAGTGTTAAAAAATTAATTAAATAGGAGGTGGTAGTTATGAACAATGATTTAGCTAATACTATTAGAAATAAAGTAGATATAGTTGATATTATTGGAGAGAGACTACCACTTGTTAAGAAAGGCAAAAACTATTGGGGTGTTTGTCCTTTTCATGATGATAATAATCCATCTATGAGTGTAAGTAGAGATAAGCAAATATATAAATGCTTTTCTTGTGGAGCAGCAGGTAATGTATTTACTTTTCTTATGAATTATGATCATATGGATTTTAGAGAAGCTCTTACTTATTTAGGTAATAAGTGTGGAGTAGATGTAGGCAAAGTAAAAATAGTTAAAAAGAATACTAAATTTGATAAGTTATATGATGCTTATGATTTAAGTAATAAGTATTATCAAAATAATTTAAATAGTACTTCTGGTAAATTAGCTAGAGATTATTTAAGTAAGAGAAAAATAGATAATAGTTTAATAAAAGAATTTGGTATTGGATTATCTTTGTCTGATAGAGATGATTTAACTAAGTTACTTACTAATAAGAAATATAGTTTAGATGATTTAAATGATATAGGTCTTTCTAATGAAGATCATGATATGTATGTAGATAGAGTTATGTTTCCTTTAAGTGACGTGAATGGTAAAGTAGTAGGCTTTAGTGGAAGAAAATATAGAGATGGTGATGATACTAGTAAGTATGTTAATACTAAAGAATCTCCTATATTTAAAAAAGGAGAGATGCTATATCACTATTCAGAAGCTCGTGAAGAAGCACGTTTAAATAAGAGTATTATTGTGATGGAAGGATTCATGGATGTTATTAGAGCTAGTTCTATTGGAGTTAAGAATACAGTGGCTCTTATGGGTACAGCTCTAACAGATGAACAAATTAAACTTATTAAGAGATTATCTTCTAATATAATTCTTTGTTTAGATGGAGATGAACCTGGAGTTCATGCGACTATAAAGAATGGAGATTTGTTCTTAAAAGAAGGAATAGAAGTAAAAGTACTTCCTCTACCTGATCCAGATGATCCTGATACATTTATTTTAAATAATAGTAAAGATAAGTTTTTAAATCTACTTGAAAACGCTCTTAATTTTAGTGATTTTAAAATTACTAAGATGAAAGAAAAAGTCAATTTTAATAGTATAGAAGAAAAATCTAATTATATTAATGCCGTTATAGAAGAAACTGCTAAGATAGATGATGATATAAGAGTAGAAATTATCCTCAAAGGACTTGCAAAAGAGTTCGATATAGGTTATAATACGTTGGAATCACGGCTACTTGAATATAAAGAAAAGAAGCCAGTTATTAGTACAAAAACTTATAAAGAAGTACCTAGTACTAATAAAAAAGATAAATATGTCAAAGCAATTGAACAAATTTTTTATTTAATGTTAAATAATGATTGGGTAATTACTGAGGTAGAGAATGCTAGACTTATTTTTCCAAATGAAAAGTATAGAGTTTTAAGTGCTGAGATTATTTATTATTATCATAATTATGGTAATATTTCGATAGCTGATTTTTATACTTATATTCAAGATAAAGAAGATGTATTAGAGGTATTAAATGAAGTTTTAGCTGGTAATTATGTGGACAAAGTAGATAAAGAAGAGTTAGATAATTATTTCAAGGTAATTAAAAGTTATAGTATAAAGAAAGAAATAGAATTACTAACTAAGAAGATAAAAGAAGAATATGATCCAATAGAACAAGCTAAGATTGCTGAAAAGATTATAAATCTCAGAAAAGAAGAGAGTATTTAAGGAGAGATTATTAATGGTTGAAGAAATTAAAACTATTGAAGAGAGACAAAATAAACTATTAGAGTTAGGTAAAGATCAAGGTTATATTACTTATGAACAATTAGCTAATGAATTAAAAGGTCTTGATATGGATAGTGATAGCCTTGATGAATTATATAACTTCTTAGTAGAAAATGGAGTAGATGTAGTATCTCAAGAAGGCGAAGATGACGAAGAAGCTAGTGGAGAAGAGATTACTGAGAATACTGAAGTAGAAGATTTAACTCTTACTAAAGATGTAAAAATAAATGATCCAGTAAGAATGTATTTAAAGGAAATAGGTAGAATTAACTTACTTACTTCTGCAGAAGAGTTTGAATATGCAATTAAAGCTGAAGAGGGAGATATAGAAGCTAAAAAGATTTTGGCTGAGTCTAACTTACGTTTAGTTGTATCTATTGCGAAGAGATATGTTGGACGTGGAATGCTTTTCTTAGATTTAATTCAAGAAGGTAATATTGGTTTAATGAAAGCTGTAGATAAATTTGATCCTAGTAAAGGATATAAGTTTTCTACTTATGCAACATGGTGGATTAGACAAGCTATTACTAGAGCTATAGCTGATCAAGCTAGAACTATTAGAGTACCAGTACACATGGTTGAGACTATTAATAAATTAGCTAGAGTTCAAAGACAATTAACACAAGAGTTAAATAGAGAACCAACTGATGAAGAAATTGCTGAAAGGCTTGATGTACCTATCGAAAAAGTACGTGAAGTATATAAAATATCACAAGACCCTGTAAGTTTAGAGACACCTATTGGTGAAGAAGATGATTCTCATTTAGGAGATTTTCTTCCAGATAAGCATACTATGGGACCAGAAGAGTACGCTACTGTTGAAATGTTAAAAGAAGAATTAAATAATGTACTTGCTACTCTTACAGAAAGAGAAGAAAAAGTATTAAGACTTAGATTTGGTCTAGATGATGGACAATGTCGTACACTAGAAGAAGTAGGACAAATATTTGGAGTTACTCGTGAGAGAATTAGACAAATAGAAGCTAAAGCTCTTAGAAAATTAAAACATCCATCTAGATCACGTAAGTTAAAGGACTTCTTAACAGAATGATAAAGATTAATAAGAGATTACAGATGATTGGGGACTTAGTAGATCCTCACTCTTTTGTTTTAGATGTAGGTTGTGATCATGGATTACTAGAAGTATATTTAATACAAAAAGGTGTTAAAGTTACAGGTAGTGATTTGCGTGAAAGACCTGTAAATAATGCAAAAAAGAATCTTAGAAAATACAAAGTATTTGGTAATATTATTGTCGCAGATGGACTTGATGGATATACTTCAGAAGACACAGTAATAATATCTGGTATGGGTGGTTTAAATATTATAAATATACTTCAAAGAGGTAATGCTAAATTAAGAAGTATTGATACATTTATACTAAGTCCAAATAATTATGTAGAAGCAGTTAGAAGATATATGCATAGAGTAGGGTATTATATTAGTAATGAGAAACTTGTTAAAGACAAATATATTTATAATATTATAGTATTTAAAAGAGGATATAGATTCTATACCAAAAGAGATTATTACTTTGGACCTGTACTACGTAAAAATAAAGATAAGTTATTTGAGGAGTATTTTAGAAAAGATTTAGAAAGTAAAAAAATTATCTATAAAATGTTAAATAAAAAAGATCATTATCGAAAATTTATACTTAATAAGGATGTCAAAAGAATAGAAAGTGAATTAAAATAGCTTTCTATTTTTTTGCTTTTGACATATAATTTAAGTGAAAGGTCGATGATTATGAAAAATAGAAAAGGTTTTACTTTAATAGAACTTTTGGCAGCTTTAGTTATATTAGGATTACTTATGGCTGCGGCTGTACCTAATGTTATGGGGATAATTTCAAGAAACAAAGATGATACATATATTGAGGATGCAAAGAAGTTAGTTACTAGAGCAGAGTATATGCTTAGAAATAACACATATACTTATATACATAGGCCTACTGGTACAGGAAGTAACTGTGTAGCTTTCTCATTAGGTTTCTTGGATAATGGAGAATTCAATGATCCACCTAATGGAGGTTCATATTTTGCGAATAGATCTTTTGTAAAAGTATGTAAATCAGATGGTGAGTATATATATTATGTTCAATTATTTGAATGTGGAGATAAAAATTCAAAAGAATCTTGCAGTTCTAGTGGTGGTAGAGGTATACCTTTAACACTGTCATCTGATTTAGTTGGTAGTAATGCTCATGACTCTGTAAGTTCTACTAGCCCTAGTAATATTATGTCAACAGGTCTTACTTATATGTATTGTCAGACTAAAGTAGCACAGTCTAAGTTGGATGCTGGTACTGTTACTTATGAAGCAGCATATGATTGTCATATTAGTAGTAATACTGATAATGGAGAGAATGCTCTTATAATAGATTATAATGATAATGATGATGATGACTAAAAAGTGTAAACTTATATCAATATTATTGTGTTTTTAATTTCAGTGTGTTACATTTATTTTATAAGATAAGGAGAGATAAATATGAAAAATAGAAAAGGTTTTACTTTAATTGAATTGCTTGCTGTTATTACAATTTTAGGTATATTGATGTTAGTTGGAATTCCTGCTGTTTCAAGAATTATTGAAAATTCTCGTCGTGATAGTATGGCAGATACAATCAAGGCTGCTCAGAAAGCTGTTAGTAATGCTATTGCTGCTGATAATATAGCATGTGGCACAGGCGATACTAAAGTATCTGCTACTGTAGCTGGTCAGGATTATTATATTCCAGTAGCTGAAATAAAAGAGTTAATGGAAAGTGGAGACTTAAAATCATCTTGGGGTGGTAGTGAATTAACTGGATATATACTTTGGAATAAGAATGCAGCTACTTTGCAAATCACATACAAGGCTAAGATTGCAGATAGTAATAACCATGGCATGACAGAAGAATTAGAAATATCACAGATTAAGAGAACTGCTATTAAACCTAATGGAGCATCTGCAGTTGCTGATCCTAGTAGTGCTACTAAATGTAAGGCTGATATAAATTAATTGCATTAAGTATTAAGTAGTCTTTTGACTACTTTTTTTTTATGAGTAAATTTGATATAATTTGTTTGGTGATATTATGTTATATATTGGTAGTAATGTTAGTTTTAGTAAGACTATGCAATTAGTTGGTAGTGTAGAAGAAACTACTAAGTATAAGGCTAATACATTTATGTTTTATACTGGGGCTCCTCAGAATACTATGAGGTATCCTCTTGATAAGAAATTAACTGATGAAGCTATTGAAATGATGAAGAATAATGGTATAGAGTATTCTAAATTAATAGTACATGCTCCATATGTAGTTAATTTAGCTAATACTGAGAAGTTGGATTTTTCTACTGAATTTTTAATTGGAGAAGTTAATCGTTGTAGTGAACTTGGTATTTTAAACATGGTTCTTCATCCTGGCAGTCATGTTGGTCTTGGAGTAGATACTGCTATTACTAATATTATTACAGGACTTAATAAAATAATTGATAATACTAAATCTGTTAGAATATTACTTGAGACTATGGCTGGTAAGGGTACGGAAGTTGGTACTGATATAGATCAATTGAAGAGAATAATTGCTGGTATTAAAGATAAAAAGCGTATTGGAGTATGTCTTGATACATGTCATTTAAATGACTCAGGTGTTGATATTAGTAAATTTGATGAATATTTAGATGAATTTGACAAAGAGATAGGTCTTTCTTATATTGGATGTATTCATGTTAATGATAGTAAGAATGAAATTGCTTCTCATAAAGACAGACATGCTAATATAGGATTTGGTACTATTGGATTTGATAATTTAATTAAAGTTATTTATAATGAAAGACTTGGAGATATTCCTAGGATACTTGAAACTCCATATATTAATCATGATTATGCTCCTTATAAGTATGAGATTAGTATGATTAGAGATAAGAAATTTAATAAAAATATATTTGATAATATAGGTAATGATGATTAATATTGTATTTTTGAGAATTTCTGGTATAATATTTATGAATGCGAAAGGTGGGATATTATGGCAAAAGTAGGAAATAGACAATATAAGACATTAGTATGTAGTGTTTGTAATGAAGAGAATTATCGTGTACAAAAAAATGTTAAGAATACTACTGAACGTCTTGAATTAAATAGATATTGCCCAAAGTGTAGAAAACATACAGAACATAAGGAGAAGAAATAATGATTAGTACTAATGATTTAAAGAATGGTATTACTATAGAAGTAGATGGCGAAATATTTGTTGTTATGGATACACAACATGTTAAACCTGGTAAAGGTGCTGCTATAGTAAAAGCCAAACTTAAGAATTTACGTACAGGAGCTATATTTGAGAAGACTTTTAATGCAGGAGTTAAAGTAGCAACTGCACGTATAGAAAAGCAATTAATGCAGTATCTATACAATATGAATGATACTTATTATTTCATGAATATGGATACTTATGAACAAATGGAAATTGCTAGTTCTTTAGTAGGAGATAAAGCTAATTACTTAAAAGAAAACTTGGAAGTGTATATTATTACTTATAATTCTGAGGTATTAGGTATAGATTTACCTGATAAAGTAGAATTAAAAGTTACACATACTGAGGCTGCAGTTAAAGGAAATACTACTACTAATGCACTTAAAGATGCTACTGTAGAAACTGGCTATAATGTTAGAGTTCCTCTATTTATAGGAGAAGGAGAGACTATTATTATTTCTACTGAAGATGGAAAATACGTATCAAGAGCTTAGGCTCTTTTTATTTTTTTGTAAAATATTGTTAAATTGTGTTATTAATATTTAAAGTGTAGTATAATATATTTAGATAATAAGGAGATTTATTATGGCAAGACGAAGAAGAAAAAAGAGTTTAAAGCTTAAAAAAGAAGTAGTAGCTATTGTATTAATATTAATCACAATATTAGGTCTTGGTAAATTTGGTATTGTTGGTAGAGTAATAGATGCTGCATTTGTCTTTTTGTTTGGATATATAGGACTCTATATAATGCTCGTTACTTTGTTACTTGTTGGTATTGTATTACTCTTTAGAAAAGATGGAATTGATTTCTTTTCTACGAGAATGATTGGAATTTATATATTAATATTCTCTATATTAGTATTTTTGCATTTATCATTTTGTAAAGAGTATAGTAATTTTGCATTTATGCTTAATAATACTATGAGTCATCTTATAGTTAGTTTTAAAAATGTAGTTAACAATGCGGCTATTAGTGATTACTTATATGCAGGTGGTGGATTAGTAGGTGGAGTATTCTCAATAGTCTTTGTTAGATTATTCTCTTATACTGGTATGATTATAGTTACTAGTATATTGACTCTTATAGGACTTGTTTTTGTAGGTGGAATTGCTTTTCTTGGATCTGTTAAAGATAAATTAGTTGAAATACGTGATGATTTATTTGAAAGCGATGATGAAGAGGAAGAATCTGATGAGAAGAAACCTGTTATTATTACAGGAGATAAAGATAAGATAAAGATTACTGATATTAGTGAACTTACAGATAAGCCTAATACTGAAAATGTTCCTGAAAAACGTAGTATTACTAATCCTAATTATAAATTACCTAGTTTAGATTTACTTGATAAACCTAAAGCTAAACAGAATGAGACTAATCAAGCTTTAGTAGAGAAGAATATACAAATACTTGAAGATGTACTTAAAGATTTTGGTATAAATGGAAAAGTAGTAGAAGTACATATTGGACCTACAGTAGCTCAATATGAATTAGAAATAGCTTCTGGTACGAGAGTTAATAAGATTACATCTATTAATAGAGAAATAGCTTTGGCTCTAGCTAAAAAAGATGTTAGAATTGAAGCTCCTATACCTGGTAAGAAAACAGTAGGAATAGAATTTGCGAATGATAATCCATCTCCAGTTAGTTTTTATGAAATTATGTCTACTAAAGAAATGGAAAGAGATTTTGATAATAAATTATTAGTACCTCTAGGTAAAACTATTATGGGAGAGATTGGTACTTGTAAGATTAATAAAATGCCTCACTTACTTATAGCTGGTACTACTGGTTCTGGTAAGAGCGTCTGTGTTAATGGAATTATTTGTTCTATATTAATGAGAGCTACTCCTGAAGAAGTAAAACTTGCTATGGTAGATCCTAAGGTAGTTGAATTATCTGTTTATAATGGTATTCCTCATCTTATGTGTCCAGTGGTATCTGATCCTAAGAAAGCATCTGTTTTACTACAAAAGATGGTTCAAGAGATGGAAAACAGATATAGTATGTTTGGTGATACTAAGACTAAAAATATTGAAACTTATAATGAATATGTAGAAAAATATAATAAATCACATGATGATAAGAAAGAGAAACTTCCATATGTAGTAATTATTATTGATGAGTTAGCTGATTTAATGATGGTAGCAGCTAAAGAGGTAGAAGATTCTATACTTCGTATTACACAAAAAGCTCGTGCTGCTGGAATGCATTTAATAGTTGCAACACAAAGACCTTCAACAGAAGTTATTACTGGTTTAATTAAAGCTAATATTCCAAGTAGAATTAGTTTTGCAGTTAGTAATGGAATAGATTCTCGTACGATACTAGATCAGACTGGAGCTGAAAAACTTCTTGGAAAAGGAGATATGTTATATCTACCAATAGGTACGAATACTCCAACTCGTATTCAAGGTTCATTTATTAAAGATTCTGAAATAAAAAAAGTAATAGACTTTGTTTCATCACAACAAGAAGCTCAATACGATGATGGCTTAATGAACTTAGATAGTATAAGTAGTGGTGATAATAAAGATTCTGGTAGTATTGAAGCAGATGGAGGAGATTTAGATCCTCTATATAGTGAAGTAGTTAACTTTGTAGTAACTACTCAAAAAGCTAGTGCTTCTCTAATCCAGAGAAAATTTAAAGTAGGTTACAACAGAGCTGGTAGAATAATAGATGAATTAGAAGAACAGGGTATAATTGGACCACAAAATGGTTCTAAACCTCGCGAAGTATTAGTAACTTTAGATAGTACTCAAGAAGAAGAAAACAGTGAAGATAATAACACTGATTAGGAGGCTAATTATGCGAAGTGAAGAAGAATATTATGATTTTGATGAATTGGCTTTAGAAAAAGAGGAGAAGAGAAAGAGAATTGATTCAGATAAATATATTTCTAATTATGAGAAAGATTACAGTGGTGAATTAGATGATTATGATGAAGAAATTATTACTGATTCAAATGCTGAAGAGGCATCAATGCAAGGTAGGTATGCAGGGTTAGATGATATTTTAGATAAATATGATTCAGAAGTTGCTTATATTATTTCTGAGTATTTAGCTGGTAGAACTGATAGATTACCTATTTATGAATTCTTTGATGAAGTAAGAGCAGAAGCTGCTGAAGTTTCAGAAATGCTTGAAGAAAGATATGAATATAATTTTGATAGAAAATATACTCATTTAGGTATAGTTAGTGCAGGATATGGAGTGTTGGTTTTTGAAGATTTGAGTGTAGAGGCTGTAGTTAAACAGAATAATATTGAAACAAGTCAGTTTATTTCACCTATAAGAGAAGATTGCTCTAGAGGATTAGATTTTAGTAATAGAAAAGTTTCTAATCTTCAACATTATTTAGCTGATTATAAGAAACATATAACTAAGAAAGTTAAATGTAAAATTAAATGATTATTAATGATGAGTAATATCATCATTTTTTTGTGTTATAATAAGTGAGTGGTGGATAATATGAAAGATTTTAAAGAAAAACTAGCTAATGTTCCTACTAAACCTGGTAGTTATCAAATGAAAGATAAAGATGGGGTAATTATCTATGTAGGAAAAGCTAAAAATTTACAGAGAAGACTTAGAAGTTATTTTACTAGAACTGTTACAGGTAAGACTAGACTTTTAGTTGAAGATATAGATGACTTTGAGTATATAGTTACTTCTTCAGAACTAGAGAGTTTAATACTAGAAATAACTTTAATTAAGAAATATGATCCTAAGTATAATATATTACTTAGAGATGATAAGAGTTATCCATATATAGAAGTAACTCATGAGAAGTATCCACAAGTTAAAGTAGTTAGAAATGTTAAAAGAAAGAGAATGAAAGCTAATTTATTTGGACCTTATCCAAATGCTCATGCAGCTAGACGTACAGTAGAGATTATTAATAGAATATATCCACTTAGAAAATGTAATGTCTTAAAGAAAGATTTATGTCTTTATTACCATATTAATGAATGTTTAGGTTACTGTAAGAAAAAGATTAGTGAAGAGAAGATTTCTTCTATGGTAGAAGAAGTAAAAAAATTCTTAAGAGGAGATGCTTCTATTGTTACTAGTAGATTAAAAGAAGAGATGGAAAAAGCGAGTAACGAATTAAATTATGAGAGAGCAAATGAATTTAAGAATATGCTTATAGATGTTACTGATACTCTAGAAAAACAAAAGATTGATCTTAATAATAAAGATAATTTTGATATTATTAATTACTATAAAGATAAGAATTACTTAAGTATAGAGTTATTCTTTATTAGAGATGGATTATTATTTGGTAGACATAATGAAATTATTAATACTATGGATGACATTAATGATGAGTTAATGGAATTTGTTATTAAATTTTATGATAAACAAGGAATACTTCCTAAAGAGTTATATGTTCCATTAGATATTGATTTAGATTTACTAGAAGAATATCTTAATATTAAGATTAATAAACCTACTAAAGGTAGAGTTAAAAAGTTAGTTGATTTAGCTAGAGAAAATGCTATAGAACAGTTAAAGTTAAAAGAAGAGAGTGTAGAAAAAGATAATGAATCTAGGATAAAAGCTGTTAAAGAGTTAGCTAAGTTATTAAATATAAATAGTGCTTCTAGAATAGAGAGTTTTGATAATTCTCACTTATTTGGTACTTATTATGTAGGTGGTATGGTAGTATTTAGAGACTTTTTACCACTTAAAGATGAGTATAGGAAGTATAGACTAGATGTATCTGTTAAAGATGATTTAGCAGCTATGAGAGAGGTATTATATCGAAGATATTATAAAGTACTTATGGAAGATTTAATTAAACCAGATTTAATAGTTATGGATGGTGGTAAGACACAGATAGGTGTTTGTAAAGAAATAATTGATAGTTTAGGGTTAAAGATAAAAATAGTTGGTTTAGTTAAAGATAATCATCATAAGACAAGTATGTTGATGGATGAAAATTACAATATTATAGAAGTAAATAAAAATAGTAATTTATTCTTGTTTTTAACACGTATACAAGATGAAGTTCATAGATATGCAATTACATATCATAGAAATATTAAGGCAAAAGGTGCTTTATCTTCAGCATTAGATTTAATACCTGGTGTTGGTGAAGTTAGAAAGAAAGAATTATTGAAAAAATTTGGTAGTTTAAAGAAGATGAAGGAAGCTTCAATAGAAGAATTAAGTGAAGTAGTACCAGAAGATGTAGCTGAAAAATTATTTTCTAGTTTGAAAGATATATAGTATAATTAGTTTAGGATGGTGATAATATGAATAAAAGAGGTTTTACTTTAATAGAAGTTTTAGGAGCCATAACAATATTAGGTATATTATTCGCAATAGCTACTCCAGCTGTATACAGATATTTTACTAAGTCACAAAAAGATGCTTATGAAACATTAGTTAAGAGTTGCTATGAAGCGGCACATAGTAGAGCTGTAAAAGAAGGACTATATTTGCAAGGTACTAGTGCTCAAGTTTATTACGTTGAAGAATTATATAATATGGGTTATATGGACAGGCCTGCTGATCCAAAAGATTCTACAAAAAATTGTTTTAATGATGGTGTTGTTGGTAATAAGAGCAAGGTAACAATATCACTTTATGGTTCTGGAGAGATTCCATCATA
>CAZALI010000012.1:0-38760 GCA_964486215.1 uncultured Muribaculaceae bacterium
GATCATCTATTACATGAGCTAAATGATATGTAGGTGTACCATCTTTCTTTAATAAGACAACATCCATATCATTTTCTGGTAGTTTTAATTTTCCTTTTATTAAGTCATTTACTTCGATAGTATTCTTTTCATTACCTTGAGATCTTAATCTTATAACGTATTCTTCATTATTATTTAGTTTTTCTTCTATTTCTTCTAGTGATAAGTCTCTATCTTGAGCAAACATTCCATAAATACCAATCTTTTGTTTATTTATTTCTTGTTCTTCTCTGATAGAATCTATTTCTTCTTCGCTCATAAAGCATGGATAAGCAAGTCCTTGTTCTATTAAGTCTTTTACATAAGTTTGATATATCTCTGTTCTTTCACTTTGAATATATGGAGCATAATCTCCTCCTACAAGTGGTGATTCATCGGGAATTATATCAAAATCTTTTAAGTCTCTAAAGATACCTTCTATTCCATTTTCAATACTTCTTTTTTGATCAGTATCTTCTATACGTAAAAAGAATATTCCTTGTGACTGATGAGCAAAAACTTCATCACAAAAAGCTCCAAATAGACTACCCATATGGACAAATCCTGTTGGAGATGGGCCAAATCTAGTTACTATAGCTGTATCACTTAAATTCCTTTTAGGATACTTATTTTCATAATAATCACGAGTTTTAGTAATATTAGGAAATAATAAATTAGCTAACTTAGTACGATCTTCTTTATTCATATTATTCTCCTTAATTTATTATAAATGAATTATATACAAATGGCTGCCCCAGAAAGATTCGAACTTTCGGAATTATCGGGTCAGAGCCGACTGCCTTACCGCTTGGCTATGGGGCAATTTCTACTATATTATAACATATGATTTATAAAAGAAAAAGGTATAAATACTATTCTATAGTTATAATACCTTGTTCTTTACTATTACTTAGTAAATTATTTTCTTCTAATTTTTTCTTAGCTTGACGAGCTATAGCAGCATTACCATCTATAATAGATATATTTCCTAGAATCTTTCTTATTTCATCTTTTATATAGCAATAATGAGTACATCCTAGAACAACGGCATCTATTCCATTATCTTTGTATTTATTTAATTTTTTTTCTAGTATCTCATTTATTTTTTCTTTATCATCTATTTCTATAGCATGAGCTAAGTCATCTATACCTATAACATTTATCTTCTCATTAGTTCTATTTGCTTCTATTAGGTCATTTAATCTTGTACTTTTAGCTGTATTTGGAGTAGAAATAATTAATATATTTTTATATCCATTATCAGTAGCAACTTTTATAGCTGGTTCTGTACCTATAAAAATAATATCTTTATGCTTTTCTCTTAAATACTTAATACACATTGTAGTAGCCGTATTACAAGCTACTATTATTTCTTTTACTCCTTGTTTTATTAGATATTCTACTATATTAGAAGTAATTGTTTCTAATTCAGTTATATCTTTCTTACCATAAGGATTATTAGTACTATCTTTATAGTAAATAATATTCTCATTAGGCATAATCTTTTTAACTTCATCTAATATAGTAAGACCACCTATTCCAGAATCAAATATACCTATTTTATACATCTTTTACCTTCTTCTTTTTTTTTATATGTTCTCCTATTATTTCAGATACATCTATTATAGATATAAAGGCACTTTCATCCATATCAGATACTATTTTCTTTAATTCAAATATTTCTAATCTTGTTAATACACAGTATAATACTTCTTTATCTCCTGATATAAGTCCTTTTCCTTTAATAGTAGTTGTAGTTCTACCTAATTTATTATATATTTCTTTAGTTAAGTGATTTCCTTTTTCAGTAATTATTAAAGCAGCTTTTTCTTCTTCAAAACTAGTCATAGTAATATCAATCATTTTATATGTTATAAAGTAAGTTAATATGGAATATAGAGCTCTATCTAGACCAAAGATAAATCCAGCTACTGAGTATATTATTAAGTTAAAACATAATATTATAAATCCTACAGATAATCCTGTTTTTTTATTAATAAGTATAGCAATAGATTCAGATCCATCAATTGCTCCACCAAACTTCATGATTAGACCTACTCCTATACCTAATACTGCTCCTCCAAAGACAGTAGCTAGTAACATTTCACTAGTTAATGGTTCTATTACTTCAAAACATTTTAAGAATGTAGCAAATAATATCATACAATAAATTGTTCTCTTAATAAAAGTAGAACCTAGTCTTTTATATCCTATATAGAAAAATGGAATATTAATAGTTGCGACTAAGATACTTAAATGAATACCAGTTAATTTAGAAATAATAATTGATACACCAGTAATACCTCCATCTAAGATAGTATTAGGTATTAGAATGGTATCTAGTGCTAGAGCAGCAAGTACAGTACCTACTGTTAACATTACAATTGAAAATATATCTCCTTTTTTCATATACACCTCTATTTATTATCTATTTTATTTAATTTAGTAATAGCTTCTTCTAAAGTAGAAACATTAATTAATTTTATTTTTAAATGTTTTTCTTTTTTGATTTTTTTAGCTTCTTTGTAATTACCTTGTGGTACTAAGAATATATCAGCTTTTTTATTAGCTCCTATTAATTTATATTTAATACCACCTACACTACCTATTCTACCATCATTACCCATTTCTCCGGTACCTGCTATAGTTCTAGAATGAGTTATATCTTTTTTAGTTAATTTATTATAGATAGATAAGGCTGTCATTAGACCTCCAGATGGGCCTTCTTCATTTTTAGAGAATTTTACAGTGACTTTTGGATCTGTTTTATACTTATATAGTTCTAGTAAATAGATACCTATAATATTTACTCCTTTTTCTTCATGTATTTTAGTTTTTATATTTAGTACCTTGTTATTTCTTTTTACTTTTATATCAATAATATCATTTACTTTATGACTATCTATTACTTTGATATAATCAGTTAATTTAGAATAAGTTTTTCCATCTATAGCTAATATCTCATCTCCTACTTTGAAATCATTATTATACTTTTCTACATTACCTAGTATTAGTATTTTATAAGAAGTTCTTTCTACTTTTTTATTAGCTAAAGTATAAGCATTATATATAGCATTCTGGGTTGAAGATTCTAATTCTATTTTACTTCTATATTCAATATCTTTATAGTTTTCTTCTGTACTGTATTTATAATCTTTCATCTTTTCTCTTTCCCAACTAGGAAAGATATATGATAATAAGTATGTTGATACTGTACCTTTTAATTGTGATACATAAGATAGATTAAAAGAACCTTTTTGTTTATATGGATTCTTCATATGAATTCTAGAATCTATACTCTTTATACCTCCACCTGTTGTGACATAATAATCTAGTGGATATAAAGTTACTATTGTTATAAAGATAAGAAGTAATATAAATTTATATTCTTCTTTTATTATATCTTTTAGTTCATTTATTATTTTTTTCATGTTCACCTCATAAAGAAAGAAGTTTAAAAACTTCTATTATTCAAAAAATTGATCTACATTAGTTGGAGTATTTACTTTTACACCATACTTTTTACCAAGTGTATCACTTACAATTCTAACATCAATTGATAATACATTATCGCTTACTTGAAGCTTTTTATTTGATAAATCAAAGGTTAATGGATGCTTTTCTTTTACAGCTGGTAAGGTAAATTTATCACTACCATATCTTACAAAATTACTTCCAAAAGTTAAAGTCTTTGAATCTTCATATTCAAAATTTAATGTTACAGAATTAGTACCTATAGTTGCACTCTTTAATCTATATCTTATTATATCTTGATATATATCTCTGGTTAGTAGGTTTTTGTATGTATATATAGATTGTTTAATACTTTCTTCATGTTTCTTTTGATTATACATATCTATTGTTGCATATAGAGCTGCGGCAATGCCCATTACAAGAATAAAACATACTAATATTTCAATAATTGTCATACCATGGTTATTTAATTTTTTCATCTTTTCACCTCGATAGTAGCAAATGTTTTATAATAATTTACTTTATTAGCTTGATTAGGTGGAGTATCTGTTCTTTTAAATTCAGCTATTATTCTATATTGAGCATCAGTTAAAGATCCAAATTTATACTCTGGAAGGTATTTTAGATACTCTAATAAATCTTCGTCTATTTTATTAGTATTTTGAAATCCATCTACATTACTTGGTTCTAAGAAAGTTTTTAATTCTTTGTATTGACTAGGCAAGTTTCTTCCTTCTGATGAATCTACTTCTCCTAAATGATAGTATGTTAAATATAATTTAATTATACCTGTCATGCTTACATATTTATTACATTGATTTCTATATGTTGCATTTGCAATTTCTGTACAATTAGGTTTTCCATTGTCATCACTACCATTAAATACATATATTGCATTTGTCTTTAAATTATTATTCATATTAGTAAATGTTGCATTAGTAATCATCTTATCATTTTCTACCATTCTTTTAAACCAATATATATCATATTTACTATCTATATCATCATAAAATTCTCTTCTTTGATATTCAGCTATTTGAGGATAAAAATTCATGTAAATAATAGTAAAAATAGTCATAATAAATACTGTTACTATTAATGTTTCTACTAAAACAAAGCCTTTATTATTTAATTTTTTCATTTTCTTACCTTCCTATTGTTTTAATTCTAAAATTATTATATAATAAATTATAGTAAAATACCATAGAAAGAGAATCGGGGTTGAAAAATGGTACAGTTTGATGTTAAAAATGTGTCTAAAGGTACTGAAAATTTCATGGTTTCTTTTGACTTTACAAAGACACCAGTAACTCAAGTAGCTGATTATATAATTATAGCTGCCTCTAAATATAATGCGTCTGATATCCATTTTGATCCACGTGAGAATGGCATGATGGTTAGGTTTAGAATAGATGGTGACTTACAAGATTATACTTTTATACCTAAAGCTTATGAAAGAAACTTAACTACGAGATTAAAACTTTTAGCTAATATGAATATTACTGAATCTAGACTTCCACAAGATGGAGCTATTAAAGGTACTTTTGGTAATCAATACTTAGATATGCGTGTATCTGATTTACCTCTTAATCAAGGTGAAAAGATTGTTATACGTATTCTTGATTATACTAGGAGTTTGCAAGGAATTGATACTCTTGGTTTTAATGAGAAAAATTTAGTTAAATTGAAGAGAATGATGGCTATACCAAATGGAATTATTCTTGTTACTGGTGCTACTGGTTCTGGTAAATCTACTACTACTTATTCTATGTTACAGGCACTTAATAAACCTGAAACTAATATAATTACTGTAGAAGACCCAATAGAGATGAATATAGAAGGAATTAATCAAGTACAAGTTAATTCAGAGATTGGTATGACTTTTGCTGCTGCTTTAAGATCTATTTTGAGACAAGATCCAAATGTTATTCTTATTGGTGAGATTCGTGATAGTGAAACAGCTCAGATAGCAGTTAGATCTGCCATTACTGGACATTTAGTATTAAGTACTGTCCATACTAACAATTCATTAAGTACGATTGAACGTTTACTTGATATGGATGTTGAAAGATATTTGCTTTCTACTGCTCTTGTTGGTATTATTTCTCAAAGACTTGCAAAAATGTTATGTAAAGATTGTCGTATACAAAGACCTACTACTCCATATGAGAAAAAAGTATTTAGGATGTTTTTAAATGCCGATGTTAGTACTGTTTGGGATGTTAATCCTAAAGGTTGCGATCATTGTCGAGGTGGTTATAAAGGCAGAATTGCTATTCAAGAAGTACTTGAATTAGATGATAATTTAAGAAGTGTTATTAATAAAGATAATATTACAAAAGAAGAATTATCTAAGATGGTTTATACTAATAAGACTATTAGTTTACTTCAAGATGGTTTAGGCAAAGTATTGAATGGTATTACTTCTTTTGAAGAAGTATATAGAGTTATAGAGATTGAAACTGGTGATCTTACTGATGATGATACTTATGGGCAAGAATTAACTAAAGCACTTGAAGAGAGCAATCCTCCTGATACAGCTATTACTCCTGATGATTCATTAATCGAAGAAAATAATACTAAAGTTAATAGTATTAGACAAGCTGCGACTAATGTTACTACTACAGCTATTACTACACCACAAGTTCCAGTAAATACTGAAACAGGAACAATTACTACTGGTACGGCTGTTACTACGGCAGAAAATACTATATCTGCTCCAGTACCAGTTCCTAAGATAAAACTTAGTACTCCTGAGGCACCAGTAAATGTTCCAAATGTTTTAAAACAAAAATAAAAAAATGACTTAGTCATTTTTTATTTTTTCATAAATTTCATTATTTATATCTTCTATTGTTCTTATTTCATTGTCTTTAACACATTCAATCTTAGTCCAATTATAAAGTTCAGTTAATTCTAAGTAAGCTTCTTCAGATTGTTTTAAGTAATTATAATCTTTTTCATGTTCATCTAAATTAGCTCTGCCTTTTTGTAGTTCTTTAGTATATTCTAGAGGCATATGTAGAAAGATTGTTTTATCAGGCTTTGGTAATTCTAGTAACCAATATTCTAGTTTATCAATCCATTGATACATATTAAAGCGTTCATCTTTATCTTTAATTTTACTTCCTTGATGTGCTAAATTAGATGTCGTATAACGATCTAATATAATATAGTATCCTTCATCTAAATACTTTTTAATTTTATTCATATTGTATTTCCTATCAGCTGCGTAATAAAGTGATACGACGTGAGGATCTACATTAACTGCTCCCTCTGTGAATAGAGATTTACCTATTTCAGGCTTACCTAAATAATCTCCTCCTATTATTTTTCCTGTAGGAGTATCATACATAGGAAATTCAAATCTTTTACACTTTATATTATCATCTATTAATCTTTGTTCTAGAAGTTTAGATTGTGTTTCTTTTCCAGAACAGTCTGTTCCTTCTATAACTATTATTTTACCTGGCATAAAATCACCTATCTCCTAACTTTATACTTATTTTAAAAGCTAGATTCTTTTTAGTATTTTCTGTTATCCACATTCTTAATTTATGCTTTTCAACACTATTCTTTTTTATAATACCAGTATATAATCTTTTATTATTATCTACACTAAATAATTCATTGTATAGTTTTACTTCTGTCAAACTTTTATCTTTTGAGTTAGTTAGATATACCTTAATATTATCTAAATTATCCATATTAATAGGAGTTAATATTATTTGATATCTTAAATCTTTATTTGAATTATTCTTTATAGTATACGAATAGTGCTTTTTTTGTTTCTTACCAGCTTTATCACTTAGTACTTTAGGATTTTCAATATAGATAATATCATCATTATCTTTATACTGGAAGGAAATATACTTAGAAGTTTTTTCATTTATTTGATTGTATTTAGCATATTTTTCCATAGAGATAATTTGTTTAGTAGTATAAAAAGCTACTAATAGTAAGACTATTATTATTAATATATACTTTAATTGTTGCTGCTTCTTTTGTTCAATTCTTCTTTTCTTTATTTTAGTCTTCATATTATCTACCTTCCTATTACTTATAATATCAAAATCTTTATCTAAAAACAAGAATAATATCATTAGTCAATGATATTATTCTCTTTATCAAATGGTACTAGTAAACATTTACGACTAGCTAAATAGTCACACATATGAATGAAATTTTGATATTTATCTTTAGGTGGTTCTAGTACTTCATTACCATTATAATCTTCTATCCATGGACCCATATGAGTTTTTATAATATTAGCTAAGAATTCAGCATCTTTTTTAGTTAACTTTAAGTCTTTATAATTATCTAATATATAGTTAGCCATAAGTATAGGATGATCAAATCTAGTATACTTTTCTTCAGGATTACCTAGTTTTAAGCCATCATGTACTAGTAATGCATAAAGCATTAAATCTTTTTCATGAGCAGTATATTTATTACCAATAGATGGATTTATTAATAGCTCATGACCTATTCTCATCGCAGCTTTACTATGTCTTAGTAGACCACCATCACCTGTTGCATACTCTGGATGATACTTACCAGTAGATGATGCTGGTACATGAAACCAATACTCTGGTAGGCTATTTATTGTTTTTATTAAAGAGTCTTTTACTTTTTCATCTTTGATGTATGTTAATTCTTTTTTAAATAATTCTTCTTTCATATAATCACTCCATTATTAGAGTACCATTAGATAATTATTTTTTCAATGATTTAATAATTCTAAGATAATGTTATTACTTATATAAAAATATTTTTCAGGTATATATAGTTTATTATTTGTTTCTATTAAATACTTTTTATTTACTAAATTTTTATAGTTAATATAATCTTCTAGATGAATACTATATTTTTTATAAAAATTATCTTTATTTATACCTTCTGATAATCTTAGATTTAACATTATTTCATAATCCATAGTATCTTCTTTAGTTAGTATTTCTTTTTCTTTTATTCTATTTCCTTCTATATATTTGTTTATACTTCTAGTATTTATATATCTTTCATTATTTAAATAAGAAGCAGCTGCTAGACCAAAACCATAATAAGTATTATTATGCCAATAAGTTAGATTATGCTTAGATTCATAATTTTCTTTAGCAAAATTACTTATTTCATAATGTTTGTACTTATTATTTTTTAATACTTTTGTTATTTCTTTATACATATTTAGATCTATTTCTTCATCAATGTTCTTAACATTATTTATGTACATAAAAGTGTGTTCTTCTATCATTAATGAGTATGTAGAAATATGTGTTGGATTAAGACTTAATATATAGTTTAAATCTTTTCTTACATCATCTATACTTTCTCCTGGTAACGCATATATTAAATCTAAGTTTATATCATCTATACCAATATCTTTAGCATACTTAATAATTTCTTCTACCTTGTTTTTATCTAGTTTTCTATTTAATAGCTTTAATAACTTAGTATTAGTAGTCTCTATACCAAAAGATAATCTATTTACATTATTTTCTTTGTATAGATCTAATTTCTTTTTAGTAATAGATTCAAAGTTATTTTCAATAGTTATAGAACAATTTTTACTCTTATTTAATTTATTTATAATAGTAAATAATTTCTTTAATTCTTTTATATTTAAAACACTAGGTGTACCTCCACCAATATAGATAGTATCTAATACTTCTCCTCTATAAATATCATTTATTTCTTTTTCTAAAGCATTTAGATATTTATCAATAAATTTACTATTACTATATAGCTTACAGAAGTCACAGTAAGAACAAATTTCTTTACAAAAAGGAATATGTATGTAGCAACTTTTTGTATTATCTTTGGCTAACATAATATTCCTTAACTTTTGTATTAGTAACTTTTTTTCTTGGAGCAAATACATTTTTATCTAATAATTCAGCTATTCTTGTATTTATTAAATTATTATTGTTTATATTTCTTTTTATTTCTTTATTAGAAAGAATTTCATTAAAACTATCTTTGATAGTACTAAATGGTAATTTATTTTGATATTTATCTATTAAAGTATCAATACTACTCCATGGAAGTAGAATATATAATTTACCATTATTATTATCTTTTTCAAAGATATCATCTTCTAGAGTATTATCATTACTTTCATGAAAAGTAACTTCATAACCTCTATTTCTCATATTATTTTTGAATAAATTCTCTACTGTTGAGATGTCTTTATCATCAGCAATAGTTCTTCCTTCTAGCTTATTTACTCCAATGATAGTATTTGCGATTAAATAATCTTTACTAATATACAATTGTTGTTTCATATTCAAACCTCCTAATCTTTAGAAAGAATAGCTAGAAAAGCTTCTTGTGGTAATTCAACATTACCTATCTTTTTCATTCTCTTTTTACCTTCTTTTTGCTTTTCTAATAGTTTTTTCTTTCTAGTGATATCTCCCCCATAGCATTTAGCAAGTACGTCTTTTCGTAATGCTTTTACTGTGCTTCTTGATATTATATGATTACCTATAGCTGCTTGAATTGGTATTTCAAATAACTGTCTAGGTATAATATCCTTAAGTTTTTCTACTAATTCTTTACCTCTATTATAGGCAAAGTCTTTGTAGACAATAGTAGATAATGCATCTACTACTTCGCCATTTATTAAAATATCCATCTTTACTAGATTACTTTCTTCATAATCTAGTGGTTCATAATCAAATGAAGCATAACCTTTCGTACAAGACTTTAACTTATCAAAGAAGTCTAGGATAATTTCAGCAAGTGGCATTTTATATTCTATTGTGACACGGGTTGTGTCTATATAATCCATATTTATAAAAGTACCTCTCTTATTTTGACATAACTTCATAATGTCTCCAATATAATCTGATGGAGAAAAGATAGTTACTTTTACAAATGGTTCTTTAGTTACTTTTATCGATTCAGGTTTTGGCATCTTATATGGCGCATCTATATCTACTTCACTATTATCATTTAATATTAATTTATATATAACAGATGGGGAAGTTGCGATTAAATCAATATTAAATTCTCTAGTGATTCTTTCTTCTACTATTTCCATATGTAATAGTCCTAGGAAACCTACTCTAAAACCAAATCCTAAGGCAATAGATGTTTCTGGTTCAAAAGAAAGAGCTGAATCATTTAACTTTAACTTTTCTAATGCTTCTCGTAAATCTTCAAACTTATTTGGGTCTATGGGATATAATCCTGAATAGACACTAGCTTTCATAGGTTTATAACCTGGAAGCTTCTTAGTAGCCGGATTATTCTTTAAAGTGATAGTATCTCCTACATCTATATCTGATAGTGATTTAATAGATGCATAAATATATCCTACTTCACCAGCACTTAGTTCATTTACTTTTTTCTCATATGGAGTATCGATAGATATACCTAATACTTCATATGTAGCATTAGTCTGCATCATTAATATTTCATCACCTACGTGTAATTTACCATCCATAATTCTAACACTAGTAATTATGCCTCTATATGGATCAAATTTAGAATCAAATATTAATCCACGTAGTTTAGATGATACCTCTCCCGAAGGTGATGGTATTAATTCTATTACTTTTTCTAGTAATTTGTCAACTCCTAGACCACTTTTTGCGCTTGTTTTAATGATATTTTCTCTATCAAAGCCTAAATTTACTAACTCTTCAGTAACTTTTTCTATATTAGCTGATGGAAGATCTATTTTATTTATTACTGGTATGATAGTTAAATTATTGTCTAGAGCTAAATATAAGTTAGCTAATGTCTGAGCTTCTACTCCTTGAGTAGCATCTACAACTAATATAGCTCCTTCACAAGCAGCTAGAGATCTTGATACTTCATACGAGAAGTCTACATGACCTGGCGTATCTATTAAGTTTAAGTAATACTCTTCATTATTATGATTATACTTTAGTTGCACAGCATTTAGTTTAATAGTAATACCACGTTCTCTTTCAATAGCCATATCATCTAGCATTTGTTTTTTTAAGTCTCTTTTTTCAATAGAATTAGTTAATTCTAGTATTCTATCGGCTAGAGTTGATTTACCATGATCTATATGAGCTATAATACAAAAATTCCTTATATTTTCTTTTTTCATACACATCTTCCATTCCTACATATTATATCAAATAATAAGAAAAAAAGAAATCCTAGATTTCTTTTATTTATATATAGTTTGACATTTTACAGAGCTACTTGTTGAACATGAAGAAACATTACTCCAACCGTTCCAAGTCTTACAGCCACATTTACTACAGTTTGTTTTGTAGCCTGTGCATACTTTACTATATGTTTTACAAGTTTTTGGTATGTTTGTTGGATTACAGTTATATTTTTGATTTGATGGTAAATACCTACAGTCTGCTTTTCTACATTTTGAAGCACCTTGACAGCTTTTTAAACTTGAAAAACTGTAGCTTGCACCACAAGCATTTCCTATTGCATAAGTTCCGCTTGGACATGCATATTTTGAGCAAACTGATTTATATGAATTACATCCAGCAGAAGAACAGCTTTTGCATGTTTTACATGTTTTCTTTTGCCTTTGTTCTTTAACTGTTATTTTACAAGAATTAGTATTTCCTGCTTCATCTTTAACATTATATTCATGCGATTTCTTTATTGGTGATTTTGTAACAGTATATTCACCGCCACCACCTTTATCTTCTCCAGCACATCTTATAACACCACTATTTCCATCAGTACATTTTACTTTTAGTGTTACACCACTTGTTGTACCTGTATTTGATTTAGATATAGAACAGTGTGGTTCTCCTCTATCTAGTTTTATTGTATAGTTACTAGAATATTTTGAACATTGATCTTGACTATTACATGCTCTATATTTAATATGTGATGTTTTTTGAGCTACTATATTTCTGTGTGAGCCTTTTGTATTTGTGGCATTTGTAGAAGCTCCTGTAACAGTGTATTGATAGTAGGCAACATCTTTACCTCCACCGGTAGCATTTGTACATACATAACCATTATACCAAGTGTTATTACTATATCCTGACATACCACTACAACTTGATGGACTGTTATTGTTGGAATATTTATATAAGTGTACTGTTGGAACTGATGGTACTCCTGGAGGAGAAGGTATGTTATCTACTTTTATAGATCTTGATTGAGTAGCACTAACACTCATAGCATTATTGTTGTTATCTCTTATTTTAGATGGTGCTACAGTAACTGTAAATGTTCCATCTATGTCTTTATCTGTTACTTTTCCAGGTACTTCTAAGCTAACAGTTGCTTTATTCATACCATTATTATCGGGATTGAAGGTTTTAGCTTTATTTACAAAACCTGATATATTTGAACCTTTATATTTCCAAGTATAAGTTAATTCATTGTTTTTGGCTAAACCACTTCCAGAATCTTCTATTACTACTGTGACTGTTAAATCACTTTTATTAGTTATTTCGTAAGTGGTAGATTCATTTACTACTGAACCTTTAAATTTCATAGTCATTGACATTGTTGGAGCTTTTTGATCTCCTACTGGTTCTGACGTTGGGGTAACTGGAGTTGGAACAGAAGGAGTTGGTACTACAGGAGTGGGTGCTGGTGTTGAATTTATTTCACAGTCTTCACTTCTACGATTCCAGTTCTTAGTGTGATATACTTCTTTTTCATCTTTTAAACATTCCATGAATAATTCATAGTAGTATATATCTCCAGCACGTCTTATTCTTACTTTAGAAGCTTCAGCGTCATCATTACTACCTCTGCAAGTGGCGTTTTCTACTTGAATATTCTTTATTAGGTTTCTCTCTTTTAGCTTTTTATATGTTACATCAACACAACCACTTTTTATGTTACCAAAAAGGTCTTCAGAATATGCATCATTATATTGTTTCCCTGAGTATACAAAACTTTTTTCATATGCTCTATACTCTGCTTTGTCATTTGAATTTTTTAACTGACTAACAGCGGGCAGAGCTATTATTGAAATAACTCCCATAATAGCTATAGTTATTAACAATTCCATTAAACTAAAAGCTGATTCAGCAGATTTTTTATTTATTCTTCCCATAATACATCTCCTATTCTCTATTTTTATTATAGCAAATAATAAAAAAAAGAGAAGTAAAAAAATTCTCTTTTTAATTATATACGGTTCTACATTGTGATGTATTACTTTTCTTACAAGAAGAGACATTACTCCATCCACTCCATGAAGAATATCCTTTCTTTGCACAAGATCCTTGTCCGTAACTAGCACATACTTGTGAATATTTTATGCAGCTTACGTTGAAAGTTCCAGACATGTGAGCTGTATTGTAATTTGTCGTTGTATATTTACCACAATGAGCTCCATCACATCTTTCATATTGCCATGTTGAGCATGATCCAGTTGTATAGCTAGTACAAACTTGATTATACTTAACACACCCATAAGTTCTAGTTCTTTTTTGTTTTTGAGCAGTTACGTTGACTGTAGCTTTCTTGACGTTTCCTGCTTTATCTTTAGTGCTTGCTTCATAGTCTTTTTTAATTTTTTTACGTGTTACAGAATATTCTTTTCCACCTTTTTTATTACTTCCTGCACATTTTACTATTCCACTAACTTTATCCTTGCATGTTATTTTTAGTGTTACTCCACTTGTTGTACCTTTATTAGATTTTTTAATGGACATTGTAGGGTTTCCTTTATCTATTTTTATTGTATATTTCTTTGTCCATGTTCCTTTTTTACATGGCTTATCACCAGTACTTTTAGCTGAACAGTATTTTATGTAAGATACACCATTTGCTTTTATACTTCTAGTAGCTCCTAATTTTTTTGTTACATTCTTTGACTTACCAGTAACGGTATGTCTATAATAGCTAGCATTTCCTCCAGAAGCTTTAGTATAGACATGTCCTGAGTACCATGTTCCATTTTTATATGTACCTAATAAGTTTGTTGGTTTGGAACCAGTAAATTTGGATAATTTTACTGTTGGTGCTCCGAGTACTTGTTCTACTGGTGTGCCTGGGTCAACATCTCCTGATTCCTGTTCAGATTGTTGCTCAATATTTTTTATAGATATTTCTGTCATTAGAGTATTGTCTTCGTCATTAGGTATTCTCTGTCTTCCTGAGGCATCTCTTATAACTGTTGGTTCTATCTTTATAACTACTGTACCATCAAAATCAGATTTTGTTACTATGTCAGGTATTGCAATATTACTAATAACTGATTTAGCACAAGTAGAATCTGGTTTAACTGGTACGGTAATAGGGCCTAATATTTGATTATATCCACTATTAGTATCATCATCATCATCTGAATCTATATCACCATTGTCTAGTTCATCTACTTCTTCTATTACTACATCTTCGTCTTCTTCTACAGTGTCATCATCTTCATCGTCATCACTATCTCCAGTACTAGTACTGCTTTCTTCTGGTCCTTCTGCATCTTCAACATCATTATCAGGGTCTGGTTGATTATCTTTAGAGTACCATGTATATGTAAATCTATTATTTTTTGAAGCTAAACAACCACCTGTTGATGTTATTTCAACGGCTACTTTTATTTGCTCTTTTTTAGTTATTTTGTATGTGTCGGTAGTAACATCTACATTATCTACTTTTACTGTATGTCCCCAGTTTAATGTTACTTCATTATTTTCAGGTCTTTGACAGTTATCAGAACTATAATCTTTCCAGTTGTTTGTTTCATATACTTTTTTGCCATCTTTTATACAGCATATGAAGGCTTCATAATTATATTGATCACCATTTTTTCGTATTCTGATTTTTGATTCTGTACCTTGTTCTTCATTTTCATAACTACAGAATGTATCACAATATGTATTATCAGCTTGAAAATCTTTAAGTAATTTTTTACCTACTAACTCACTGAATCCAACTTCTACACAGCCGTCTTTAGCAGTACCAAATAAATCTTCTACATAAGCATCATTGTATAGTTTACCAGCACTTATAAATGATTTAGTATAAGCTTTATATTGAGTTTTAGTATTTGCTTCTTTTAGTTTACTAGCGGCTGGTAACGAAATAAGCATTATTACTCCTAAAATAGCTATAGTAATTAATAATTCCATTAATGTGAAAGCTGATTCAGCTCTTTTTCCATTTACTCTACTCATATTATTCTCCTATCTTTTATATTTTCATTTTAATTATATCAAATAATAAAAAAAAGAGAAACAAATTCTCTTTTTTATTTATAAACTGTTCTACATTCAGTTGAAGAACTCTTTGAACATGATGAGACATTTGACCATGAACCATATGAATTCCAACCACCATGACATGTTGTCTTGGCTACAGTGGTTGTTCTATCATTACAAGTATATCTTCCAGTTGTTGATATATACTTACAATCATTTCCACCTGAGTGGCATGAGCTTGAAAGACATGCTGATCTACTACTAAATGTCCAACTTCTACTACATACGCCTCCGCCAACGCTTGTATAACCACTTGGACAAGAATATGTTGTCGTCTTTGTCTTACAACTATTCCATGTTCTCGTTCTCTTTTGGAGTTGCTTTGAGACAGTTACTGAACAAGTATTAGTATTACTAGCTTCATCTTTTACTGTATATTCATGAGACTTCTTTACTGATTTTTGAGTAACTGTATACTCTAATGCCCCACCTTTTGTATCACCAGCGCATTTTATTACTCCACTTCTTCCGTCTGTACAATGTGTTTTTAATGTTACTCCACCTGTACTATAAGTATTTGATTTTGATATAGAACAATGTGGTTCTCCTCTATCTAGTTTTATTGTATATTTATTTGAATACTTAGAACATTTATTCTCACTATTACATGCTTGATATTGTATATAAGATGTTCCTTGAGCAGCTATATTTCTATGTGAGCCTTTAGTATTTGTAGCATTAGTAGATGCTCCTGTAACATTATATCGATAGTAGGCAACATTACTTCCACCACCTGTAGCTTCTGTATATACTTTTCCACTAAACCAGGTATTATTACTATAACTCTTTAATCCACTTGAACTAGTTGGTTCTGTATCAACATCTTTCCATTTATATAACTTTACTGTAGGAACTTTTGGTACTCCTATAGGTGTAGGTGTAGGATCATCTGGCTCTGGTGCTGGATCATCCGTATTATCGATAGTAATTTCTTTAGTTATAGTGTTTTCTTGTGATATTCTTCTATCAAATGTATCTCTTATAAGAGTTGGTATAACTGTAATAGCAATTATACCATCAATATCTTTATCTTTTACTTTAGCAGGAGCTGGTATTGTCGTAGTAGCACTACTGGCAGCAACTTGAGTATTAAATACTTGTGTATTACTGGCTAATTCTTTATAAGTATCACTATCATTTGCTTTATATGACCATATATAGTTTAATTTAAGATTCTTAGCTAGGCCACTACTACTATCTAAAACTTCTACTTTAGCTAGTAGTTTTTTATCATCTATTTTTACATATACTTCTCCTGGTTTTACTTCAACATTATTGTATATTAATTTCATTCCCCAGTTAGGTGGATCTATATCACCAGCAATATTCATTTGACAATCTTCTGGATTATATGAATCCCAGTTCTTAGTTTTATATACAGATTCTTCATTTTTAGTACAATTCATAAATATTTCATAATAATAATTATCACCAGAACGCCTTATCCTTACTACTGAACCATCATTCCAGTTACATGTTGTATCTTCTATTTGAATATCTTTTATTAATTTTTTATGTTCTAATTCATTAAATGTTATATCAACACAACCGCTTTTAGCTGTACCAAATAAGTCTTCAGAATAAGCATCATTATATAATTTACCAGCATTTATAAATGTTTTGGAAAATGCTGTATACTTTGCTTTTTCATTACTTTCTCTTAGTTTACTAACGGCAGGTAGAGCAATTATAGCAATTACTCCTAAAATAGCTATCGTAATTAGTAATTCCATTAATGTAAAAGCGGTTTCTACTTTCTCTTTTTTTATTCTTGGCATATTATTTCTCCTCTCAGTTTAATGATTTACTTGATGAAAAATAATAATTGTCTATATCTTTCTTAAATGTATAAATTATTTCACTTGTTTCTTTTATATCGTCAAAGTTAATCTTTGTAGTTGATGCATCTATTCCTTTTAGTGTATCTATATATTCACTTCTATTATAATCTTTATATAATTTACAATTATAATTATTAGTAGGATTTTTAGTACAAGCTGTATAAACTATTTTTTCATATAAATTAATACTATCTCCTACTTTTTCAGCTTTATATAATTCAGCAAAGAATCTGTTATTTTCTAATGTATTAGGTACTTCATTTACCTTTTTAGTAAAATATATTAAATATTTACCATCATCTTGGTTATATTCTAAAGTACCAGTATTATAACCATCTTTTTCAAAATTAAATGTATGCTCTACTGAGCTATTTATAGAGTAATTTATGCTACTACCAAAGAATTTCTTCATATATTCATCTAATTTATCTTTATCTAGAGCATATTCTTTTAATTTATTATTAGTTTTACCTGTCTCTTTGAAATCATTTTCATTAGCTAGAGATAAAGCCAATGTATATTTTCCATAATTACTTAATGATTCTCTAGTTATTTGTGGTGATTCCATAAACTTAGATGTTCTCATACCTAGTTCTTTAAAAGTAACTATATTATATAAGCCCTTTACTTCTTTTGAATCTATAGAAATACTTGTAGTTTTATTAGTATTATTATCTTTATTAAATAATATATTCATTATTATAAAGACTGTTAATCCAAAAAGAATAGCAACAGTTATTACAACGATATTAGTTAATTTCTTATTAGCGGTATTGTCATGTTTACTAGATTCAGTATTTGATTCATTAAATTTAATTTCTTCCATATTATTCTCCTTACATTTTTATAATTGATTCTAGAGCTAAAGCAATCATATTGTTTAGTCCAGTTTCTCTTTCTTCACTGCTTACACTTCTAGTATCATACATTGAATCTACTACTGTGAGTAAGGCAGCTGACTCTATATTAAATTTATTAGCTAAATAGAATAGCGCAAAAGACTCCATTTCCACTCCTAAAGCATCTATATCTTTAAACATATTTTTAAATTCTTCTTGAGAGTCACAGTATAAGTCAAAGACATCACTAGTAATAGTTTCTCCTATTTTAAGAGGTATTTGATGAGTATTAGCAGTTACTTTTATGGCATTATTTAATTTGTCACTTGATTTGGCAAAGTCTGCATCTTTATTAGTTAATTGTTTTGGAAAACAACTTATAGTATGAGCTCCAGTAGATAAGATTATATCTTGTAGTTTTATATTCTTATGAAAAGAACCACATGTACCTATACGTATTATCTTTTTTACTTTATAGTGATTTATTAATTCATAAGCATATATACCCATACTAGGTATTCCCATACCAGAGGCTGCGACTGTTATTCTTTTGCCTTTGAAATAGCCGGTATAAAAATACATATTTCTAGTATCATTAACTAGTTTATAATTATCTAAAAAGTTCTCTGCTATATATTTTGCTCTTAGAGGATCTCCTGGCATTAATACTAATTCAGAGATATCTTCTTCTCTTGATTCAATATGTGGTGTTGGCATTCTATCACTTCCTATTATAAGTATATCATAAAAAAAGAATTTGAAATTATCAAATTCTTTTTTTATTCAAATTGTATATCAATACTAGCTATATTATCAGGTGACTTAGGTATTTGAAAAATTATTTTGTCTTTTTCATTTGGAGCATATGTTTTATATAAACTTACGTTAGTACTATAGATTTGTCTATTATTATCATTAAATACTTTTATTTTTACTTTTTCTACATATATTTCAGCATTAGTAACATTTTCTATTGTGTAATAGCAATGTACTGGATTAGCAGCATCTAGAATAGTAAGCTTTGGTACTAAAGATTCATATAAGCTATTATCATTTACTGTGATAGCTTTTATAGTACTTTCTTCTTCTACTTCTACGTCTGATTTAACACTATCATGAAAATCAAAGCCCATTTGGAATCCAGCTACTAGCATGGTTATAGAAAAAACTCCCATAATTAAAAATACTTTATTTAATGCCTGATTATTTTTTATTTTCATAGTATCACCTATCCTCTACTATAAGTATATTTTATATATCATTACTTTACAATATATTACTTAGAAGATAGACATTTCTTTACAAAAAAAATATCTTAACGATATTTTTCCATAGTATTCATCATTTGTCTTACTTGCTTTTTATTTGGCTTTCTGCCCATTTGAGCCATAAGTGCTTCTATCATTTGTTCATTGATAGGAGGATTTTCTTTTAATTGTTTAGCAACTAATTTCTTAGTAATGAAAAAGCCAATAACAGCACCTAATAGTAATCCTACTACTAGTATTAATATATCTTGTAACATATTATCACTCCTTACGTTTATTTTATATAAATATTTTGCTTTTAACAAGTATTACTTAAATAATTCTTCTACTTTTTTAGATAAACTATCTATATCAAAACCAAATTCTTTATAAACATCTTCTTTTTTACCTGATTTACCAAAAGTATCTAACGTGATTAAGTATTTTGGATTATAGACTATTCTATTCCAAGAATAAGAAGATGATGCTTCTATTACTACTTTCTTTACTTCTACTGGAAGAATATTATCTATATAATCAGAATCTTGATTCATAAAACGAGTTAGATTTGGTACTGATACTACTCTAATATCTATACCTTTTGTTTGTAATACTTCTGCTACTTTTAAAGCTAGATGTAATTCTTCTCCACTAGATATTAAAATACCATTTTTGTTTGTAATAAAATCTTTAACTATATAGCCACCTTTTTCTACTTCACTAGCATTAGTACAATCTAGGATAGGAACATCATTTCTAGCTAAAATAAGAGCAGATGGGCCTAATTTCTTCTCTAGAATAGTCTTATAACTACCTAGTACTTCATTAACGTCAGCTGGTCTAAAAACATCTAAATTTGGCATAGAACGAAGAGCAAGTAACTGCTCTACTGGTTCATGAGTTGGACCATCTTCACCAACACTTATAGAATCATGAGTAAAGATATAAGTAACTGGTAAATTCATCATACTAGACATACGAATAGCTGGCTTCATATAGTCTGAGAAAGCTAAGAATGTAGCAGCATATGGTCTTAGTCCACAAAGAGCTAAACCATTACTAATACATGCCATAGCATGTTCTCTTACACCATACCATATATTTTGACCACTATAGTTAGAACTAGTAAAGTCTCCTACATCATTTATATATGTTTTAGTAGGTTTAAAGACATCAGCTGCTCCTCCTAAAATCATAGGATATTTCTTAACAATTGATTCTAATACTTTACCAGAAGTCTTTCTAGTAGCTTCTTTACCACTCTCAGGTAAATTATACTCTATACCAGCAAAGTCTAATGATTTATTATCTCTTATTAAATAATTTAAGAAACTATCATTTAAATTATCTATTTCATTATCAAATTTACCACCTAAGTCTTTACATCTACTATTTATTAAATATCTAAAATCATCTATAGCATTTTGAGAAATAGTAAATGGAATATCTCTAATATCTAGTTTAGCTTTAATATTTGAAATATCTTCTTCAGTTAAACTACTACCATGTACTTCACAACTACCTTCTAGATTAGAATATTTACCTATAGTAGTTTTTATTTGAATTATAGTAGGCTTATCAGTCATTAATTTAGCTTCTTCTATAGCTTTATTAATTTCTTCTATACTTTCACCGTTTTCTACAGTAATAACATTCCAGTTATTAGCCATAAATCTCATAGTTATATCTTCACTACTACATTTATTAGTTTCACCATCTAGACTAATATTATTGGAGTCATATAAAACTATTAATTTATTTAATTTTAAGTGTCCAGCTAAAGCAGAAGCTTCATATGAAACACCTTCCATTAAATCACCATCACCACATAAAACATATGTATAGTGATTAATTATGTCTTTTTTTATGTCATTTGTTTTAGCATTTAGATATCTTTCAGCAATAGCCATACCAACAGCAGTTGCAAAACCTTGACCTAGAGGTCCAGTTGTCATATCAACCCCTGGAGTTTTCATATATTCTGGGTGCCCAGGTGTCTTAGAATTTATTTGTCTAAACTCTTTTAAGTCATCTAGTGTTAGATCATATCCAGCAAAGTAAAGTGTTGCGTATAGCAAAGTACTTCCATGTCCTGCAGACATAACAAATCTATCTCTATTAAAATAATCTGGATTATTTGAATCAATATTTAAGTGATGAGCGTATAGCGTATAAATAATTGGAGCAGCACCTAGAGCTATACCAGGGTGTCCACTACCAGCATTTTTAATCATATCAATTGATAAACATCTAATATTATCTATTATCTTATTTTCATTAATATTTCTTTCTATTTCCATAAGCTCTCCTTTACTACCTTAGTATATCATATATTATAAAATTATGTTATAATTTAATTACGCCGATTTAGCTTAGCTGGTAGAGCAATTCATTCGTAATGAATAGGTCGAAGGTTCGAGTCCTTTAATCGGCACCATATAAAAATAAGACTTATGTTTTTCATAAGTCTTTTATTTATAAAATTTAAAGAATTCTTTAGTATATGGAGTCCAATTACGACTATCGTCTTTAGCATAGTTATATTTACTTATAAATAGTATATGTGATTCATTTTTAAAGAATCTTGCCGCAAACGTATCTATATCATTATCATATTCTCGATTAAACTCTCTATGAAAGATATAACTTATTCTGTTTCTAAATTCATCTAATAAATTATATTTACTATTTCCAGCTAACATATCTATTTCTTTTGAATGCTCATCATAAATATTATCCCCATAATTTAATAGAAAGTCAGCTTCATCATAAATACTAATTAGTTCACTAGTAGTAAAAGCATGTTTAGACATTTTACCATCGATGTATAGAGCATATTCATTTATATCATTACTTAGTAATTTTTCATTTTCTTCAAGGTTAATCCAATACTTAGTTTGATAAAAATATTTAGTATATTCTTTTTTAGTTGTTTCTAGAATAGCTTCTTCATATTCAATTAACTCTTTAATAAATTTATCATCGAAACCACAAAATTTAAGTCTTTTGTATATTTCTTTTTCAAATACTTCTCCATTATTTTGTTTTTTGGCAATTACTAATTCTGTGAATAATAACTTATCTATATCTTTTTCTTTATATTCTATTTGCATTAGATATCACCTTTCTTTAGATTTATTATAAGTCTATAATATTTTAAGTCAATATTAAAAATATAATAAATTATTTCTAATATTGACATTCGAAATAACTCTGAATAAAATAATAAGCAAAGAAAGGAGATTAGTTATGTCAAATAAAACCACTGATGATGAAGGATATAGTTGGCAAAGTCATAATGAAAAAAGTGGCACTGCTCAACAAAATACAAAGACATGGGATGGCGAACATACTTGGTATGATCCTAATACATTAAAGAGTGGATGGCATGGTAAAGATGCTTCTGATGACGTTAAAAGTTTAGGCGGCAAGTCTAAATAATGGTGCTTTAGAAATGTAGCACAACTAAACATTTCATAAGTAGTAAAGTAATTAAAACTTTACTGCTTTTATTATTTAATAATTTTTTATATTAGTATACAATGTACTAAAAAAAGACATATTACTATGCCTTTATTTTATAATGGTGCGAGTGACAGGAATCGAACCTGCACGCCGGAGGCACTAGTTCCTAAGACTAGCGCGTCTACCAGTTCCGCCACACTCGCATGTGGTGGACCCTATAGGACTCGAACCTATGACCACTCGGTTATGAGCCGAGAGCTCTAACCAACTGAGCTAAGGGTCCGTACTTATTAATGATACCATATATAAAGATTATTTACAACAATTTATTTTAATTTTAAAAGAAAAAATAGGTTATTACCTATTTATTCATTGTATTTAATAAATTAATCTTAAACATATCTTTTTTTGGATTTTCTTTAGAAATCATTACACCTTTATAAGTAGATAATTCTGCTCTATGTCCTTCATCTAATATTCCTTCTGGTGTAAGGTTAGTTAATAGAATAATACCTTTATTTAGATATACAGTATAGTGTAATGTTATTTCTCCATGTACTTTAGCAAATAATTCATCAGTAGGTAATTTTAACTCATAAGTAACAGTATTTGTAATACTATCTTTTACTTTCTTTTCTCCTAAGAAGTTACCTTTTCTTAATTCTGGATAATATGTAAAAGTTAATTTCTTATAAGCTAACATATTATATTTTCTTACTGATCTCTCTTTCTTTCTAAAATCATTTTCATCTAGATATTCAAATATATAACTCTTTTCCATATATATTCAACCCCACTCTATAATATTTTTCTTGTAGAACACTTATGTCCTACTCCCCCAAAGTATTAATAGTATACCACTCTTTCCTTGATTTGTCAATAAAAAACAAAAAAGAGCTAGGCTCTTATTTTGTTTTTACTTTTGCATTTTCTTCTTCGTCTTCACTAGAAATACTTTCTACATATTCATCAGCAACGTCTTTATTTGATTTATTTTCAGATTTTGCTTTAGGTTCAGATGAAACTGTTTCACTGTACGAATTATCAGTATCATAGTATACGTAGTTACTATCAGATGATGATGAACTTGTGCTTGATGAACTGCTTGAAGATGAGCTACTAGAGCTTGATGAAGATGATGAAGAACTACTTGAAGATGAACTACTACTTGAACTTGTATTAGATCCTGTACTATGACAATCACTATGTTCTTCAGGATGATAGTTATCAGTTGGTGCAGTATTCTTATCAAAGTCTTCACCTGTTACTTGTGGATCAGGAAGTGGTGCATCATGTGATACAGCTCCAGTTCCATCAGTAGTAATATCTTTAACTGATGAATCTAAATCATTGTTTTCATCTTTGAATTCATCATAGAATTCTACATTATGATTATCAAAGTCTGATTCATTAACTTTTTCACCATTATCAATCTTATCGTTAGCTGCATCTATCTTTTCTTGAAGATCTTTTTCTTCATCTTCAATTTCTTTATGGATAGCAGCAGCTTTTTCATCTTCTTCTTTTTGCATTTCTGCAGCTACTCTATCAGCTTCAGCTTGTGCTTCAGCTTCGTATTCTTTATTCTTTTCTTCAATCTTCTTATCGACTTCTTCTTTTAGTTTTTCAACTGCTTCTTCACCGATAATTTTCTTAGCAACTTCTTCATTGTCAGTAGCGATAACTTTGATCTTATCAATGTCTTCTACTACTGTTTTCTTCCAATGCTCTATTCTAGTATCAACTTTCTTTTCTTGAATGTTAATTAATTTAATACAACGAGCTTTGATTATTTGATATACCTTTATTTTAGTAATCTTTTTAATAATACTTTCTCTCTTTACTATCTTCTTAGTAGTTTTCTTTGTAGTCTTCTTAGTTGTTGATTTTTTAGTACTAGATTTCTTAGTATTATTTACTTGATAATTATCATTATTATATCCGTATCCATAATTATCTCCATAATAGTAATTATAATCTGGACATAAGTTCTTATAATTATCTTCAAAGTATTTTCTTACTTTCTTGATAAGCTTTTTATTCTTTTTAGATATCTTAGTTTTCTTAGTAATCTTTTCAGTTACTTTAACTATAGTAGTAATAGAATATTTATATTTTTCTATTTCTTTTATACTAATATTTTCATTACATTCAATAATATGTAAATCTTCTCTTAACATATTACAGAATTTGTTTATTAGGATCATTTGATATTCTGAATCTTTACAATCTTTAAACTTATAGAATAATTCTTCATATTTATCAGCAAAAGCTTTTCCTTCTTGAGATTCAATTATGTCACTGATACATACTGGATGATCTTTATCACTATTCATATATTCATTGAATAAGTAATCAATACCTTCTTTGTATGATTCAGCCCATTTAGCTTTGAATTCTTCTTCTGATAATTCACCATAGTTTTCAATTATTTGTTTTCCTGTTGATACAGAAAAATCATTATAAGTGATTACTATAGCTGGTGCCCAATAAGCATTGTCACTGTTATGAGTAATCTCTTCACATTTATCAATTACTTCTTGAGCATTACTACCATCTTCTACAACAGTAGTTTCTTCAACATTAGTATTATCATTTGTATTAGTATCTGTAACTGTTTCAGTAGTTTCTTCTACTACTTGTGTATCATTAGTGGATACTTCTGGAGTAGTATTTTCTACTACTGGTGTCTCATTAGAAACATTTTCATTAGTTTCAGTAGAAGTAGGAGCTTCAACTGATTTAGCTTCTTCTTTTACTTCTTCTTTTTTAGTTTCTACTGGTTCTTTTTCTTCTACAACTTCTTCTACAGTAGTTGGATTATCTATTTCTTCCTCTTCATCAGCATAAGTTGGAATTATAGGTATATTTAGAGCAGAAGCTGTGATGAAACCTGCTGTTGCTAAAGCAGCAACTTTCTTTCTTAATTCTTTAGGTGAAACACCTAATTTGTATACTCTAGCCTTTTCTATTTGATCACTACTTAAGAAATGTAAGTGTGAATCATAACCATTATTTTCATTACGTAGAGCACCAGCTACACGAATAGCTGTTTCTCTATCTAGATTTATTTTTGTATTGTCTTCAGTAATACCTTCATAGATGATATTATCTCTACTTTTGTAGATATTTATATCTTTTATCTTAATATTTTTCACTTGTATCACTTCCTATTAAATAGCTTTCTTTTTACCAGTCATTACCCAACCAGCATTTAGTAAGTTTTTATTATTCTTATATGACCATTTATATTTAGTTTTACCTGGTTCAATTACATCTCTTGTCTTTGTACTCTTGTAACATACTGTTCCATATAATGGTTTTCTTATAGTAGATTTATCAGTTACAGTTATAGTTCTATAAACTGGTATTTCTTTTGATACTATACTACCACATGAAGCTGTAGCTACAGTATTGTGTGAAGCATCTAGTGTAGTTTCAGTTAAAACCTTAGTATAAGTTAAATCATTTCTAGTATATGAATATTCATCATAAATGAATTTTGGATCTGAAGTACATATATCTTTACATGCACTATAGTCAGCTCCAACAAATTTATAATGTCTAGTTAATGTATCTTTTGGAGCAGTAGTATATACTCTTCTTCCAACATAAGTCCAACCACCTACTACTTTAATAGCAGCACTTCTTGTAGTTGTTACTTGTGAAATCTTAGTATATTCAGTTGTAGTAGTTAACTTATAATGTTCATGGTCAACTATTAAGTAATTATATTTAGAACATGCTAATTCTTTTTGAGTAGCTACTTGACGCTTCTCTTGTCTTTCTTTAGCAAATGTCTTTTCATATTTACCTATTTCTTCTTTTCTTGAATATGTTTGTACTTCTTTAGTACATGATGGATTGTTGTCACTACATTTTATTTGTGCAGTATTACAATCAGCTTTTTGCCATTCAGACCAATCAGTCCATTCTCCAACTTTTGATCCAGTTGTTTTCTTATACTCCCAAATGTAATTCTTTTCACATTCTTTACAATTAATAATAATTGTAGTGTTGTTGTAGTAGTTATTAGTTACTGGTTTAGTATTATAATAACGTTTAATAATTGTGTTAGGTACATTTGAAGTATTTACTGTATAACTACTTGGTGTAATTGGAACATATGAATTACTCTTTGAAGCTTTTACTTGTACATTAGAGTAATCTTCTTGTTTCTCACATAATAGTGATTTACAGTAGTTATAGCATCCTAAATGTACTAAGATATAATCTTCTTTCTCACTGTCTGTGATACTAACTTTTAATAGATATTCATTATCCATCTTAGTAATTTCTACATATGATTCATCTTGATTTACTTTCTTATTGTTCTTATCATATAACTCAGTTAATAACTTCTTAGAGATCATATCTCCTAAAGTCATCTTAGCCTTACCACCTGCTTCTTGTGGTAGACGATCATTTGTATAGTATGAGATAGCTGCATCCTTCATTCTATCCAAGTTATCTTGGAAGATTTGTGAAGTAAGTGCATTTAATCCAACATTACTACACTCTTCAACATTGGCTTTCTTTCCATCAGCACAATTTTGTTGTACAATCTTTGGTTGAATAAATTTTGGTAAAAACCATACTAATATTAGAGCAAAGACTATTACTAATATTAGTTTTAGTAGGAAATCTCTATATGGAAATCCTTTACTATCGTAATCTTGCGTATACATAATTATTACCCCCTAAATCAATTACGTGCTGTATATACTAACACTAAACACAAAAAAAGTCAAGTAATTTTATTTACTATACTTAAGTTTAACAATGGTTTCTCCAGGATTAAAATTGTCTTGTTTATACTCTAAAACATACTTATTGTTTTTCAGAGTTTCTTTAGTTTCTTTAAGAAGAATATTTTTGCCTTTACCATGGATAATAATTACTTCTTTTTTATGTAATTTATAGTTATCAAGAATAAAATCATTTATAAGTATTCTAGCTATATCTCGTGGTTCTCCATGAAGATCTATAGTTGGCGTATTACTGGTAATCATAAGATATCTAATTTCTTTCTTTCACTTAGTACTTCTTCTAATTTAGGCATACTATATCTACCACCTATATGTTCTACTGATAGAGCACCAGTGATATTAGATAGTAATAATATTTCTTCTAATGGCATTTTTTGCATTAAGAAATAAGCAAATGCTCCATGAAATATATCTCCAGCACCAGTTGAGTCTACAGGATGTTCTATTTTGATACTAGGTATTGTTTCATATTTATTATTTATCTTAGTAAAACTGCCTGTTGCTTCTAAAGTAATAATTATTGTATTACTAAAACTTTCAGATAATTTATCATATATTCTTATTATTGAATCTCTATCATTATAATCCATCTTCATATTGGTATAATCTTCGGCAAAGTCATGGGAACAAACTAAATAATCTACTTTTGGAGCTAGTGCTTTTATTCCTTCTCTTAAGTTTCCAGCATCTAATATTGTAATAGCATTAGGATTTTTTTTCATCATTTCTTCAGCAAATTTATAGTCATCACCATCTAGTATTATATAGTCAAAGTTTTCTTCTATATCTTGATTTAATTTATGATTAGTCTTGTCATCACAAGCAGTTAAAATAGTCCTAGAACCGTTAGATGTGTTAGCTATAATATAACTACTATCTGTATGTAGTCCTTCATCTAATTGAATATACTTGGTATTAGCTCCAACATCATTAAATTCTCTTTTTATTTCTTCTCCTAGATAGTCTTTTCCAGCTACACCAGCAATATATACTTCCATACCCCATTTGCTTAAGAGATATCCAGCATTAGCAGCAGCTCCACCACCACATTCTATTCTAGTATGTAGATGGTATTTTTCATTCTCATCTGGATAAGCATCCATCTTTAATGTAGTGTCGTATGTTAAATGTCCTATACATAATACTTTCATACTATCACCTTCTTATTTATTATAACAAAATTAAAAGTATCTATCTACTAATTAGATAAATACTTTTATTCCTTTACACTAGTATTCCCAACTACTCAGTATTTTGGTTCTTTCAATATAATCATTTGATACTGATACTCCACTTATTACTGGATAATAAATGATAAATGTAGTAATTATTAATACTAGGTATAGTAACATTAAAATGTCTTTCTTATTATTTTTATTAGTTTGGTAGAAGAAATTTACTATACTTAGCATCATAAATGGTAGAATGATGAAATAATGATATAAGAACATTGGCCTACTTATAAAAGCATATGGCAGATACATCGATAATACTGCTATGAGTAAGAAAGCTGATTTCTTATTTTTCTTCTTTATTATGTAATATGGTAATAATAAGAAGGTTATAATAGCAGGCCACCAGATCATAATATTACCTATTCCTACTATTGTTTCTCTATTAGTAGCGTCAACACTATTAGTATAATACCATACTGGTTTATATGATACTGGCCATGTATACCACTTGGAAGCATATGGATGATCTACATTTAACTCATGATGATATTTATACATATCTTTACTTTGATATACTATTTCTTTTATACCAGTTGTTTTTATATTATTAATATTTGGATATGATATATAGAATAATGTGTATAAAAGAACTGGTATTACGATGAAGAAAGTTATTCCTTTACCAATAAATGGAAGGATTCTTTCTTTAGTTATAAATTTATTTATTATATAAATTATACATAATCCTATACCTGACCATAAACCAGACCATTTTACTGAAGCTGCTAAAGCAAAGAATAGTCCTGATAGACCTATATCTTTTGTTTTAGAATACTTTATATATCTAAACATAAAATAGTATTCTAAGATTACAAATAGTGTTAAATAAGAGTCTATTGTACCTATTCTTGTCTGAGCAAAATGAAGAGTATCAAATGTCATTAGAAGAGCTGCTAGACAAGCATATTTTCTTTTTTTAAACATTAATTTACCAAATAAGTACATTACTACTATTATTAGAATACCAAATATATTACCAGCTACTCTATAATAAAATGGTGCCATTTTACCACTTAATTTGATTGGTATAGACTCAATCATTTTACCTAGTGGTGGATGTACCCAGTCATATACTTCTTTATTATTTGCATAGTCATAAGCACTTCTAGCAAAGTATACTTCATCAAAATAACTAGAGTTTAAATGACTTATTCTTTCTGGTACTGTTAAGGCTTCGTCTGTTAGATTTAATACTTGTTTTTTGTTATGTGTAATAGTACATGTCATTTTATTATTACTATTATCATAGAAAGCTATTTCTCCTAGTATTAAGTTACCTTCTTTAGCTTTTATTCTGATGTATTTAGCTTTTTTATTTAATTTGCCTGTATCCCAAGAAAAAGCACCACTACCAGTCATTTGAATATCTTCATTATATTTTTTACCATCTTCTGATAATTCTATTTTATATTCTCCTGCTTCTTCCCCATTATAAAAGATTATTCTATTAATATCAGAATTACTTTTAAATTTTATTGTTATACCATCTTTATTATCTATTTTATAAAAAGTCTGAGGAGCTTTTGTTGTACCTAGATTTATAAATGACAATATACTATAAAATAATACTATTATTCCCAATATAATAAAATCTTTATAATTAAATTCTTCTTCATCTAGAAATTTACTAATTCTTTTCATATTAACTCCTTTTTTTTCTCCATATTATAGCATATTATATTAGTCTAGCCAATTAGTAAATTCTTCTGCACTTTCACTACCAGTAAAACGTTTACTATTTACAAAGTTTAAGTTTGGATAATCTTTCTTTAAATTATTGTATGATGAAGTAACTGATGAACTACCACTAGTTACAAAAACATATATACTTTTACCTGATAGGTCATTTTCTTCTATAAAAGTATTTATTATCTTAGGAGCAATATACCACCATACTGGGAAACCTATTATTACTTTGTCATAATCATTTAAATTATTTACTTTGTTTTTGATAGCTGGTCTACTATTAGAATCATTCATTTCTATTGATGATCTACTAGTCTTATCCATCCAATCTAAATCTTTTTCTGTATATGCTTCTACTGGTTCTATTTCAAATAAGTCACCATTTATAATAGAAGACATTTTTTCGGCTACCTTTTTTGTAGTACCAGTAGCAGAAAAGTAACATATTAATGTTTTATTCATACTAATTCCTCCATATTTTTATTATAACAAAAAAGAACTTAATGTTCTTTTATTTTTTATATTTATAGAATCCTTCTCCAGCTGCTTTACCAGTTTTCCCTGCTTTGATATATTCATTTAATATTCTTAACATGCCATCAAAGTTATATGGCAACATCATTTTTCTTAGTAGTGGATCTAGAATATTAGGTACTTTTTGATACTGCAAAACAATGTTTTTAGCTGTTTCTAATCCTACAACATCTATTATTTGGAATGGACCATTTGGTGCTCCTGTACCTAGAGTCCATGCTTTATCTATAGTTTCAGCATCAGATATACCATTAGCTAATAAATCCATAGCACTTAGTAAAAATGGTACTAACATTGAATTTAATAAATAACCTGATTTTTCTTCTTTAGCTGCTAGTGGAATCATATTAATAGCTTTAGCAAAGTCAACTAATTCATCGAAGTATTTCTCATCTGTTCCATCATGTTTCATGATTTCTGCTATATTGTTCTTCCAAATAGCATTAGCAAAATGCAAAGCTAAGAACTTATTTTCTCTACCAGTTGCACTAGCTAATTTTGATGGTAATAGTGTTGATGAGTTAGTAACTATTACTGTTTTTTCTGGAAGTAATGGAGCTATTTCTTTATAGAAAGCTACCTTAATATTAAATATCTCCGTAATAGATTCTATAACTAAGTCAGCATCATCTAGAGCTTTTGATTGATCAGTTTCTATGACAATACTTTTTAGGGCTCTATCTACTTTTTCAAAGCATTTATCTTTATTAAAGTGATTGATATCTGCTATACCTTTTGCCCATTCTTCTTTACCTTCTTCTGTACTCATTTTTTGAATACAACCTTTATATGTTTTGGCTAATATTTTTAGCTTATTTATTAGTTCTTCCTTTGAATCTTCTTTTCTTATTAGGACAGTAACATCAAAGCCACAATAAGCTGTTTGAAAAGCTATTTGACTTCCTAGTACTCCTCCACCAGCAATTACTATTTTTTTATATTTCATATTTCCTCCTATCTTACTCTTTTAGTATACAAATTTAATAATTTTCTAACAAGCTTTATATATGTTATATATGTCAACTTTACTAAAAAACGGATAATCCGTTTATTTGCTTTTTACTTCTCCTTTGGTCATATGATTAACATATTCGTTTAAAAATTTTTGTACGTGTTTTACACGTTTTTCATCTATTCTAGGATACTTTTCTATATCAATTTCTTTTCTTTCTCTATTGCTTCGTACTTCATAAGCAAAATGTTCTTCTGGAGCTATGATATCGTGTCTTTCTATACTATCAGTTATTTTTTCTGCTATATCTAACGTGGCATTTTTTTCTACTATTAATCCATAGCCAGCACTTATGATATCACTTGTTGGGTCAATTTCATTTCTTTCCATATAAACTTGATCCATAAATTCAAACTTTGGTAGTCTATCTGATATGCCACTTAGAAAGTTGTGAAATATGCAAGCTAATTCCCAGTCTGGTTCAAACATTTCTGTAAGTTCTTTACCATTTCTCATTTCTATTTCTCCAGCATCTACATCTGTTACTTTTTTAGCTACTATATATTCTCTTTCATTATAATCACTGTAATCTTGTCCAAATCTTTCTTCGTCGTTCATTTTTTCACCTTCCTATTCTCATTATATTGTTCTTAACTAATCTAGTCAATTATTATATTATATTATTTTATTTCTATTAATTCATAGTCTTTGCTACCTACACCTAAGTTTGCAGCAACATCTATAGTATGTTCTCCATTTCTTGATTTTACTCTTTCTAAGAAGTGTTCTTTTCCTGGATCATCTGAGGCAATTACTATATCAAGGCATGCTCTATCTATTGCAACTGGATCTAGTGATACTAGTATTCCCATGTCTTTAAGGCAAGGATCTTCCGCGTCAGAGCAACAATCGCAGTCTACTGACATATTGGCCATGATGTTTATAAAGGCCATATTTCCTTTAAAGTATTTGACGACTGCTCCGGCAGCTTCTGCCATAGATTCTAAGAAGTCATCTTGAGGTGGCAAGTTATTCCATAGAGTGTACTGATCAGTATTAGTACCTGCTGAGTGAATTAGAGCTTTACCTCTAGATGAAGCACAACCAATTGATAGTTGTTTTAAAGCTCCACCATATCCCCCCATAGGATGCCCTTTAAAGTGAGATAGTACAAGCATTGAATCATACTTAGTTATATTCTTTCCTAGTAAATCTACTTTTAAGTGTTTTCCTTTTGGTACTTCAATTTCTAAGTCGTCATCTTCTTCATCTAATAGATCAAATTTAAAGTACTTTGTCCAACCGTGACGCTCTATTGTCTTTAAGTGCTTTTCGGTAGTATTTCTTTCTCCTGCATAAGCAGTATTACATTCTACAACAGTTCCTCCTACGTAGTCTATTATTGGTTTCCAAAACTCTGGCTTTAGGTAATTTTGATTTCCTTCTTCACCCGAATGTACTTTAGTCGCAACATTACCTATTAGTTCTTTATTTAGTAGTTTAAACATTTCTACTACTTTTTCAGGTGTTAATATTTTTGTATAGTATACTTTTGCTTTCATTTTTATCTCCTTGCTTTCTTAGTTTTTATATCATACCTATAATAAGATATAACTACTGATATTAGTGTTAATACGTTTGATATACTAAGCATATATGATTTAGTTATTAGATCATATATTAACCAAGTAAACTGATTAATAAACATTAATTTACGTATATTTTTTTCTTCTTTAGTACATATTGTTACACAGTATAGTAAGGCACATATGATAGGTAAAATATCAATTATACTTTTAAATGTACTAAATCCTAAGATTAAATTTATAATTATATATAATCCTATTATATATATTGGTACTTTTATATTTTTTCTATCAAATAAGTAATTTATTACTGTTTCTAGTGCTCCAAAGAAACATATTAGACTTCCTGATAGACTATTTAAAAATAAGAAGTTAAAGGCTGCGGCTAGATTAATACCAAATAGTACTATATCATAGTCTTTTTAGTTTTCATTTGAGGGGCTATTACATTAAATATTACTCCTAGTATTCCAAGTACTTGAGCTATATAAAAATTATACATATGTTCTCCTCTAGATAGGTTCTACATCTATATATTTAATTGATTTATTTGAGTCTTTTAAATATCTTTTTAGTTTTCTCTCTATTTTTAAATAATCTTTTATTTTGATATTATTATCTACATCTATTTGAATAAATATACTGTAATATGATGACATTTTTATTACTTTTACTTTTGTTACTTTAAATTTTTTAAATTTCTCTAAGTCTTTTATTATGTTTTCTTTTACTTCTTCATTATCAACGTCATTTACTAAAATTCCTCTAATGTTAGATATAATCATTTTTATAGCAGTATAAAATACATATATTGCCATACATATACTTCCTATTTTATCTATATCTATAGGTATATATTCTTTAAAATAAGAAATAATTAATACTATTATTACTACACAGGTAGATAATAAATCTGCTTTGGATTCTTTATATGATTCAATCATTAATTCACTTTTAATATTTTTAGTATATCTTTGTAGTAGATATATTACTATACCTTTTATTACTAAAACTAAAATTAGTATGATTAATACTTTTATATTTGGAGTAAAAGTGGTGTTTAGAGTAGTTACTTGATAAATAATGTATATTCCTATTAGAAATAGAAGAACTCCCGTTAAAAGATTTGATAAGTAGTACACTTGTCCATAACCAAATGGATAAGTCTTATTAGCTCTTCTTTTTCCTACTCTATTAACCATTAAACTAATAATATCAGTAAAGAAATCAATAAATGACTGAATAGAATCAGAAATAAGAGTAGAAAATGAAAAGATTATTCCTGTTACTAACTTTAGTGTTGCGACTATGAAATTTAAAATAGCTGTTATAAAAATAGTTTTCTTTTCTTGCATATACTCTCCTCTATTCACATTCTATTATTGTTTTAATATTATTATCTTTATCTATGATAGCATATAGATCTTTATTTCCTATTCTACTATGACATAGATATACTTCTTCATCTTCTTTTATTTCTCTACGGTAAGTTATTCTAAAATTATCATATTCTATAGCATTATTATAGTCTATTAAATAGTCAAAATATTTTACGTTATTAACGTGATTATTAAAGTCTAAATCACTTTTTCTTATATATATTCTTGTTTTATTATCATAGTTATCTAATACTTCTAAGTGATTTAATTTTCTTTCAGTAAAAGTAGATAAATTATCTTCATTAGGACATAGTTTTAGTAAATAATCTGGAATATTTTCATATGTTTTAGTTTTAGTATTTAGTAATATCCATTTAGATGTTGCTTGTACATATAATTTATCATTTACATATAATTCAAAGTCTTTATAAGAAAAGCATTCTGAGGTATCTCTTCCCCATGTTTTTATAGTTATTTCATCTCCGTATTTAGGTCTTTTATTTACTTTTACTTTCCAATCTATTACAAACCAGGTTAAAAATGTCTTAGGAATATCTAGAATACCATAACCTATGGAGTCTGTTTGACAAGCAGCAGTATTTTCTATAGATACTATGATGGCTCTATTAGTCATTAATAGACTTTTATTTACTTCATCGAGACCAACTTTATGTGTTCTTTCGTATATCATATGTCTCCTCCTAGTTTAATTTTTTTATATCAGTATACATTCTAGGATGAAAACCAGCTTTATCATAAAACTTAATGGCATTCTTATTGTAAGCAAAGACATCTACTAATACGTATTCACAATCAACTGATTTAAAGTATTCTTCTAACTTTGTTATTAAAGCTTTACCTATACCTTTACTTCTTATATTAGAATCTACTATTAATTCAGTTATTTCTCCTCTTTTAGGACATTTATAATCTAAATAATCATATTTATCATACTTAGTAATAATTCCCATTATTAGGCCTATTACTTTATCATTTTCAATAGCTATGTAACATTTGCCATCATTATCATTAACTTCTTGTAAGTCATTTAAAGCTATTTTTTCTCTATAGTCAGGATGTAGTCTATCTAAATTATCTTTATCAATACTTAGAATATACTCTTCCAATTCAACTAATAAGTCTCTTACATCTTCTAAGTATTTTTCTTCATATTCTATTATTTCCATATACTCACCATTTAAATTATATCATAAAAAAACTAGATTATTATCTAGCTTTTATTTTATTTCTTTTCTTTTTAATATTTGTGTACCGATTACTATAAATATAATTATATATATTAAGTAATATAGAATAGATATTCCTAAATTGTCTAGAGTTGGTTTCTTATCAAATAAATCTGTTCCATGTTCCATCCAAAGTTTATTTATATTAAAAGGTATTATTTTATTTAATAATAGTAATACTGATGGTAGTAATTGAGGTACAAATAAACAGGCTATGATTGCTGAACCATTTTTTTCTAAGATAAGTCCATTGTTGTATTATTTAGTATATGATTATGACCATATTTTTAATGATACCATTTGTTTTTAAAACTGTTTCCATAAATTTACTCCTTTACTAGATATATTTAGCATACTAAAACTTTATAAACAAATTCATTTTCTTATTTTTATAATGTCATCGTCTTCTAATTTACCTATTAAAAGTGATGACGTTGGATCATGCTTATTATAGTTATCAGATACTTGCTTCTCATCAAAATTAGCATAACAGTATTTACAAAAGTGTTTACAAGAATTATATACTCCTATATCAGCCATTTCTATACATTTACATGGTACATTCTTTCTAGCCTTCCATTTCTTATATACTTTACCAGTTAATTTAAAAGCTAATTCTTTAGACATACATTCATCTTTTATGAAGCCATATTCAACTAAGTTTCTTTCTTCAGCACATGTATGAACTACTATATTATGCTTTTTAGCACTTTTACTGAATTCTCTTCCTATAGTTTCATAATCTTTCTCATCTAACTTTTTATATTTTAAATATTTATAATTACTTCTGACATTTTTATAATCATCTATAAAAGATATTAGTATTTTATTTATATATCCATCTAATAAATTACATAGTTTATCAAATGCTTTTACATGATATTTTAGATTATACTTATCATTTATAAATACTGGATCATATCTTATTACGATGTTCTCTTTACCTATTATTTTAGATAATTTTTTAATAGCTTTAATAATCTCTTCTTTAGGTGGTAAACCTGGTTCTATATCTTTCTTATATCCTGTTAAAGTGATATGAAAATATACTTTCTTTTTTATATCTTTTATTTTATTTAATATAGGTATAGGATTTTTAGTACAAAAGAAGAGTAACTCTACATCATCCATCATTATTCTACTAACCATTTTATGATTAAAGGGATTTCTTACATCGACATAGCCTTCTTTTAGTCTATTCATTAACCATTCAGAATAGAAAGCAACTATATCTGTTCTACCACTAATATTTAATATCACTTTATCACCACCTATATATTTATTATAACAAAAAAGACTAATTTCTTAGCCTTAATTACTTATCTAATTTATCCATAGTATAAGTATTATATCCTTCATATCTGTAACTTGTATCAATACCTTTCATATATACTTCTCTATCATTTATTTTATCAGTTAAAGCATTTTTTAAAAGTAACATAATTTCAGTATCTTTAATTGGGCTTCTTTCCATAGCAAGTAAATATTCTTCTTTATCAATTTTACTCCAATCAATTACTTTTCTAAGTTCTTTTTTTAGTATCATATCAAGCCATATACGTGTACTTCTTCCATTACCCTCTCTAAATGGATGAGCAATATTCATTTCAATATATTTTTTTATAATATTTTCAAAATTATCTTGGGGCATATTATCAATACTAGGTAAAATATCTTTTAAATACATAGCAGCAGCAAATCTAAAATTACCTTTAGCTAAATTTACTTCTCTTATTTTTCCAGCAAAGTCATAGACATCTTTAAATAAAAACTTATGTATTTCACATAGTCCTTTAGTAGTACCTACTTCAAATTCATTAATTTTATTTGTATCAAATAGTTCTAAAGCTTTTAGTTTTGTTAATCTTTCTTCTTCTTTTGCTAGTTCTATTTCATTAGTTATTCCTAGTTTATTTTCAAGCATTGATATCACCTCTTTGACTATGAATATTATACCATATAACAAGCTATTTTACTATATATTTAGCATAAAAAAGACTAGATTGTTCTAGCCATTTATTTCAATAATTTAGCAAATGCATTAGCATTTAATATAGTATTTGATAAGAACTTACCTTTATAAAAATTTGCCCAATTAATCAAGGCTAAATTAAATTTCATTTTCAATATAAACAAAATATGATGTTAAATATGAAATTATAAAAATATAATAGTATTAATCTTCATATTATGGAGACTACAGCTACAGGGGGGTATAGAAAATAAGCATCGTAATATCTTAATCTTACGATTATTTTATTTTATTTTTTCACTTACTTCTTTTGCTATTTTTCTTGGACCTCTTATTG
>CAZALI010000013.1:0-35888 GCA_964486215.1 uncultured Muribaculaceae bacterium
GTAATAAGAGCAAGGTAACAATATCACTTTATGGTTCTGGAGAGATTCCATCATATAAATATGTAGTTGATTTAAGATGTCCAGTAACTTCTAAATATGATGATGTTACTACTACATGGACAACGAGTGATTAATATGAGTAAGATACATGTAATGGATGAAGGACTTTCTAATAAGATTGCGGCTGGAGAAGTAGTCGAATCTGTTATGAATGTCGTTAAAGAATTAGTTGAGAATGCGATTGATGCTGAAGCTAATGATATATCTATTAAATTAGTCGAGTCTGGTATTAAAGAAATTGAAGTACGCGATAATGGTATTGGTATGGATAAAGATGATGCTAGACTTGCTTTTTCGCGTCATGCAACTAGTAAAATAAAAGATTTAGATGATCTTTTTTATATTGAGTCTCTTGGTTTTAGGGGAGAAGCTCTTCCATCTATTGCGAGTGTTTCTAAAGTTAGACTTAAAACTAGTAATGGAGAAGTAGGCACTATTATTACTATTAATGGTGGTAAAGACTTAAAAGCTAAATCTAGTGACTTAGCTCTTGGTACAGATATTACAGTTACGGAATTATTTTATAATACACCAGTTAGATTAAAGTACTTAAAAAATCCATATATAGAACTTGCGAATGTAGTAGAGTATGTCGATAAGATGGCTTTATCTTATCCGGATATTAAATTTAAATTAGTTAATGATGATAATACTATACTAGAGACTAGTGGTAATGGAGATTTGTTAAAAGTAATATATGATATATATGGAGCTGATATTACTCGTAAGATGATCCCAATAGATGCTGAAAATGATGATTATAATATTAGTGGATATATTTCATATCCAGAAGTAACTAAAAGTAATAGGAATGCTATTACAACACTTGTTAATGGTAGAGTGATTAAGAATAATGAATTAAATAGATGTATAGTAGATGCTTATCATACTTATATTCATAAAGGTAGGTATCCTATAATAGTATTAAACATAGATGTAGATCCAATACTAGTAGATATAAATATACATCCTACTAAGATGGATATTAAATTCTCTAAGATGGATACTTTAGTAGACTTAGTTAGTAAAACTATTGGAGATAGATTAAAGACTCTTACTTTGATACCTGAAGCAAATGTCAGAAGTACTTCTTCATTTAATGAAGTATATGATCAAATTACTCATGATGAAGAAGATGAAGAAGAAGTAGTAGAAGAAAAAAACACTACGAATTACGAAGAAGTAAAATTAGACTTTGATATTGAAGAAGAGAAGAAAGAATATTCTAAAACTACTAGAATTAAAAAAATGGATGTAGTTGGGAATATCTTTATGACTTATATTCTATGTCAAAATGAAGATGGTTTCTATTTAGTAGATCAACATGCTGCAGCTGAGAGAATTAATTACGAAAAGATACTTGATAGAATAAACAATGAAAAACTACAAGTAATAGATTTACTTACTCCTATAAAGATAGAATTAACTCCAAATGATTATATTAAAGTAGTTAATAAATTAGATATACTAAAGGACATGGGTATCAATGTAGAAGAGTTTGGTGACAATACTTTTGTAGTTAGATCTCATCCTATGTGGATTGATACTGATAGAAGTGAAGCCAGTATTAGAGATATTTTTGATATTATAGTAGAACATGGAGATTTTTCTGAAGAAAAGTTTATTGATACTGTTGTGATGACTATTGCTTGTCATTCTTCAGTTAAAGCTCATGAATATGTAAGTATTGATGATATGCAGTGGATTGTAGATAATGTTAGATATTGTAATAATCCATTTACTTGTCCACATGGCAGACCTACTATTATTACTTATACTAAAGAAGAATTAGATAAGATGTTTAAAAGAGATTATAATGAGTAGGTGATGTACAATGAGTAAGATTATTGTTATAGTTGGTCCAACTGGAGTAGGTAAAACTAAGTTATCTATTGAATTAGCTAAGAAATTAGATGCTGAAATAATTAATGGAGATTCTGTTGCTATATACAAAGAATTAAATATTGGTAGTGCTAAACCTACAAAAGAAGAGTTAAGTGAAGCTACTCATCATTTAGTTAATATTAGAAGTGTAGAGGAAGATTTCAGTGTATATGATTATCAATTAGTTGGACGTGAAATATTAGATAAACTAATAAGTGAAAATAAGAATATTATTATAGTAGGTGGAACTGGTTTATATATAAAAGCTCTTTTATATGATTATAGGTTTAGTGAGGAGAAGAATGATTATAACTTTGATGATTTATCTAATGTAGAAATTTATAATAAAATAAAAGAATATGATAGTAATATCGATATTCATATTAATAATAGAAAAAGACTTATAAGAGTACTTACTAGATTTTTAAATGGAGAAGAGATAACTCATAATAAGGATAAGTTATTATATGATTCTATATTTATTGGACTTACTAGTGATAGAGAAGTTATTTATAAGAGAATTAACGATAGAGTAGATTCTATGATACATAATGGTTTAATTGATGAAGTTATTAATTTAAAAGATAAGTACACTTCTTCTAGAATATTAAATACAGCTATTGGTTATAAAGAATTTGCTTCTTACTTTGATGGTAGTGATACTAAAGAAGAAGTAATTAGTAAGATTAAGAGAGATTCGAGAAGATTTGCGAAGAGACAATATACTTTCTTTAATCATCAATTTGATGTTAACTGGTTTGATGTTAATTTTGTAGACTTTGATGTTACTATTAAAGAAATAGAAGATTTTATCAATAAAAAAAAGAAGTAACTTCTTTTTTTATGCTTTTAATTCAGAATAAACATCTTCATTAAAATTATGTTGAGAAGTAGCAACTTCTTTTAATTTAGGAGTATTTATTAAGAAATAGGTATGTGATAGTATTTCTTGTCCTGTATTAGTTATTGGATCATCCCAAGTTAAATCTAAGTTATACCATTTACCATCTAGTTCAACAGCATTCCATACATGTTCTTCACTTGATACTTTAAAACTTTTAATATTCATCTTTTCTAAGAATAATTGCATAGCATCACTATAACCACCACATAGAGCATATTTTTCTATTAATGGTCCATAAGCTATATCTGATCTATACTTAACAATATTATTATCACTTCTATCAGAATCATATTTACTATTATTTATTATATAATCATGCATTCTTCTAATATTATTTATTTTAGTATCATTAGGTTTGTATAAAGCATTAAATATTTCATCTACTTTGGCATTTATTATTTCTCTGTCTTCTTTTTGATAGTTTTTAGTCATACTGATAGTTATTTCTCTAGAACTATCATATTTAGTTTCTACGTGTTTGAAAGTATTATATGGATGAACATAATTGTTTATATCAGATAATATTCCTTGATCTGAAGCAATACTATCAATTTCATCTAAACAACTTTCATATTCAGTAGGACAATAGAAAGTAAATGAACTAACACCTGCATTAATAGATGTATATATTATATTTAATATATCTTGTCTATTAGTAGGTTTAAAGTTATCAGTATTTTGAACATAATTAAAATCATAATTACGATAATACTTATTTTTCTCTAGTTTTATTCTTTTACTTTTATAATTAATAGAATATTCATTATATACTTTGTATAGTTCATCTTTATTATAAACAACATATACTAGTATTACTAGTAATATTAATAATATAATTGTCTTTTTCATATTAACTCCTCTAAGTATATTTTATCAAAAAAAAACCAATATTCAATTGGTTATTTCATATTATTATATTTTTTTGTTAAACGACTTTTTAATCTAGCTGCTTTATTCTTATGAACTAAGTTAGAATTAACAGCTTTATCTATTCTTTGTAGAGCAACATTTAAATTAACAGCAGCAGTTTTCTTATCATTTTCTTTTACTGAACGTTCAAATTTCTTAATAGCAGTAGACATTGATGAAGAAACATAAGTATTAACTACTTTCTTTCTACCATTACCACGTACTCTTTTAATAGCTCCTTGGATATTTGGCATTTTTTCACCTCTCTTTGTAAACATAATAATTTTATCAAAAAATTTATGAAATTGCAACGAATTATTTCTTAGTCTTTACTTTGGATTTAGTTAATGTATTTATTTTGTTACTTGGAAGTACTTTTCTTAATCTATTCATAATAGGTAGGTTAGCAACAATAGGCTTATCATTAGCATCCATTTTATTATAAACATTTTTAAATTTATTAAATACTTCTTCAGGATTATTATTGATATCTCTTTCTAATTCATTAACATGATTTGATAATAATTCAAAAAGATTTTTACTATGATATAGATTATTATCAAAAGCTTTTGTTGGAGAATATAAGTAGTAATGATCTACTTCTTTATCTTGTAATGTATGTAGATAATTTAGAATAAATTCTCCAGAATCTACTTCTTTATTTATACTTTCTTCTTTTAAATAATTAGATAACATTGTATCTTTAATTTCATGTTCTTCATTTAACATACGCATATATTCTAAGATAGCATTACTTAGTTGATTATATGTATAATTATATTTTTTTATAACAATACTAGGTTCTGTACCATCTAAGATAGATGTAACTGTATCATCAAGTACCTCTGTATTATTACTAATTTTTGTATTACCAAATTTATTTATATATAGAGATTCTGTTACAGTACCATAATTCAATTCTTTTAAACGTAGTTCTATTTTTCTTTTAGCTTCAGTGATTGTCATAATAATCCTCCTTGTTTGTCACAGCTTTATATTGTAACAACAAGTAAAAAAAAAAGCAACTATTCATATAGTTCTTTTTTTAATAAATCTAAATTACTTAGCATTAAGCTATTATAAGCTTTTTTATTAGCTCTATCTTTATCACTAATATTATTAATCTTATGTAGTTCTATTAGTTTTACTTCTGGATATTTAGCTAAGATATTTTTAGTATTATCATTTGGCTTATCTCCTTCAAAGATATAAATATAACTATTACTCTTATTTTGAAGTAATGCTTCGACATCATTTAGTGCTCTTTGTTTAGCATCACTATCAATAGAAACAACTTTAAAGTTAAATTTAGATAAATACTTTAGAGCAGAATTACCAATAATAATAGTTGGGTTATTAGCATTATCTACAGTTACTCGATATTCAGCATCTAACTCAGATAATTCTACTTTTAGTTTTTCATATTGATCATCTATATCTTTCTTTAGAATATTAGAAGTAACATATTCTTCTAGACCAATTCTAATATTTTGAGCCATCATTAATAGGGAAGATGGATCTAACCATAATTCTTCTGTAGAATATTCTGTTTCTAGGACGTAAGCAGTATCAATTATTTTTAAATCAGGATTTATAGCTAGAAGAGATACAGCTAAGTCTCTTTCTTTTTCTATTAATCCATTATATATAAATAGATCACTATTAGCATATTCATTCTTTTGTTTCTTAGTAATTTTATATTCATCTATATTAATACCATCTGGATATATAGAAGTTATATTACTATGCTTAGAATATAATTTTTTAGTAATATATTCATTAGGATAATTAGTTACAGTGATGTTAATGTCTTCCATATCATCATTAGTACAAGCTGTGGTTAAAATACTGATCATGGTTATAATTATAATTAATAATAGTTTCTTCATATTTATTTACTCCTTTTTATTACTGGATCATATCCATATCTACCAAATGGATTACATCTTAATACTCTTTTAATAGCCATATAAGTACCTTTTAGAGAGCCATATTCATCTATAGCTTCAATAGCATATTCACTACAAGTTGGTGTATAACGACACATTTTATGAGTATTTAATGGCATCATTTGATACATCTTTATCAACTTAATTAATATTTTCTTCATAGATTCATTGTACTATAATATTCTCGTAAACTCAAATATTAAATGTACAAATTTCTTTATAATAATGTTATAATACTTGTGGGTGTTGATATGGACGAATTATTTGAAAAATTAGAAATTAAACCAAAAGATTTAAGTCTTTATAAGACAGCTTTTTCTCATAGTAGTTATGCGAATGAGCATAAAGCTAAACATGATTATGAAAGACTAGAATTCTTAGGAGACTCAATAGTTAACTTCTTAGTAGCAGAATATTTGTATTCTCATAAGCATGAGGATGAAGGAGAAATGACTAGGGTTAGAGCTAGTTATGTATGCGAGAATGCTTTATATGAATATTCTACTGATTTGGGACTTAATAAATATATTAGAGTAGGTCATGGAGAGGAAAAAGAGGGAGGACAATATAAGAAAGCTATTGTTGCGGATATATTTGAATCACTTGTAGCAGCTATTTACTTAGACTTAGGTTTTAGTACTGTTAGAAGAGTTGTTTTAGATATTGTTGTTCCTTATATTGAAGATCCTAAATATAATTTCTTTAGTGATTATAAGAGTGCTTTACAAGAATATGTACAAGCAGAACAAAATACTATAGATTATGAATTAGTTTCAGAGTCTGGACCATCTCATAATAGAGAATTTATAGTTCAAGTTAAGATAGATGATATTGTTTATGGAGAAGGCGTTGGTAGTAGTAAAAAGGAAGCAGAACAAAATGCTGCTAAAATAGCACTTGAAAAGCTTGCGAGAAAGTAGCATTAGTGATAGTATATTATATCGTTTAGAGGTGTTAGTATGAATATTAGATTAAATAAGAAAGTTGTTGCTTTATTATTATCTGGTACAATGGGCTTTACTTTGGCTTCTTGTGATAAGCAAAAAGATAATTATGATATGTATATTATGGGTAAGACATATACAGATGTTTTAAGAGAAGTAAAAAATGAAACCGTAACTGATGAATTATTAAAAGATGAAAAAGGTTATGGATATGGTACTCAAGATGATAATATGTACTATGAGACTAAAAAATTAGAAAAAGCATTAGAAGATTACGATAAAATAAAAGATATTGGTCAATTAGATGATATTCCTATAAGTACGGAAATTGATGTCTCTTATAATAAGTTTAAAGAGTATGATGTTGATTACTTACTAGATTTGTTAGGTAGTGGAGATGAAAATAAAAGAAAAGATGCTTTAACTAAACTAGCTGATTATAAACATTATTACAAAGAATATATATCTAATTATGGTTTAGATATTTCTCGTGAAGTTTTATATAATAGTGTGTTGGGAGCTTGTCTAGATGCTTTAGATGAGCGTGGTAAGAACATAGATTCAGTATCTATTGCTAATGTAAGTGGTAGTGATAGAGATGATTTACCTGCTACTGTTATAATTAATGATAGTGAATATTTATCTTTCTACGATAATGAAGCTATTACATTTTATCTAAATTTAGATGATTATATTAATGGAAATAGTGGTAATACTGATGTAGATGTTCATACAAGAGACTATTTAGTATGTAAAACAGCTCTTGATTATGCTAAGAAAATAGTTGCTAGAGGTGGAACAAAACAAGGTAATAAAATATTTGCTAAGAGAAAATAATTTGAAAAAAAATGACTTATTTGATATAATTAATAAGTCATTTTATTTACTATTAAAATATTTATGAAAGGAGAAGAACATTGAGTAAAATTAAAATATTTGGTTTGGGCGGATTAAATGAAAATGGAAAGAATATGTATGTCGTAAATGTCGATGGAGATATTTTCGTTTTTGATGCTGGACTTAAGTTTGATAATGATATTAACTTAGGAATAGATTATATTATTCCTGATGTTAGTTATTTAGTTCAAAATAAAAAGAAAATTAAAGGTATTTTCTTAACACATGGACATGTTAGTAATATGGGAGCACTTCCTGATATACTTGAGGAGTTAGGTACTGTTCCTGTATTTGGTACACATTTAACTCTAGAAATACTAAAAGATTCTATGAGTGAAGAAGCTATTAATAAGAGTCATTTAGTAGAGATAAAGCCTCATTGTAAGATTAATTTTGGTAATAATAGTGTATTTCCTATTAGTATTACACATTCTATTCCTGATGCAGTATGTTATGTTTTATATACAGCTGATGGAGCTATAGTATATACAGGAGACTTTGTCTTTGATTCTACTATGCTTGGAAAGTATAAGACTGATATTGGTAAACTTGCTTATGTTGGTAAACAAGGAGTTTTATGCTTACTTAGTGAATCAATTTATGCCAGTAAGAAAGGTCATACTTCACCACTTGATAGAGTTGGATCAATTATAAGAGAAGTATTAGTTAAGAATGAAGATAGAATTATAATGACTGTTTTCCCTGCTCATTTTTATAGACTACAAGAAATATTTGATGAAATTAGTAGAACTCATAGAAAAATAGTTATTATGGGTAAAGGACTTCAAAATACTATTAATAGGGGAATAGATGAAGGATACTTAACTTTAGATAAAAGTCGTATAGGTAGTTTAGATGATTTAGAGACTAAAGGTGTAATAGTATTAATAAGTGACGAAAAAGATAGACCTTTTGCTAATCTAAATAGATTAATAAAAGGATATGATAAGTTTATTAGTATAAAGGATACTGATACAATATTTATTACTGAAGCTAGTTATCCTGGAATAGAGAAGTTAAGTTCTAATATATTAGATGAAATAGCTAAAGTAGGAGCTAATGGAGTAATGTTGTCAAGTAAGAAGAGCCTGCTTCATCATGCTTCTCAAGAAGATTTAATGTTAATGATTAACTTAATGAATCCAAAGTATTATGTTCCTGTTAGGGGAGAATATCGTGATCAATGGGCTAATGCTGAAGTAGCAGAGTCTGTTGGTATGAATAAAGATAATATCTTATTAAAATTAAATGGAGATGTTATTGAAATAGATGATGGCCAGTTAGTTGATACTCATGAACATATAGATGTCGATGAAAAGTTAATTGATGGTAATAGTCAAGATGATATAGGTAACTTAGTATTAAAAGATAGAGAAATGTTAAGTGAAAATGGTATAGTTATTATTAGTTGTACTTTGGATAAAGAGACTAAGAAGATTTTAGGTGGACCTGAAATACTAACTCGTGGATTTATCTATGTAAAAGAAAGCCAAGATTTACTTGAAGAGACAACAGAGATTGCTCGTGAAGTAATAGAAGCTGATATCGATGAAAATGCTACTCGTGTAGATTATACGAAGATAAAGAATGATATTAGAGATAGACTAGGTAATTTCTTTTATAAAGAAACGGAAAGTAAACCTATGATAATTACTGTAGTACAAGAAGTATAATGCTTCTTCGCACGTCTCCGTAGCTCAGCGGATAGAGCAGTGGTTTCCTAAACCATTGGTCGGAGGTTCAATTCCTCTCGGGGACACCATATAAAAATAAAACTATGTGTTTGTCACATAGTTTTTATTAATGATTATTTGTTATTAAGTCTTCTCTTAATTATTATAGTACTTGTAGTAGTTAATATGAGAATAGTAAGTATTACAATATTACTAAGTGTTTTTGGATTAGTAATTAGAGCTTTTTTATTATCCTTTTTTTCTTCTTCGGGTATTGGTTCATATACATTATCAAATTCTGGCTCTTTGCTGGAGAAAGTTATATATGTTCCTTCTGGAAAACACATTGTAAAATAACTTGAATCTTTATTAGCAAAATCATAAAAAGTATTATCATCAATGTTATACCAACCATATCCTCTTCCTGTTTTTCCTTCACCAGTTGTAATTACATTATCAGGATATAAGTTAAGGCATTCCCCATGATTGATCATCTTTCTTAACTTTGGTAAATTGGTGAATGATGCAGATAGTCCATATTTATCTCTTTGCCAATTACCTAAGTCTATTACTTCAAGCTCTGGCATGCTATTGAATAAGTTACTAGCAGAAGCAAAATCTTCTACTTCATTATTGCGTGGTAGTCTAACAAATTTACTACCAGAATGATAAAGTAGGTTCATCATAGAAATATTTTTCCTAGTTCCTTTAAGTAGAAAACTGTCCATATCTATACTTTTGACTTTTGGCGTATCTGAAAACATTGAAGATAGATCATTAACTTTTTCGGTATTCCAGTTATCTATAATTAATTCTTCTAAATTGTCCATTTGGGAAAAAGCTGTATTCATTGTCTCTACATTAGATGTATCAAATGTAGAGAGATCTAATTTCTTAATTCCAGATAAGTTAAATAGGCTACTCATATCTGTAACTTCTGATGTATCTAATTTATTAACGTCAATTTCTTCTAAGTTATATGTAGCTCTAAACCACCCAGCCATGTTTTGTGGCTTTATGGCATCTTTAAATACTATTTTTTTGGCATTTCTAACGCAGTAATTGTTATTAACTGCAAAAGCAAAACTGTGGCTACTAGCTGTTTCAAAATCAGTAAAATATATTTTATTATCTATAATTTGTTTATCAGTATATTTATTTGCGTCATCTCTAAAGAAAGTCATAATATTAGTGTCAGAATCACAAACAGCATAAGCTTGGCCAATTAGTTCTTCTGGAGTAGCGTGAAAGACACGTTTATTGCTCTTTTGTCTATTAAGAAAGTTATTTTCTTCTATGGTGTCTTCTATACTTTCTTTGTAGTATTCAACTTTAGCAAAATTGTTCTCAACATATACTCTAATATATGCAATATTATTATCATAATTATAATTATTGTCTTTCTTTTCTGGAGTAATAGTAAATAGTTTAAATACGTAATCTTCATCAGCTTCAAAAGTAACATCTTTGAAAACAATTTTACCTTCACTATCATTTTTAGCTGTCTTAACAACATTACCATCTTGATCTTTTAACTGATAAGTAAATTCTTCTTCTTTTAATTCTTTGTTTTTTAAGTTTATTTTTGCAGTAGCATCAAATGTATAAGTAGCTGCTAAAACATTTATTGGGAATAGCATTATTATTAGTAAAAAAAATATTCTTTTCATTTATATCACCTATAGTAATTATAATATGAAAATTTATCATAATTAAGTAGTTAGTTTAATCATTATGTAAACTATACAAAAATAGAATTTATGTTTATTTAAAGTTTTTTTGTTATAATGAATTTGGTGATAGTATGGCTAAATTATATTTTAGATATGGAGCAATGAATTGTGGTAAGACAACAGCTTTATTACAAGTAGCTCATAATTATGAAGAAAAAGATATGAAGGTATTAGTACTTAAACCTAGTAAAGATAAAAAAGGTGATAGGAAAGTTGTCTCTAGACTTGGTGTTAGTAGAGAGGTTGATTATTTAGTAGATGAAAATGATTCTATTATAGAAATCATGGAAAATTATTTAAAAGATAATAATAAACTTGACTGTTTATTAGTAGACGAAGCTCAGTTTTTAGAACCTAGTCAAGTTGATGAATTATTGTTCTTTTCTACTGATATGGATATTCCAGTTATCTGTTATGGACTTAGAACAGATTTTAGACTGCAAGGTTTTCCAGGATCAGCTAGATTACTTGAAATAGCTTCTTCAATAGAAGAAATGAAGACTATTTGTGAATGTGGTAAGAAAGCTACTATTAATGTTAGATATGTTAATGGAGAATTAGTTACTGAAGGTGATCAAGTCGCTATAGATGGCTTTGATAAAGTTACTTATGAATCTTTATGTCCTAAGTGTTATTATAAAAAAATTAAGAAATTAACTAAGTGAGACTATTTTATATAGTCTTTTAATTACTCTAAAACTATGGTAGAGTTATAATTATAATAGAGGGGGTTAGTATTAAATCAATTAATAGAACAAAAATGTCTGGTGTTGTTTGTATTTTTGTGGGAATAGCAATTGCTTTTATAGCATATTTTACTTTGCATGATATAGCTAGTGATAAAGACTTAATTTATATAGTTGCTCCAATTTCAGCAATATTTTTTATAGTTGGTATATCCAATTTAATTGAAGCTAATCAAGAACTTAAAAAATCGAAACAAAGACAGGCAGCTCCTGTAACTATAAATACTAAGTTTAATGAAGTGCGTGTGCAGCATGTTGATGATGGTCCAACTCATTATTATGTTATAACTTCTTGGATAAATCCTAATAATAATAAAATATATCTTTTTAAGAGTAAAGAAGTAGATTATAGTGCTAATGATATTATAAAAAGAAATGGTATTGTAGAGTTTCCTGTTACATATGAAGCTGGGAATATTAATAATTATGAAGTAGATTTAAGTGGGTTGGAGAATAATTTATGAAACATTTTGAAAATAATAAAAAAGCTTTATTAATAACATTAATTATGCTTTTATTAATACTTGCAGTTATAATTGTTTATGTGATATTATCTGTGGATAGTTTTGTTGGTGCTTTAATTGAAGTTATTATTTTTCTTTCTTTTTTAGCAATACTTATAGGTTTATCTATATTTTGTTATAAGAATTTAAAAAGAATAACTGGAGCACTTAAAAATGGTAGTATCTTTAAAGGAAAAATAGATACAACAGAAAGAGTGTCCGATGGAAGAGTAATAGTTTGTTATGCAAATGTTAATGGTGAAAGAAGAAAGTTTCTTAGTGAAAGTGTAGATTTTGATCTTGATTACGTTTGCCGAGAACTTAATATTACAGAAGTTCCAGTATTAATTAATCTTCAGGATCAAAATGAATATGTGGTTGATACTAGAGAAATACTTGATAGAGTAGTTGATTTAACTAATGTTGAATCAGAAAAAAATACTAATAATAGCTGATATGTTCTTATACATTTATTCAACATTAAGTCCAGCAGAAGATGGTTCATATCAAAACTTATTAGGTGTTAGATGGTTTGATCCATATGATGAAGATTATAAGTCATACTTAACTGTTATTAATGATAAGAAACCTGATGAACCTGACAAACCAGATAAGCCTGACAAACCAGATAAGCCTGATAAACCTGACAAACCAGAAAAACATGATAAACCAAAGAAGGAAAATAAACCTGTTGTTTATAAGAGATCTAGTTCACCTAAGACTGGTGATGAGAATGGACTTATTCCAGCTATGTATGGCATGTTTAGGATCTTCACTTACTGCTTTAGGTTTATTACTAGGTAAGAGAAAGATAAAAGTAAAATAAAAGCAAGCATTAAGTTTGCTTTTTTGGTGGCAAATTATGTAAAGCAAATTGTTAATATTGTAATAATAGTTATTATTTGTATAAGTTAGTATTATATAATAATGTATATAGATAGGAGTGATTAGATGGAAAATGAAAATCCAAATACAGAACCAGTAGAAGAAACACCTACAGTATCTGAACCAGTTCAAAATACTGAAGAGCTTAATTCTACTAATACAGAAGTTGTTCCTGAAGAAAAGCCTGAAGTAATAGAACCAGTAGAGGAAACACCTACAGTATCTGAACCAGTTCAAAATACTGAAGAGGAAAAACCTGCTGATACGACACCAGCTGTTTCTGAAGAACAACCTGTTATGGAAAATCCAGCACCAGTTAGTGAGAATGCTACACCTACAATGGAAGAAGTAAAACCAGAGACAGCACCATTAGAAGCAAATGCTGGAACACAACCTGCATCTGCAGATAATAAGAAAAGTTCTAAGAAATTGATAGGAGTAATTGTTGTTGCTATACTATTACTTGTAGCTTTAGGAGCATTTTTATTACCTAGAATGTTTGTTAATAAGAAAGCAGTAGTAGAAAGACAAATTACTGAAGTATTTAGTGGAATTAGAAATAATATTGAAGAAAGTAAGAAGTCAGTTTTAGATTATAACTTAGATAAAGATACTTTAGGAGTAGATGGAGTATTAACTATTGATTCTGATTATAAGACATCTGAGATAGATTTAACTAAATTAAAAGATTATGAAATTAATTATTCTGCTGTTATAGATAAGAAAGAAAATCAAGCTTCTGCTAAATTTTCTCTTACTAAAAAGGCAGCTGATATATTATCTTTAGATGCATATATTAAAGATAAAGAAGTATTAGTATCTTTAAAAGATATATATGATAAAGTTCTTAAGACTGATACAGATACAGAGATAAAAGATTTTGATTTTGATAAAAATCAAAACTATAAAGATATTTTATTAATATTAGATAAAACTGAGAAGATAGTAATTGATAATATCGATGATAAAGATATTACTAAGAGTAATGAAAAGAAGAAAATAGAAGATAAAGAAGAAAAGTTAACTAAGATAGAATACAAAGTAGATATGAAAAATCTATCTAAAAAGATAGCTGAAGAATTTAGTAAAGATGATAAAATAATTGATGCTTTAGCTAGACTTACGGGTAGTGAGAAGAGCGAAGTAAAAGAAGGATTAGAATCTTATTTAAAAGATGATGATTCTGATGAATTTGATAAAGAAGATATTGTTGAATCTAAGATAGATAGTAATCTTACATTAAATATTTATTTAAAAGGATTAGTAAAAAAAGCTCGTGAAGTAGAAGTAATTGAAAGTACTGATAAGCTTGTTATAGATATAGATAAAGAAATATATAAATATAGTGTATTTAGTGATACTACTAAATTGTTTAATGGTGAATATAATACTAAAGATAGAGAGTTAACTCTTAAGAGTGAAGATGGAATGGATCTTAAGATTAAAGCTGAAAAGAATACTACTACATTTGAATTAAACTATAAGGAAGATAATCAATCTATTAAAGTAAATGCTATTATAGATAATAAGCTTACTAAATCTAAACAAGATATAAATATGAAGATGGATTTTGATTATAATAGTGGTTCTGAAAAGATTAAAGCTGCTATTACTAATAATATGACTTTAGAGAAAAATAAGACTGTAGAAGTAATTGATGGTTCTAAGGCAGTTGATGCTGATAGTATAAGTGAGGCTGATCAGACAAAGATAACTGAAAAATTACAGAAAAAGTTACAAGAAGTTATTAAAGATATAATGCCTAGTGGTGATATGGCTTCATTTAGAAAAGTACTATAATAAAAAGAGACTTGGTCTCTTTTTTTTATGAAAAAATACTTTATTATTTTTGTTAATAGTATATAATTAATATAGAGGTGATGATATGGCTATTATTATTGGAATTTTAGTAGTTGTTGTTTTGATAGTACTATATGTAATGGGACAATATAATGCACTTGTAGTACTAAGAAACAAAGTAAGAGATCAATTTAGCCAAATTGATGTTCAACTAAAGAGAAGGTATGATTTGATACCTAATTTAGTAGAAACTGTAAAAGGTTATGCTAAACATGAAAAAGATACTTTGGAAGAAGTAGTAAAGTTAAGAGGAAGTTATGGGGATGCTAAAACTACTGATGAAAAGATGAAAGCTGCTAATGATATGTCACTTGGAATTAGTAAGTTAATTGCTGTAGCTGAAGCTTATCCAGATTTAAAAGCTAATGAAAACTTTGTTAGTTTACAAAATGATTTAAAAGATACAGAAGATAAGATAAGTTATGCTAGACAATTTTATAATGATACTGTTTTAGCATTAAATAATAAGATTGAACAATTTCCTAGTAATATAATTGCTAATATGTTTGGTTTTAAACAAGAAGCTTTCTTCGAAGCTAAAGCTGAAGAAAAAGAAAATGTTAAAGTAGAATTTTAAATAAAATTCTTCTTTTTATTTAGAGGTTGTTATGAAGAAATTAATATTTGGAATTTGTTTATTTTTAAGTTTTATTATTTCTGTAAAAGCTAGTTCTATTGATGATATTAATTTTAATATTAAAGTAGATGATTTAGGAACTGCTACTATTACGGAGACATGGAAAGCAAATGTTAGTCAAGGTACTGAAGGATATCATCCATTTTATAACTTAGGAGAGTCTACTATTACTGTTAAATCTGCTTCTATGGATGGAAGAGATTACGAAGTAGTTAGTTATTGGGATGAAGAGTCTTCTCTTGCAGATAAAGCTTATAAAGCTGGACTTTATAAGCCTAATAGTGAAGAAACAGATGTAGTCTTTGGAATAAGTTCTTATGGTAGTCATACTTATGTTGTTACATATGAAGTAACTAACTTTGTAGTATCATTAAATGATTCTGATATGATTTACTGGAATATATTCCCACGTAATTTTAGTGCTGCTCCTAGGAATGTATCTATTACTATTTCAGCTAATAAAGAATTTGCTGATACAGTAGATGTATGGGGTTTTGGTAAAAAAGGGGCACCTTGTTATGTAAAAGATGGTTTAATTCAAATGACTAGTGACGGTGATACGGTTGATAGTGATGAATATATGACTATCTTAGTTAAGCTAGATAAAGGTATATTTGAACCTACTTCTCGTATTGATGCTAACTTTGACAAGTATTTAAAGATGGCTCAAGAAGGATCAGATCCTTATAATTATGAAGGAAATAAAACTAAGTCTTCTATAGGTGATACTATAGCTGGTATTCTTGGATTTCTATTTACTTTTATACCGTTTATTTTTGTAGGATTATTAGCTGTGCTTTTTGGTTCTAAACCAGATAAATATGATTTTGAATCATCAGGTGGTAAGAGTTTAAAAGATGTATTGCCATTTAGAGATATTCCTTGTGAGAAAGATTTATTTATGGCATACTTTGTTGCTTATCATTATAATATTGGTAAGTCTTCAAATTTAAAATCTAATTTATTAGGAGCACTTATTTTAAAATGGATTTTAAATGGTAATGTTACAGTAGAAAAAGTTACTAAAGATAGAATCCTTTTAGCTGATAAGATAGAAGATAATATTATCTTTGTTAAAGAACCAGTAGGAGCTAATTCTTTTGAGTTAAAGATGTATGATAATATGCGTAAAGCTAGTAAAGATGATAAATTGGAAGCTAATGAATTTAAAAAATGGGCTAAAAATCATTATACTTCATTATTTAATTGGTTTGATGATGTATTAGATGATGTACAGTCTAAGATGATTGATAAAAAGTATATTACCTATACAGAAAGAGAAGCTGGTGTTCTTAAGAAAAAGTACAAAGAATATACTATTCAAAAATCTTTACGTGAGGAAGCTGAACATTTAGCTGGTTTAAAGAAGTTCTTAGAAGAGTTTAGTCAAATAGACAAGAGAGAACCAATTGAGGTTAAATTATGGAATGAATACTTAATATTTGCTCAATTATTAGGTATGGCTAAAGAAGTAATGAAACAATTTAAGAAGTTATATCCTGAGATTACTGAACAAATTGAATCTATGGGATATGATTATACAACATTTGTATTTATTGATAGTATTTCATCAAGTACTGTTTCTGCTGCGAGTGCTGCTAAAAGTGCTGCTGAATCTTACTCTAGTGGTGGAGGTGGATTCTCATCTGGTGGCGGAGGAGGAGGCTCCTTCGGCGGCGGAGGCGGCGGAGGCGGTTTCCGTTAAAAAAAAGATATTTTATATCTTTTTTTATGCTATAATTTTTGTATGAAGATAGTTAATGGTTTGGACAATTTATTTTCATTTAATTCAGTAGTTACTTTATCTTTTTTTGCTATATGTTTAGTACTACTAATTATTGATAAGATATGTAGAGGTAAGTTAAGTACTTTTTTTAGTGTTAGACGTGGAAGTATATTTAATCCAATGACTTATATTAGATTTGTTACTTCATCTTTTGTACATGAGAATTGGCAACATTTTAGTGGCAATTTTTTATATATTTTATTACTTGGTCCTATGTTAGAAGAAAAGTATGGTGGATTAAATTTGATCTATATGATGTTAGTTACGACGGTAGCTAGTAGTTTAGTACATGTTATCTTTAGTAAGAAGGCTGCACTTGGTGCTAGTGATATTACTTTTATGATGATTATACTTTCATCTATTGTAAATATACAAAGTGGTAAGATACCAATTACTTTAGTTTTAATAATTCTTTTCTACGTAGTAGGAGAAGTAATTGATGGTATTACTAAGAAGGATAATATATCACATTTATCTCATATTGTAGGAGCTATTTGTGGAGTAGTATTTGGTTATTATTTCTTATAAAAAAAGTGAGATATTATCTCACTTTTCTTTTCTTTCTTGAAAACTCTTGAGGAGTTACTTCATAGTGATACATGTCTTCCATGTATTTTATACCATCTGTACTAGCATTTTGACTCTTTAAAAAGTCATAATCATCTAGTGCTTGTTCTTTAGTATTGATATTCATATTATTAAATGTTACTATACGACGAAACACATTATAATAGAATTCAACATTTTTAACTAGAACAGTTCCTTTTTCTAATGGATTATCTTTATTTAGAAGACAAATATTGCCTACATGAACGTATTTCATAATTATACCCCCCGTTCTTCTAGCTATACATTATACCACTTTTTCTTATTTTTAGCAATTATACTTGAAAAATATTCTATTCTTTGATAAAATTAATCTTGTCATGGCGATGTAGCTCAGTTGGCTAGAGCGTCTGGTTCATACCCAGAAGGTCGTGGGTTCGACCCCCTCCGTCGCTACCAATAAGTAATAAGACTTGAAAAAGTCTTTTTCTTTTTTTGTTTTTATTTTTATGATATACTTTTGAGTATAGGAGGAATATTTATGGCTTTTGGTGATCGAAGAGATGGTTATAGAGTTAGAGATATTAATGGTTTTCAATATATATTAATAGATTTTAAACCTAATAGATGTGACTCAGCTGTTTATATGAATGTAGATGTTGATGTGACTGAGTTTGTTAAGTTTATGACAAAATTAAAGAAGAATAATCCTGGACTTACTTATTATCATGGTATTGTTGATATTATGGCTAAGACTCTTTATTCTAGACCATTTATGAATAGATTTATTGCGGATAGAAAGATGTTTATGCATAAAGATGTTAGCCTTGCTTCTACTATTAAGGAAGAGTTTAAAGAAGGATCAGTTGAGTGTTTAATGGTTATTAAAGTGGGTGAGCATGATACTTTACTTGATATTAGTAAAGTTACTAAAGAGAAAGTTGATAAGATACGTAGTAAACAAAAAGCTGATATAGATGGAACAGCAAATTTACTTGGACATATTCCACAGTTTATTAGAGTTCCAATTATTGGTATATTAAAGTTTCTTGATAAAAAAGGATGGTTGCCTAAGAGTTTAATGGATGATAATATTTATTATTCTAGTGCTATACTTTCTAATTTAGGTACTTTTAAGACTAATGGTATTTATCATAATTTAACTAACTTTGGTACAGCTTCTTCTTTAATTACTTTTGGTGAAATAAAAAAAGAAGATAAAGGTAATAGATATTTTATGAATATAGGAGCAACTATTGATGAGAGAATAGCTGATGGATTTTATTTCTGTAAAGCTTTAAAGCTTATTGAGTATATGTTTGCTCATCCTGAAGTTATGATGGAAGAAGCAGGTAAGAAGGTATCAATTCCAGAAAAAGATAGATAATAGTGAGGTTCAGTTATGCTTGATGATTTATTAGAGAGATATTTGAATCAGATAAAACTTCTTATACGTGGGAGACAGTCTGATAAAGTATTATTTGAATTAAGAAATGAAGTTTACTCTTTATTTCAAGCTATGGATATGAGTGGTATACAATTTACAGTACCAGATAGAGTAATGGCAGCTATGCATAGAGGAGATGATTCACAAATAGATAGAGCTATTCGTGAATTGTTTGTAGTTAATTTTTATAAGACACTTGATTTAAATAAAAAGGTTACTTCTATTGTTGATGATGCTCATATGACTGTAGGAGATGGGTATTTTTTAGATCATAAGAAACCTATGCCTATAGAAGAAATAGGTGACTTAGTAGATAGTTTCTTTGGTGAATACGATGAAGATATGCAAAAGTTCTTTGAAGAAAGATTAAAAGATGAAAAGATTTATTTTATCAAAAATAATGACGAATATTATGAAGGAATGACTTTCTTTATTGATTCACAAAATGATACATTTCTTTTAGCCGAGTATGATGGTACAATTAATTCTGCTGTTATACTTGCTCATGAACTAGCACATGCTTATAGTAAAAAATATATTAATAATACTTTTGAACAAAAGATTTTTGCATATATAAATGATTTAGATGAAGTATATTCTAAGTATATGGAATATGTCTTTATTGATTATTTAAAGAAAATACATTTTAATAAGAAAGAAATTAAGACATTAGAAGTAAATTCTGATATGAATTTAATTGGATTTTTAGATGATTATAAAGAATTTATTGATCAATATGAGTCTAATCCAAAAGATATATACAATGATGATAGTTTACTTTTTCCATTTATAGATAGTGAACAATATTCTTATGGACAAATAGTTGGTTATAATTTCTTTAATAATTATTTAAAAGATAAAGATAAAACTAAGAGTGATATATTAGACTTTGTTTCTGATACTGGTAAATATGATAAGACATATATGTTAAATCATTATGGATTAAATGAAAAAGAAGTAACTAGTTCTAAAAAACTAGTAAAAGATATGAAAAAACATTTTTATAAATAGATTTATGATATAATTCTAGTAGGTGATTTTATGGATTTAGTTGATGTATTTAAAAGTAAAAAAATAGGTGATGAAGTAAAACTTGAAGGTTGGATTAGAAATAATCGTGATCAAAAAGAATTTGGTTTTATAGATTTCTTTGATGGTACTTGTTTTAAGTCACTTCAAGTTGTTTATAATAAAGATTTAAATAATTTTAATGACGTTTGTCATTTTCATGTAGGAGCAAGTATTCTTGTTACTGGTAAGCTTGTAGAGAGTCAAGGTAAACAAGATATGGAGTTAAAAGCTAGTAGTGTAGAACTTATTGGAGATGCTCCTGAAGATTATCCAATACAAGCTAAGAGACACTCTATGGAATTCTTAAGAAGTGTTGCCTATATGCGTAGTAGAACACGTACATTCCAAGCAGTATTCCGTCTTAGAAGTGTAGCTGCTCTTGCAATACATGAATATTTCCAAAGTCATAATTATATCTACTTAAATTCTCCACTTATTACTTGTACTGATTGTGAAGGATCTAGTCAAATGTTTAAAGTTTCTACTTTTGATTTTGATAATATACCAGTAGATAAAGATGGAAAAGTTGATTTTACAAAAGACTTATTTAACAAACAAGCTTTTATTACTGGTAGTGGTCAATTGCATGGAGAAGCTTTTGCAATGAGTTTTAAAAAGATTTATACTTTTGGACCTACATTTAGAACAGAAAATTCTAATACAAAAGTACATGCGAATGAGTTCTGGATGATTGAACCAGAGATAGCTTTTTGTGATATTAATGATTTAATGGATATTGAAGAAGATATGTTAAAGTACGTAGTTAAATATGTACTAGATAAATGTCCTGATGAGATTGATTTCTTTGATCAATTTGTAGAAAAAGGATTAAAAGATAAACTTAATAAACTTATTAAGAGTAAGTTTGTTAGAATTACTCATAGAGAAGCAATTGATTTATTAAAGAAGAGTAAGAATAAATTTGAATTTGAACCTAGTTATGAAGAAGACTTAGCTAAGGAACATGAAAAGTATATTACTGATTATTATAATTCTGCTGTCTTTATTACTGATTGGCCTAAAGATATTAAAGCATGGTATATGAAGGAGAATCCTGACGGTAAGACAGTCGCAGCTGTAGACTTAGAAGTACCTGGTGCTGGTGAGATTATGGGTGGCTCTGAACGTGAGATTGATTTAGATGTACTTGATAAACGTATAAAAGAAAAGCATGTTATTAAAGAATCAATCGATTGGTACTTAAACTTACGTAGATTTGGTGGTTGCTACCACAGTGGATTTGGTTTAGGATTTGAAAGACTTCTTATGTATTTGACTGGTATGGATAATATAAGAGATGTTATGGCTTTTCCTAGAACACCTGGAAATTGTGAATATTAACTTGTAAATAATTGTAAAATAATAGTAAAGTAGTAAATTACTATTATTTTTTTATGTTATTATTATATTGGTGATTATATGACAAAGTGTGTAAAAGACAATTTTGATGATCTTATTAAATATAGATTATATCGGGATGTAGATGAATTACTTCATCCATCTATTTCGAAGAGTAATATATCTAATTATAAAATAATATTAAAAGATGAATTACTTCCAATTAGAGTGTTTTATCCTACAAGAGTTAGTAAAATAGATGGAGTAATTATTTATATACCTGGGAATGGTGAAGTTACTGATTCTATGGGTAAGTACTCAATGATTTCTCGGGAGTTAGCTATTAAGTGTAAGAAATGTTTAATCGCAATTGATTATTTTGATAAAGACTTAGCTTTTCCTGATGTATATGATAATGTCTATGAACTTGTTAAATATATTTATGTAGAATTAGAAAAGAGTGGTCTTCCTAAAGATAAAATTACTTTGATGGGAGATAGTTTTGGAGCTACACTAGTTAATTATATTAATATGAAGATGATAGACGATAAAATTGATTCTATTGGTAAATCAATAGTTCTATATCCAATGATTAGTATGAAATACGATGATGAGTCTTTATATGAATCATTTGAGGAGAATGGAAAAATAGATTTATTAACATTAAATAAATGTAATAGCTTTATCAAATTATTTGGAGAAGATAAATTTATTAAGATTTTAGATTATGATAAATTAGATAAATTTCCTAAATGTTTAGTTATTACTGGAGATGTTGATCCACTTCGTGATGAAGGGCATGAATTTTATACTAAGTTAAAGAATTCTAAATATTATAATTTAGAGGGAAATACACATGGCTTTTTACAGAATATTAAGACTATGAAGAATAATGTATATGATGAAATAAATGAGTTTATAAAGGAGTGATATTATGGCATTAAATGATAATAATAAGAGTAGGAGAGAAATAGTTAGAAAATTAATTAATACAGAGTTAACTGATCAAGATGATGAAGAGTTAATGGATTTACTTATTGATCAACCTATTGCGATTGATGTTGATAAACAAGAAGATAGTGATATGACTCGTGGTGATAGAATAGCTGATAAGATTAGTGAGATAGCAGGTAGTTGGGGATTTATTATTGGATTTGTTATTTTCCTAATAATCTGGATGGTATTTAATTTTTTTGGTATAATGAAGTTGGATGCATTTCCATTTATCTTGCTTAATTTACTTCTATCATGTTTAGCTGCTCTACAAGCACCTATTATTATGATGAGTCAAAATAGACAAGCACATAAAGACTCTATTAGAAACCAAAATGATTATAGGACTGATTTAAAGAGTGAACTTATTACTGAAGAGATGCATGAAAAGATAGTGGAAATTCTCCGTAATCAAAGAAAAATACTTAGATTATTAGAGGATGATGATGAAGATGAGACAAATACCAAAGATAAAGATAAAAAAGATAGTAAGAAGTAGTTTAATATTATTAATATGTCTCTTTGTATGTGGCTGTAAGAAAGACGTTAATATTGTTAATATGAGTGGTACTACTGATAGTAGATCAGAAAATCCTTACTATAATATTAATGTTAATGGTAATGGTACACTTCAATGTACTAGACCTGCTACTGTTAGTGGTGGCTTAAAAGGTAGTTTTAATTATACTATTGTTTATAAAAAAGATAAGATTTTATCAATGCATTCTATAGAGAAAGTTAAAGGTAATAATACTTCTAAGTTAGATGAATACGAAGAAGCATATAATAAATTAAAAGACAGATATAAGGATATAGAGCATTATGATATTAGCGTTACTCGTGATGAAGAGTCTGTTATTATTGATTATACTATAGATTATGATAAAGTTGATGTGGATAAGATTATTGAAATTGATGGTAATGAGAATAATCTTTATGGAGAAGATGGTAAGATAACACTTTCTGAGTGGTATAAATTTGCTAAAAAAGTTGGTACTACTTGTCATGGAGTATAAGTAGTACTTTTTGTTTCTGTAGTTTAATGGATAGAATACTACCCTCCGACGGTAGAGATAAGAGTTCAACTCTCTTCAGAAACACCATAAATGTGTTATAATAATAACTTGGGGAGAGATATATATGGATAAAAAGAAAGTTGTTGTTGGTATAAGCGGTGGAGTTGATTCTACTGTCGCAGCTATTTTATTACAAAAAGCTGGTTATGAAGTAATCGGCCTTTTTATGCGTAATTGGGATAGCTTAGTTAATAATGAAGCAGATGCTCCTAAAACAGATGCTGGTATATGTCCTCAAGAAGTCGATTATAATGATGCTTTAGATGTTTGTAATCAACTTGGTATTAAACTTTATCGTAAAGATTTTGTTAAAGAGTATTGGGATTATGTATTTACTTATTTTCTTGATGAATTAAAGAAAGGTAGAACTCCTAATCCTGATATTATGTGTAATAAATATATTAAATTTGATATGTTCAGTAAAGAAGCCAGAAAATTAGGAGCTGATTATATTGCGACTGGTCATTATGCTCGTTTGGTGGATGGCAAGCTACTTCGTGGAGTAGATGATAATAAGGATCAAACGTATTTCTTATCACAAGTTAGTAAGGAACAGTTTGAAAATGTTTTATTTCCAATAGGAGATATGGTTAAGAGTGATGTTAGAAAGATAGCAAGAGAGTATAATGTTTCTACAGCAGATAAGAAAGATTCAACAGGAATATGTTTTATTGGAGAGAGAAATTTATCTAAGTTTTTAAAGAATTATTTACCTAATCAGAGTGGAGACATAGTTAATATTGAAACAAATGAAGTTATTGGTAAACATATTGGTTTAATGAATTATACTATTGGACAGAGAAGAGGACTTAATATTGGTGGTACTGAAGACAGAATGTTTGTTGTTGGTAAAGATTTAGCTAAAAATATTTTATATATTTGTACAGGCAATATAGAGTATTTATATAGTGATAGTTGCCTTGTAAGTGAAGTTAATTATTTAGGTGATGAGAAGATAACTAAATGTACTTGTAAGTTTAGATATAGGCAAAAAGATGTTCCAGTAGAGTTAGAGTGGTTAGATGACGATAAAGTACTAGTAAAATATCCACAGAAAGAGAAAGCTGTTACTCCAGGACAAGCATGTGTATTTTATGATGGAGAGGTTTGCCTTGGCGGTGGTATAATAGATGAAGTTAGAAAAAATAATGAAAAGCTTTGGTATCTATAGGAGGTAATATGAAGAAATTTATAGTATTAATTATACTTATAGTATTAGTAATTATAGGAGTTGTTGTTTATATGGGTAGTCTTATTAATAGTGATGGAGTTAAATTTAAAAAGGAATACGAAGAAATTAATAATAAGAAGACAGGTTATGGTAAAAAGAAATTTAGAGAAATAAATATACCTAGAAAGAACAAGATTAAGTATTCTAGTGCTAAAGAAATAATTAATAAGATGAATGATAAAGAATCTTTTGTTGTATACTTTGGATTTAAGAGATGTCCTTGGTGTAGAAGTATAATGGAAGAACTTATTAAAGCTTCTAATGATAGTAAGGCAGATACTCTTTATTATGTTGATGTTTTAAAGATAAGAGATGTTAAAGAACTTAAAGATGGAAAAGTAAGTGATTTAATAGCTGGTGATGAAGATTACATGCAACTTATTGAACTTATGGATAATGTACTTGATGAATATACACTAGAAGATGAAGATGGCAAAGAAGTTAAGGTGGGAGAGAAAAGAATATATGCTCCTAACGTTATAGCTGTTGTAGATGGAAAAGCTGTTAAAATGACTACAGGACTTAGTCCTAAGCTTAAAGATCCATATATGAAATTAACTGATGAGATAAAGAATTATGCTTATAAAAACTTTAAATGTGTTATGAATTGTAGTTTAGAGAAAAAGAAAGTTTGTGTTAGTAAGAAAGCTTGCTAGAACTGTTGAAAAATATATAGTATTGTGTTAATATATTTGCTTATGGGGAGTGGTTTAATATGAGGAGAATTATTGCATTTATAATTTTAGTTATCTTAGTAATTGTAATGATTGTATTAAGTTATAATTTTTATAGTAAAAATAATAAGAAAGCAAAGAGTGATTTAGATACTACTTTGAAAGTTACTAAGAAGAAAACTGATGATATTGAAATAAAGACTAATAAAGAAGACGAAGAAGAAGATAAAGAGTATGAAGATGAAAAAGTAGAAGGAGATCTTTCTGTAGAAGAAGATGTAGAAGAGAATCATCCAGTACCAGATACTGCTAGTAATGATGAAGATGGATATATAAGAGTTGAATCTTATGATGTTAGTCCTAGTAAAACAGTATTGAAAGTAGGAGAGACTGGAAAGATAGATGTTGCTGTTTATCCAAAGAATGCTAGTGAAAAAGAAATTACTTTTGTATCTAGTAATCCTAAAGTATTAAAGGTAGATTCTTTTGGTAAAATGAAAGCTCTTAAGACTGGAGAAGTAACTGTTACAGTTAAAGTTTCAGGACAAAAAGATAGCAGTTTTATTGTTAGTGTTAAATAACCGATTAATTCGGTTATTTTTTGTTATAATAAGTGTGGTGATTATATGGATGATATTGATAAATTACTTAGTAGTCTTTCTAAAACTAAGTTTAGAGGATCATTTCATTTAAATAATAAAATGAAGGAATATGTGAATACTCATGGTATGGATGTAATACGAGAACATGCTTATGATTTTGTTAATAAGAGATTAGTTGTTTATGATGAAGTGCGTGATGGTAAACAGACACCTATGAGACAAGTACATCCAGTTTTTATAGCTCAACATGCTACTGGTACTTGTTGTAGAGGATGTTTAGAAAGAATTCATCATATTCCAAAGAATAGGAATTTAAATAATAAAGAAGTAAATTATATAGTTAATGTTATTATGAGATTTATTGAACTAGAAATAAAAAATAGTTAGGTTTTTAGTTGAAAGTTTTATTATTTATACTATAATTAATATAGAGAATGGTGAAGAGTATGAGTAATTTTTTTAATAATTTAAAAAATGATAATGGTTTGAAAGTAGGTATTGCTATTGTAGTAATATTAGTTTTTATGTTAATATCTTCTTTTTTAGATGATGATGATAATAAATATAGTTATACTGATAATACTTTTAATATAATAGCTAGTTCTGATGTAAAAGTATTTGATAAATACATTAAAGATTATTGTAATAAGCAAGGATATAACGTAGATATTGTTTATGATGATAGTTTAAAGATAATGAGTAGACTTAATAATGGAGAGAGTTTTGATGCTGTATGGTTATCTAATTCTATTTGGATGTATATGATAGATAGTTCTAAAGTTAGTATTAATTCTTCTAAATCTACTAGCATTAATCCTATTGTTTTTGGTATTAAGAAGAGTAAAGCTAAAGAGTTAGGTTTTGTAGGAAAAGATGTTTATTCTAAAGATATAGTTAATGCTATAAAATCTGGTAAATTGAAATTTAGTATGTCTAATCCTACTACTACTAATAGTGGAGCTAGTGCTTACTTAGGTATTTTAACTACGATAGCTGGTAATCCTGAAGTACTTACTATGAATATGATTAAAGATGAGAAACTTAAGAATGAAATGAAGTCTTTCTTTACGGGAATGGAAAGATCTAGTGGAGATGAAGATTTCTTAGAAGAGTTATTCTTAAAAGGAGATTATGAAGCTGTATTTAGTTATGAATCTTCTATAATAAATATTAATAAAGAGTTAGAAAAGAAGAAGAAAGAGACTTTATATGCAGTATATCCTGTAGATGGAGTATCTATATCTGATAGTCCTTTTGCTTATATAGATAATAAAGATGATAATAAGAAAGTAATATTTGATGATATACAGAAGTTTTTGTTGAGTGCTAAATCACAAAAAGTTATGGCTAAATATGGTAGACGTACTTGGTATGGTGGTAAGAATAATAATACCGATAAGAAAGTATTTAATCCTGACTGGGGGATAGATACTAATAGTTATATTTCTCCTATTAAGTATCCTTCTACAGAAGTTATAAAAGAAGCATTACTTCTTTATCAAACTAGTTTTAGAAAACCAGTACATGTAGCTTTTTGCCTAGATTATTCTGGTAGTATGTATGGTGAGGGAAATAGCGAACTTGTCGATGCGATGGATTATATTTTAACTGATAGAGCAGCTCAAGATTTAATTCAATTCTCTAATGAAGATAAAATAGATGTTCTTCCATTTGCCACTGAAGTAGGAGAAGGATGGTCTACTAGTAAAGGACTTTCTCTTGAGAATATTTTAGATGAAGTAAAGAAGCATGAAGTAAATGGGACGACAGCTTTGTTTCCTTGTGCAGCTGAAGCTTTAGATCATTTAAAAAATACTGATAAAAATAAATACAATTTGTCTGTAGTATTGATGACTGATGGAGCTGCGAATGTTGGATACTTTAAAGATTTGAGTGATAAATATAGTGATTATCGTGGTATACCAATATATTCAATTATGTTTGGTTCAGCAGCAGAATATCAATTAACAGAAGTTTCTAATTTAAGTAATGGTAAGATATTTGATGGTAAAAAAGATTTAGTTGGGGCTTTTAGAGAAGTCAGAGGCTATAATTAGGAGTAGTGATAAGATGAATAATAAAGATACAATATCGGCAGTCATTGGTGGAACTTTCTTTGCTATTCCATATTTAGCTTTATCTACACCAATTCTTCCATCTTTACTTATAGGTACAGCTGCTTTTGGGGCAGGAGAGTTAGTACTATCTGGTTTTGTTAAAGAGAGTTTAAAAGATATTAATAGACCTCTTTGGTTAGTACTAGAAGATGCTAAAAAGAATAATCGTAAAATAATAGAAAAGATTCCATTAATTGATGATGAAGAAATAAGAGAGAGTCTTAATAGTATTAATGATACTGTTAATAAGATTATTGATACTGTTACTAAGAATCCTGAAAAGGCAGATAATATAAATAATTTCTTTGAATATTATTTACCAGTAGTAGTTAAAGTACTTGATCGTTATGATGAGATTGAAAATCAGAAATTATCTTCTACTGAAGCAAAGAAATTTACCACTTCTACGAAGAAGATGATTAGTGAAGCAGATAATTCATTTAAGAAGATACTTGATAATTTATATAAATCAGAGATGGTTGATACTGATGCTGAAATGAAAGTATTTAATTCAATGTTGAAAGCAGATGGAATTGATGATACTGATTTAAATAAGGAGGAGAAAGATGGATAAGAAACAAATTATAGGTATAGGAATATTTATTGCTTTAATACTAGTTATTATTGGTATTAAGGTTATTACTGATTCTGGTGGTAATGTTGATAATATTCGAGGACTTAAGACAATTTATGTTGCAACTGGTGGAGGAAAAGAAGATTTCTTAGCTGACGAAGAAGTACAAAAAATACTACGTCGTAAATATAAATTAAATGTAGTATTTGATACTTGGAGTAATGGTAAGACTATTAGTGTTCCACTTATTAGAGAATCTGTTGGTCTTGGTAATCAAAGTATAATTAATAAAATTAATACTGGAGAAGAAGTTTCAATTAATACAGATGGTGTTAGTAAGTACGATGCATTATTTACTTCTGATCAAAGATTCTATGATTACTATAAACTTCAACCTAATAAAGAATTAAAAGAAGCAGATCGTTATACAGTACTTAATGGTGGTCTTACTCTTAATACACCAATAGTTATTTATAGTTGGGCTGGTGTCGTTGATAAATTAAAAGAACAAGGTATAGTTACAGAAAAAGATAAAGTATTTTATATTAGTGATATGAATAAACTAATTAACTATATACTTGAAGGTAAAAAGTGGAGTGATATAGGACTTAGTGAGTTATATGGTAATATTAATATTGCTTCTACTGATCCAGTATCTTCATCACCAGGAGCTACTTATTATGGATTACTTTTATCTACAATGAGTGGTGGATCTGTAACAGATGAAAATGTTAAGAATAATTTACCTAAATTACAAAAGTTTTATATTAAATCTGGTTATATGAATAATACTCCAGCTGATTTGTTTGAAAGATATTTAAAAACAGGTATGGGTGGAGAACCAATGATAGTTGACTATGAGAAGAGTATGATTGATTTTGCGAATAGTAATCCTGATGGATTTAATCAAGTAAAAGATGATATACGTGTTTTATATCCAACACCTACTATTTGGAATTCACATTGCTTAACTATATTTAGTGAAGATGCTGAAAAGTTATATAAAGCTTTTGAAGATAAAGAAATATCTCAGATAGCATGGTCTAAGTATGGTTTTAGAACTGGTATTACTGGTGGAAATTATGATGTATCTTCTATAGGTATAGGAGTACCTAAGACTATTAGTAGTACAGTTACTAGTTTAAAGATGAGTACATATAATGAATTAATAGATTATCTAAAGAATGGAGATGGAAAGAATGGATAATAAAATGGAATTAAAAGTAGATAAAGCTTTAGAAGAAAAGAAAGTAGATGCTTTAGTAGAAGAAGCAGAAAAGATTACTGAAGAGAAGATAGAGAGTTCTCTTAATTATGATGAGTTAAGTGTAGAAGAGAAAAAAGCAGTAGATGAATTCAATAGTAAAATTGATGTAACTGACTCTACACAAGTACTACAATTTGGCGCAGCTGCTCAAAATAAAATATCTGAGTTTTCTGATTCTATACTTGAAGGAGTTAAGACTAAGAATACTGGTGAAGTAGGAGATTTACTTGCTGACTTAGTATCTGAAATTAAGTCATTTGATGCATCAATTGATGGATCTGATCCAAAAGGATTAGCTAAGATATTTAATAGTGCTAAAAAGAAATTAGATAAGATAATTGCTAAATATTCTAAGATTGAATCTAATATAGATACTATTGAAAAAGGACTTGAAAAAGATAAGATTCAAATGTTAAAAGACATAGCTATCTTTGATACTATGTATGAAAAGAACTTAGAGTATTTTAAAGAAGTATCACTATATATAATTGCTGGAGATAAAAAATTAAAAGAATTAAAAGAAGAAGTACTTCCTGAGTTAAAGAAGAAAGCTGAAGAGTCTGGAGAACAGATGGATGCTCAAAAAGTACAAGATATGGAAAATATTATTAATAGATTTGAGAAGAAAATATATGACTTAAAGACTACGAGATTAATATCTATTCAAATGGCTCCTCAAATTAGATTACTTCAAAATAACGATGCAGAACTTGTAGAAAAGATTCAATCTTCAATTACTAATACAATTCCATTATGGAAGAATCAAATAGTACTAGCTTTAGGTATTAATAATGCTAAAAAAGCACTTAAGTCACAACAAGAAGTATCTAAAGTTACTAATGATATGTTAAAGAAGAATAGTGAAACTCTAAAACAAGGTTCTATCGATATAGCACGTGAAAGTGAAAAAGCTATTGTTGATATAGAGACACTTCAAAAGACTAATCAAGATCTTATTACCACAATAGATGAAGTAATTAAGATTCATGAAGAAGGACGTGCTAAACGTGCTGAAGCTGAAAAGACTTTAGAGTCTTTAGAGAAAGAATTAAAAGATAAGATATTAGAAATTAAAGTAGAAAAATAACGGGAGTAGGTATGAACAAACAAGATTATTTCAATGGTATATATGAAGACTTCTTTGGCATAGAGAAAAAAGAAGATAAAGCAGAAGAAAAAGAAACACAAGAAGTCGACTATGATAAATTAATGACTGAGTCTTTTGAGACTATTGATAAATTATACTTAGATGATGAGAGTAAGAATTTATTAAAACAAGTTATTGAATTTATTAGAAAATATCATGAGAAAATTGAAAATAATTATGTAAATTTTAATTTTACTATTAATACTGATAATAAAGAAGTTATTGATACTATTACATCTATTATTAGTAATGTAGTTAGTAATTTTAAATATATTGAGAATACTAAGTCTAAAGATATTTCTCTATATAAAATAGAGAAGATAGAAGAGTTAGAAAGATTATATGAAGAAAATGGTATTCTTACTATTAGAGATTTAAAAGCTCTAGATATGAATGATGATAATTTTAAGAAGAGATTAGTTCATGAATTAGATGTTTATAGTAATAAGAAAATAACTATATTAGCTTCTAATAAAGAGTCAATAGACTTATTATTCCAATATAATGAATCATTAAGAGATGAATACTTTACTATTAATTTAGTAATTCCTGGAATTAATGAAGTATATAGTGAATTATTAAATAAGATTACTGATATGTCTGATGATATGAAAGTATCATTACTAGATTATATTACTGCTACATATGAAAAAAGTGATTTAGATTATAAAGATTATATAGATAATTTATATAAGAGTATTGTTTTTAAAAAGAAATTGCCAGAAGTAGAGACTACTAAGACAATGGATGAAATATTTAAAGACTTAAATGAATTAGTTGGACTTGAAAAAGTAAAGAAGAGTTTATATGACTTAGTAGATTTAATATCTCTAAAGAATAAAGATGATAAGATTAAAGTTAATGATGTTAATCTACATATGGTTTTCTTAGGTAATCCTGGTACAGGTAAGACAACAGTTGCGAGAATTCTTTCTAATATACTTTATAATTTGGGTTATATTAAACAGAATAAATTAATAGAAGTATCTTCTAAAGATTTAGTTGCGGAGTATGTTGGACAGACAGCTCCAAAGACAATGTCAGTTATCGAGAGAGCAATGGGTGGAGTACTATTCATTGATGAAGCTTATTCATTAGCTGTCAAAGAGGGAGGTAACTCTTATAACGAAGAAGCTATCGCAACTCTTATTAAAGCTATGGAAGACTATAGAGATAATTTAGTTGTAATATTTGCTGGATATACTAAAGAGATGAATGACTTCTTAAACTCTAACTCTGGTATAGTATCTCGTATTGGTTATACATTAGAGTTTGATGATTATACTGACGATGAACTTATAGAAATATTAAAAGGTATGGCTAGTAAGAATGGCTTTAAGATAGAAGATAAAGCTCTTACTAAAGTAAGAGGTTTAATAGGAGAATATCGTACTGGTAAGAACTTTGGTAATGCTAGATTTATTCGTAATTTGTATGAAAAAACTATTATTAAGCATGCTACTAATACAAAGAATGTTAAGAGTAGAGAAGCACTTCGTACTATTAGAGAAAGAGATATTAGTGTAGAAGGTCTAATCAAAGACTTTTAGTTTAGGAGGTTTATATGGGAGACTTTGATAAAGTTAAAGATCAAGCTATTGATTATCTAAAAGATCAAGCAGGAGATAAGGTACAAGACTATTTGAAGGATAAAAAGAAAAAGACTAAGAGTAGTCAAGGTAAGATGGCAATTGATTTAATATCTGGATTTGTAGATGACTTAACTGATGATAAGAAAAAGAAGAAAAAGAGTAGTAAGAAGAAATCTAAATCTACTTCTACTTCTACTATTGATATGCTTACTGATTTAGTTAAGAATACTTCTAATACTAAAACTACTAAGAAGAAAGTATCTAAGACTAGTACTGAAGGTGGAGTAAAAGTTATTAAAACTAATAAAAAATAATTGTTAAAGAACTGTATAGTTCTTTTTTTTAGTATTAATATTTGATATGATTAATATGAGATGATTGTATGAAACGTAGAGTTAAGAAAAAACTTATTACTTTACTTATATTATTAATATTACTTTTTGTTTCATGGTATTTAGAAAACTATAATAATAAAAAGAATGAAATAAATAAGAGAGTAAATGTACCTACTAATAGTAATCTAACTATTTATTATTTAGATGTAGGACAAGCAGATTCTATATTACTTAGTGATAATGGTCATTATATGTTAATAGATGCTGGTAATGAAGCTGATGGTTATAAGTTAGTTAATTTCTTTAAAACTTTAGGTATTAAGAGTTTTGATTATGTTATTGGTACTCATGGTCATGAAGATCATATAGGTGGTATGGATAAAATTATAGATAATTTTAATATTAAACATTATTATATGCCTAATGTTTTAGTTAGTAGTAAGAATTTTGAAGAAGTATTAGATTCTCTTAATAGAAAGAGAATAAAATTAGAAACACCTAATATTAATCAAGAATTTTCTTTATCTAATACTAAGTGTAAGATACTTTATATAGGAAATGATAATGAAGATATTAATAGTAATTCTATTATTAATAGATGTGTTTACTATAATACTAGTTTTATATTTACTGGAGATGCGACTAATGCTTGTGAGAAAAAAATACTTGATCAGGATATAAAAAGTGATGTATTAAAACTAGGACATCATGGTTCACAATATTCTTCATCTAATGAGTTCTTACAGAAAGTACAACCTAAATATGGAATTATATCTGTAGGAAGAGATAATATCTATGGACATCCTAAGAAAGTTACAATGAATAAAATGAGATATTATAATATAGAAGTTTATCGTACTGATTTAAATGGAACTATTGTAGTTAATAGTGATGGTAATAATATTAAGATTAGTACTATGGAGAGTGATGTTAATGGATAAATATTTTTATGTAGATAGTATATGTGATAATATTGTTAGACTTGAAAATATTAATGATGGTAGTGTTATAGAAGTATATAGTTTTATATTACCTAGTGTTAGTGTTGGTAATATATTAGGTTTAAATAATGGAGTATTTTATAAAGATGATAATTATAAAATGAGTAGAGAAGAATTATTAAGAATAAAACTTAGACAAGCTCAAAATAATTAGGAGATATTATGGAAGTAGTAATAGAGAGATTAGATGATTTTGGTAGAGGAATTGCTTATATAGATGATAAAATATGCTTTGTAGAAAATGCTTTAGTAGGAGAAAAAGTAGATATTAAAATAATAAGTGAACATTCTAAATTCTTAGAAGCTAAAGTATTAAAGTACATTGATAAATCTCAAGATAGAATAGAGGTAAAATGTCCTTATTACGATATATGTGGTGGTTGTAATTTATGTCATTTAAAGTACAAAGAAGAGAATAAATTTAAATTAGAGAAAGTAAAAAATGTTTTTAAGAAATTTAGTAATATAGATATAGATATTACTGATATTAAATCTAGTAATGAATATAATTATCGTAATAAAATAATATTACATGGTGATAATAAGTCATTAGGATTATATAGTAATAAAACACATAATATAGTGGATATTAAGAGCTGTTTACTATGTAGTAGTACAATTAATCAAATTATAAAGAAAATACGTAAAATAGGCATTTCTGGTATTAAAAATGTATTAATTAGAGTTAGTAATGATGATAAGAATAGTATTTTAAATATATCAGGAGATATAGATATTAATAAATATAACAATATTAGTAATGTTCTAATATATAATGGTAAATTAATTAGTAATGATTCTTCTATAATTAGTAATATTGGAGAAAAAAAGTATTATTTAAGTACTAATAGTTTCTTTCAAGTAAATAGGTTATTAGTAGATGATTTATATAAAGAAGTTAAAGATAATATTATTGGTACTAAGATATTAGATTTATATTGTGGTACTGGTAGTATAGGTATTTATATTGATAGTAATAATATTACTGGTATAGACAATAATACAAGTAATATACATGATGCGAATAGAAATTTAGAATTAAATAATATTTCTGGAGAATTCTATCTAGCAGATGTAGAAGATATAATAGATAGATTTGATAATTTTGATACTGTAATAGTTGATCCACCAAGGAGTGGATTAGATAAAGAAACCATTTCTAATTTAATGAGAATTAATAGTAAAAGAATAATATATGTATCATGTGAGCCAATTACTTTAGTAAGAGACTTGGCTCTAATGACTGATAAGTATGAAGTGTCTAAAGTAAAAGTGTTTAATATGTTTCCGAGGACTTATCATTGTGAAAGTGTTACGATACTATGTCGTAAAACTATTGAAAAATAAGGAAAAATGTATTTTTAGAAAATAATTATAATTCCTTTTTTTAGTAATATTACGAGCAAAATAATTCAAAAATTTGTGTTATAATAATCATTGGAGTTGATAAAATGGAAAAAGTATTTAAAAAACATGAAACATTAATTACAATAGCATTAATTATTAT
>CAZALI010000014.1:0-33003 GCA_964486215.1 uncultured Muribaculaceae bacterium
CAAGTGATGTAAAAGAATTAAGAGAAAAAACTGGTGCTGGAATGATGGATTGTAAAAAAGCATTAGAAGCAGTATCAGGTGATATGGAAAAAGCTGTAGACTGGTTACGTGAGAAAGGAATTACTAAAGCAGAAAAGAAAGCTAGTAGAGTAGCTGCTGAAGGACTTGCTAGTGTTAAAGTAGATGGTAATAAAGCTGTTATTGTAGAAGTTAATTGTGAAACAGACTTTGTTGCTTCTAATGAGAAATTTACTTCTTTCATAGATGATTTATCTACAGTAATTTTAAATAATAAAGTTGAGACTTTAGATGAAGTTATGGAACTTAAGATGGGTAATGATAGTGTTAAAGATACTATTATTAATTTAACTGCTCAAATAGGTGAAAAAATTTCATTTAGAAGATTTGAAAAAGTAGAAAAAGCTGATAACGAAGTTTTTGGATCTTACTTACATTTAGGTGGAAAGATTGGAAGCTTAGTAGTACTAAAAGGAGCAGATGAAGTAACGGCTAAAGAAGTTGCTATGCAAGATGCTGCTATGGCTCCAGTTGCTGTAACACGTGAAGAAGTACCAGAAGATATGGTTAATCGTGAAAAAGAAGTTATTAAAGAACAAATTAAAAACGATGAGAAGAATAAAAATAAACCAGAAGATATTATTGAAAAGATGGCTACTGGTAGATTAAATAAATTTTATAAAGAAGTTTGTTTAACTGAACAAGAATATATTAAAGATTCTTCTATGACTGTTGGAGATTTTGTTAAGAATAACAATGGTGAAATAGTTAAAGCTATTCGTTATCAAGTTGGTGAAGGAATAGAGAAAAAAGAAGAAGACTTTGCCAGTGAAGTTATGAGTCAAATAAATGACGCTAAATAGGGAGTGATTTTATGGATGATACTATTACTAATATGAAATTAGAAATGGATAAAGGAATGGAAACTTTATCTCATAGATTTGGAACTGTTAGAGCAGGAAGAGCTAATCCAGCTAGTTTGGATGGCGTTATGGTTGAATACTATGGACAGATGACACCACTTAAGTCAGTAGCAACTATCTCTGTACCAGAGGCTAGAATTCTAGTTATTAAACCATATGATAAACATGCTTTAGCTGATATAGAAAAAGCTATATTCAATGCTAACTTAGGATATACTCCTAGTAATGATGGAGAAACTATTAGAATAGTTATTCCAGAACTTACAGAAGATAGAAGAGAAGAACTTGTTAAACAAGTTAAGAAGATAGCAGAAGATGCAAAAGTAGTAGTAAGAAATATTCGTAGAGATGCTATGGATGATGTTAAAAAGAATGCTCCTAATGATGATGAAAAAGATAGACTAGAGAAAAGAATACAAGATGAAGTTAATGAATACAACAAGAAAATAGATGAAGAATTAAAGAAAAAAGAAGAAGAATTAAGGACTGTATAGTCTTTTTTCTTTACAATTATTCTTTTTCTTATTATAATATTCACCTGTATGGGGTGAGACTATGATAAATTATAGAACAAGTATGGATAATAGAAATTATTTTGTTATGGAAAATGGTAATGAATTTTTTAATTATCTTAGAAATAATTATTTTAGTGGAGAAGAAATTATAAAGAAAGCTTGTAATGATTTAGAAAAATTTATTAATAATAATGATACTAATTATAAATTTGAAAATGTAGCTATTAGAAAAGATTCTGAACTTGGACAATATATTACTAAAAGAGAAGGTATATTGTTTAGTTTACTTGATAAAAAGATTACTACTAGTGATATAGTTAGTGCATATGATGTAGCAGTTTATTTAGGTAATCCTATTGCTGATAAGTTAAGGGTTATTTATGATAATAATATAACTGGAGAAGCACGTATTATAGCTCTTAGATATGGTGGTAATGTAGTAGATTATATTTCTAGAAATAGAGATTATCATAGAAGTATTGCTATAGAAGATGGGTATTATAAGACTAATGATTCTATTATCTTTGATGATAATTGTACTAGAGGTAATTTAGTTAAGATTGCTGAAAAAGAAAATAGATATGATAAGAAAAAAGTACATAAAAGATAAATTTATGGTAAAATATATATAGACGTTGATTGAAGAGTAGTAACTAATGGAACTTTTAAGAGAGTTTGTGGTTGGTGGAAACAAATAAGAGAAGTTAGTGAATTCGCTTCAGGAGTTCTTATTAATAGTAAGCGTTACTCGCGTTAAGAGTATTGAGTGTATAGTAATAACTATAAACTAAGGTGGTACCGCGGTAATTCGTCCTTAGATTATAGTTATTTTTTTTGGAGTGATGTGTTATTAAACGAGTTATATTTGATGTAGATGGAACACTATTAAAAGCTCATTGGGATGAAGAAGTAAAGTTCTTTACGAAAGAGATGGGTAATAGTAAAAAGAATTTAGAATTTATTAATAATGTTGCTATAATATTAAGAGAATATGAAAGAAGTCATAAGAATTATGAAGTTAGTGAATTAACTAATTATTTAAAAGATAGAGGTTATGATTTTAGTGAAGAATTAACTAATAAATGGATTGATTTTGTTACTAATGATGTTAATAGTGATATATGTAATAATGTTATTGAAGTATTAGAAGAATTAAAGAAAAATAATATTAAGATGTCAGTCGCAACTAATTGGTTTACTGTTTCACAGAAAGGTAGATTAGAGAGAGCAGGATTATTAAATTATTTTGATAATGTTGTTGGTGGAGACTATGCAGTAAAACCTAATAGTGAGAGTTTATTACTTGCTAGAGGAGATACTCCAATAGATGAGTGTTTAGTAGTAGGTGATGACTATGAAAATGATTTTATGGGAGCTATAAATATTGGAATGATGTCTGTACTTATAGATGATGATCATGAATTGAAAAGTATAATAGGAGGTATTTTGAATGATAGAAGAAGTAAAAAAAGAATTAGAAAAAGATATTAAGAAGAGTAATATTACTAAAAGTGAATTAAATGATTTAAAAATTAAATATTTGAGTAAGAATGGTCTTATTACTAAACTTAATAGTGGTATTAAAGATGTTCCTCCAGAAGAGAGAGGAAAGTATGGTAAGAGGGTTAATGAAGTAAAGAGTGAATTTAATGACTTCTATGAAAAGGTTAGTACGGAGTTAAGTAAAAAAGAGCTAGATGAGAAGCTAGAGAAAGAAGCAATAGATGTTACATTACCTAGTACTAAAGTAAGGAATGGAGCTCCTAACGTTGTAGAAAAGATAGTAGAAGAAGTAGAAGAAGTATTCTTATCTATGGGATATGATGTTGTGGATGGACCTGAAATAGAAGAAGATAAATATAACTTTGAAATGTTAAATATACCTAAAGGACATCCAGCTAGAGATGCTCAAGATACTTTCTATGTTGAAGGAGATAGATTATTACTTCGTAGTCAGACTTCTCCAATGCAAGTAAGAGTAATGTTAGATGGAAAAGGAGTAACTCCAATTAGAATGATTTGTCCAGGTAAGACTTATCGTAGAGATGATGATGATGCAACTCATTCACATCAATTTATGCAGATAGAAGGATTACTTGTAGATAAAGATATTTCATTATCTGATTTAAAAGGTACTATGGAAGTACTATTTAAGAGATTATTTGGTGATAAGACTGAAGTACGTTTTAGACCTAGTTATTATCCTTTCACAGAGCCTTCAGTTGAAGTGGATGTAAGTTGTGTTAACTGTGGAGGTAAAGGTTGCCCAGTATGTAAGAAAACAGGTTGGGTAACAATCGTAGGTGCTGGTATGGTACATCCAGATGTATTAAGAGGTTGTGGCTATGATCCAAAAGTTTGGAGTGGATTTGCTTTTGGCTTTGGAGCTGAAAGACTAGCTATGATGAAATATGATTTTGATGATATTAGAAAAATATATATGACAGATTTACGAGAAGTAAGTGCTTTTGATAGGGAGGATGAAGAATAATGATTAGTTTAGATTGGGTTTCCGATTATATTGATATTCATGATCAAGAGCCTTATGATTTAGCTCGTAAGATTACAGAAGCAGGAATTAATATTGAGGCTGTTGTGACACACCATATTAGTAATTTAGTAATTGGTGAAATTATGGAAGTAGAAGATCATCCAGATAGTGATCATTTACATGTATGTAAGGTTAATATTGGAGATGAAAAACTACAAATAGTATGTGGTGCGAATAACGTAAGAAAAGGTTTAAAAGTAATAGTTGCGAAAGTAGGTGCTGTACTACCAGGAGACTTTGAGATTAAGAAGAGTAAAATTCGTGGTGTAGAGTCTTGTGGTATGATGTGTGCTAAGTTTGAATTAGGACTAGAAGAGAAAACAGAAGAGACATATGCTAAAGGTATTACAGAACTTGGAGATGATGCTAAAGTCGGAGAAGATCCACTTAAGTATTTAGGAGTGGATGATACTTTATATGAACTAGATATTCATAAGCACAGAAATAATGACTGTTATTATCATATTGGTTTTGCTTATGAAATAGCTTCTATTCTTAATAGAAAAGTAAAATTACCTGAGTCTAGTTTCAAAACAATAAAAGATGATGTTAATAAAGATTTCAAATTAAAAGTAGATACAGATAAGTGTACTTACTTTGTCGCAAGAGAAGCAGTAGACGTTAAGATTGGTGAAAGTCCATACTTCATAAAGAAAAGATTAGCTGCGGCTGGTATGAGAGCTATCAATAACGTCGTAGATATTTCTAACTATGTAATGTTAGAGTATGGTCAACCTCTTCACTTTTATGATAAAGATAGATTAGGTGACAAAATAGTAGTAAGAGATGCTAAAGACGGTGAAGTAATCACAACTCTTGATGGTAAAAAACGTGAGCTTGATCATAATGATATTGTTATTACTGATGGTAAGGAAGCTGTTGGTATTGCTGGTGTTATGGGAGGACTTACTACTGAAGTTGAGAAAGACACTAAAAACATTTTAATTGAGTCAGCTATATTTGATCCAGTAAGTATTAGAAATACAGCTCAAAAATTAGACTTAAAGAGCGAAGCTTCTATTAGATTTGGAAAAGGTTTAAGTTATGAGTATACTGAAGAAGCATCAAAGAGAGCTTGTTATCTACTTGAAAAATATGCTGGTGCTAAGATTAAGAGTGGTATTGTACTAGTAGATAAGGAAGATCATACAGAGAAAGTATTATCATTCTATCCAGATGAAGTAGATAAACTTTTAGGTATTACTATTAGTGAAGAAGATATGAAACATGAGCTTGAGAAGTTAGATTTCCCATACAAGTTAAAGAATCATAAATTCGAAGTAACTATTCCTAGAAGAAGATTAGACGTAGAAGCAAATGTCAACGATATAGCTGAAGAGATAGGAAGACTTTATGGTTATAATAACTTAGTTTCTTCTCTACCAAGAGTACCTATTAGAAGAGGAGAATACATTGGAGATGTTAAATACAGAAAACTAGTTTCTAAGAGACTTAGAAGTTTAGGTTTAACAGAAGTAAAGAACTATACATTAGTATCTCCTGCTATGTCTGAAAAGTTTGACTACGAAGAAAAGAAAAAAGTTGTACTACCTAATCCAATGAGTATAGATAAGAGTATTGTTAGAACAACATTAATTCCATCTTTATTAAATGTTTATGAATATAATAAAGATCATGGAGTAGAAGATGTATCTATTTATGAGATTAGTAAGACATACTTTGATACTGACTTTAAAGAAGAATCTAAAATATGTGGTTTAATGAGTGGAAATTATATTTCTAATAATCTTCAAAAACCATTAAAAGTAGATTTCTATTTAGTAAAAGGTATAGTAGAAAATATACTTGATTATATGGCTCTTTCTAATAGATATAGTTTTGAAAAGAGTAATATATCAGATTTACATCCAGGAGTACAAGCAGATATTATTCTAGATGGAAAGAGAATAGGTATTATTGGAAAAGTACATCCAAATATAGAAAAAGATGATATTTATGTCTTTGAATTAAGTCTAAATAGTTTATTTGGAAGAACTAGTAAATTAAAGTTCAAAGAAGCATTTAAGTATCCATCTATAGAAAAAGATATGGCTTTTATAGTGGATAGAAATACTATAGCTGGAGATATAATTAAAGACATTAAAAAATGTGGAAATAAAACTCTTCAATCTGTTGAAGTATTCGATGTTTACGAAGGAGAAAATATAGAAAAAGATAAAAAGTCTATTGCCTTTAACTTAGTATTTAACGGAATAGATAGAACTTTAAAAGATGAAGAAGTAATGCAAGAATTTAATAAAATAATTAAAAAGATTGAAGAAAAATACAATGCAGTATTAAGAGACAAATAGAAATATTTGTCTTTTTTTGTAAAGTAAAATTATTTTTATCTAAATTGTTGTTTAATATATATATATATTATATAATGTAAGTGTATATGATAGGAGGAAAATATGGAAGAAAAGAAGAAAAGTAATATTGGAATTATACTACTTGTGATTGTGCTTTTATGTGCAGCATTTGCTGGTGGATATTTTGTTAACGAAAAAGGATTAATTGGTGGAGAAAAAGATACACCAAAAGAAGAAGAAAAAGAGGAAAAAGAAACTACTAAAGAACTGGACGTTAATTCTAGATTAGTGAAAATGTTGTATAATGAAACAATAATGCCAGAGTTATCTGATTCTTGTCATAAGCAATATGAGACTTGGAGTGAGGGAACTGAGAAAAAAGATTTTGTGGCTGAATCTGCCATGGAAGAAATTAAAATGCGTTTCGTAGCTCATAATTTAAGTGAAGATTTTATCAAACATGGTGGTAAGGCACCAGCTTCACCATTAGAAAACTATAAAAATTCAGATCAAGATTCATACTATGAAAAAAGTTATATTGATTCTGTTTATAAGCAAATATTTGGTGTAAATTCAAAACTCGATACGTCAGCTACTATGTATAAAGATAGAGCTCATTTTAATGCCTATATCTATGATTCTAAGACAGACAATTATTATCTTTATAATATTATTGTTGGTGATGCTATATGTGGTCCAGCTGAAGAAAAACTTACTTTATCTAAGGCAGTAGAAAAAGGTGATATTGTTGAATTAACTGTTAATGCTGAATGGTTTGCAGAAAACGTTTCCGAAGAAAAATACAAATATATTTATACTTTTGAAAAAGACAAAGATGAACTTTATAAATTTGTTAGTGTTAAAGTAGAATAAGAATTGTAAAATAATAAGTTGTGGAAACACAACTTTTTTTGTATAATAATCTTGATAGTAGGAGATTATATGAAAAAGATTTTGATTATTATTTGTTTAGTAATTTGTTTTTCTTGTACTAGTGTATTCGCTATGTACAAGATAATGAAAGAAAAGAATATTACGATAGATGTAGAATGTGTAGAAGCAGATACTTTTATTGGTACAGCTAGTGAAATATATAAAAATATTAAGACTAGTAAATGTGGTATTAAAGTAGATGAAAAAGGATTAACTTTTGTTACTGAGGGTAATGGTAATTATGCTAAATATAATAATACTTTGTACTTTTTAAATGTTGTTAAGAAGAGTGACTATATATTCTTATTAACTAATAATACGGGTGCTAGATTAGAACTTGATCCATTAAATAGAATAGTAAGTGGTAAAGGAGAAAAAAATAATCCATATATTATTAAGTAGTAATGTTTTATTATTACTTTTTTTTTGATAAAATATAGTTGGTGGTATTAATGCAGGTTGATATTGGTGGAAAAAAGTACGATGTTATTATCAAAAGAAAGAAAAGTAATAGAGGTACATATATAAGAGTTAATAAAGATCTTCAAGTATCAGTTACTACTAACTATTTCACATCTATTGGCTATATTGAAAAGTTAATAGAAGATAATTATAGTAAAGTAGTTGATATGCTAAATGTACAATTAAAAAGACATGAGAATAACGAAGGTTTTTATTATCTAGGTAAAAAATATGATATTGTATATGTCGACTATACAGATTTTTCTTTAGGAGATGGAAAAGTTTTTGTAAATAAAAAATTCGACATCGACAAATGGTATAAAAAACAAGCTAAAGAATTATTTAGTATTAAACTAGAAGAGCACTACAATACATTTAGTAGAAAAATACCACATCCAACACTTAGAATTAGAAAAATGAAATCCAGATGGGGAGTATGTAATATAAAGACACATATTATTACTCTTAATCTAGAGTTAATAAAAAGAGATGAAAAGTATTTAGACTATGTTATAGTACATGAACTATCTCATTTAATTCATGGAGATCATTCACCTAGATTTTGGGCATTAGTAGAAGAAAATTTTCCAAAGTATAAAGAATGTCGAGGGGAGATGAAAGACTTTTGATAAATAGTAGTAATAATGAAAGAGTAAAAGAATTAGCTAAATTAAAAATAAAGAAATATCGTGATAAAGAAAATTTATTTTTAATAGAAGGATTTCATCTAGTACAAGAAGCTTATAAAGCAGAGACTTTAGTAGAAGTATTTACTTTAGAAGATAGGGTACTTTTCGATGTTAAAACAACTATTGTGAGTGTAGATGTGATGAAAAAACTCGCAACTACAGATACAGTACCAAGTATAATTGGTGTTGCGAGAAAAGGTGATACTAAAGAGATAATTGGCGATAGGATTCTACTTTTAGACGGAGTGCAAGATCCTGGTAATTTAGGTACTATTATTAGAAGTGCAGTTGCCTTTGATGTATCCACAATAGTTTTAAGTCGTAATACAGTTGACTTATATAATCCTAAAGTAGTAAGAGCTACACAAGGAATGTTATTTAAGATTAATATTGTCGTAGAAGATATAGTTTCAGCTATACATATAATTAGAAGTAATAATATGAAAGTATACGGTACTGATGTTGTGAGTGGCATGATTCCTAGTAAGTTATCCCAGGATGAGAAATCTAGATTCGCACTAGTAGTTGGTAATGAAGGTAATGGGCTATCTCCAGAGGTTTATGATTTATGTGATGATATGTTATATATTAAGATGAATAATCAAGTTGAGAGTTTAAATGTAGGTGTTGCTACTTCGATTATTTTATATGAGATGGGTGTTAGAAATGAATAAAGTATATATAGGTAAGATTGTTAATACACATGGTATTAAAGGAGAAGTTAGAATACTTAGTAAATTTCCTTATAAAGATGAAGTATTTATTATTGGTAATGAATTAATTGTTGATGATAAGAGTTATGTTATTAAGAGTTATCGTAAGCATAAGAGTTTTGATATGGTTACTTTAAATGATTATACAGATATTAATGAAGTATTATTTTTAGTAGGAAAAGAAGTCTATTTTGACAAAGATAAATTAGTATTAAAGAGTAATGAATTACTCGATGAAGATTTAGTTAAATTTGATGCTATTACTCCTGATGAAAGAGTAGGTAAAATTACGGAAGTGTTTGATTCTGGATCAGGTAATAAAGTACTTAGAGTAATGCTTGATAGAGAGTATTTAATACCATATAATGAGGAATTCGTAGAGATAGATAAAGATAATCATAGAGTAATAATTAAAGTTATAGATGGGATGTAGGATATGAAAATAGATATATTAACTTTGTTTCCAGATATGATAGATGGCTTTCTAAAAGAATCTATTATTAAGAGAGCTATCGATGCTGGAAAAGTAGAAATTAATTTAGTTAATTTTAGAGATTATAGTACTGACACACATAACAAAGTAGATGATACTCCATATGGTGGTGGAGCTGGTATGGTACTTATGTGTGATCCAATATTTAGATGTATTGATGATATTAATAAAGATAAAGATGCTTATATAATACTCATGAGTCCTGATGGAGATAAATATAATGAAAAAATAGTTTGTAAATTAAGAGATAAAAAACATATAATAATCATATGTGGTCATTATGAAGGCTTTGATGAGAGAATTAGATCTTTATGTGATGCAGAAATAAGTATAGGTGACTTTGTATTAACTGGTGGAGAGATACCTGCCACGGCTATAGTAGATTCTGTTGTTAGACTTATACCAGGTGTTATAGATGAAGAGTCATTAGTTAGTGAATCATTTACTGATAATAGACTTGATTATCCTAACTATACTAAACCTCGTGTATACAGGGGTATGGAAGTACCAGAAGTACTTGTATCTGGTAATCATGAAGAGATAGATAAATATAGAGAAAAAATAAGATTAGAGAGAACTAAAGATAGGCGTCCTGATTTATTAGGAGATGATTAGATGTTTGTAATTAATGGTAGTTATAAAGGTAATATTAAAGATGAATTAATATTAAATGGATATCTTATGCCTACTAGGAAAGGCTTTGTAATAGATGGAGAAGATATCAATAATATTAATTTAGTTAATAGAAAACTAAGTAAACTATTAGTTAGTCATTTAGTTAATAAAAAGTTTAATGCTTTAATAGATAAGTTAACAGATTTATTTGTGAGTGATGACGATGATGATGGCAGTACTTATAGACAAGTACTCGATAGAATAGAAAAATTTAGACTTATGATTAAGAATAAGTATAGAGAGTATTTAACTCAAAAAGAATTAGAGAAGATGTCTATAAAACTTAAACTATTACAGAAAGAAGCATTAACTAAATTACTTTCTCTTAATAGTGTAAATATGATTGGTAAGAATAATTATAGAGGGAAATAATTTAAGTATTTTATATATATTTTTAAAAAAATATATGATATAATTTTTGTATAATTGGGGTGATTATATGGCTAAAAATAGTAAAGGACAAACTGTTAGTAACAAGAAATATTATAAGAAAGATACTAAAGGTACTAAGAAAACTACAACTAAAAAGGCTACTGCAACTAAAAAAACAACTACTAAGAAGACTACAGCTAAGAAGACTACTCCAAAGAAGGTAGTTAAAAAGACTGTTACTAAGAGTCCTAAAACTACTAAGAAAGTAACTACTAAAAAGGTTACTCCTAAAAAGACAACTACTACTAAAAAGAAAAGTACTGTTAAAAAGGCTACTCCTAAAAAGATAGAAACAGTAAAGAAAATAGAAGATGTAGTAGAACCTAAAGTAGAAGAGAAAGAATTAGCAGTAGAAAAGAAAGCTCTTGATAATAACGTATCTATAGTAGTAGATGATAAACCTGAAAAGTTAGATTCTTATGTCTTAGAAGATGTTAAGATATCTAAAGTTAAAAGTAATGCTAAAATAAAAACAGAATTTGATGATGATTTACTTGAAGAAGTAAAAGATCAAGATATTGTTGACGAAGCTTTTAAGGAAAAAGAAGAAGATATTAATGACAAAGATAAATTAAGAGAAGAAATTGCTTATAATGGATTTATTATTAGATTAATAGTCTTTGTTTTAATACTTATATTATCAATATTCTTTGTTATAAAATTCTGCGTTCAATATATTAATACTAGTCCTATGAAGGATGTTAGTTATTTTGAAAGTAGTGATGTCTCTTATAGTTTATGTACGGGAAATGATTGTAATGAAGATGTTGTTATTACTAATAGTGTAGATAAAGTTAAGATTAATTATGCTTATGATGTTAATTTTGATGATATAGTATCTTATAATATTAATTATAAAGTATTAGAGAAGTTTACTATTACTGATAAAGGTTCAGCTGTAGTTAAAACTAATAATAAAGAGTCTATTTCTACAGGAGTTAGTAAGAGTAAGACTGATAAATTAGAGTTAAAGAAAAACTATGAAGTTAATGTTAATAAATATAGAAAAGAATTAGAAGATTATGTTGCAGAAAAAGATGCTGAATTTAATGGTAATTTAGTTGTAACTTTAATTGTTAGTGGTTTAAATAAAGAAAAAGAAGTAGCTAAAGTTACTATACCTATGGGAGAAGATAAAGTAGAAACATCTGTTATATCTTCTAGTGTTAGTGATTCTCTATTTAGAGATGATACTATGAATAACTATAGTAATTTGTATGTAATACTATTTGTAGCTTCATTAGTAGTAGTAATAGCTGCTTGTATAGGAATAGTTATACTTGTAAATAGAGCTGATGTAAAAGGAGACGAATAGTCTTCTTTTTGTTTATATAAATAAATCTTGTGTTTTATTAATAATTATGTTATACTTTATTTTGTCAATTGAGCAGTAATCCGCTGGTATTTATTATTATGATTACAGTAATGCATATATAGAGAGGAGAGATATTAGTGAATATTATTGACAAGATTAATGAAAAGCAAATTAAACCTAATGTCCCAGAATTCCGTGTTGGAGATACTGTTAAAGTAGACGTTAAGATCGTTGAAGGTAAGAGAAGTAGAATCCAAGCTTATGAGGGAGTTGTGGTTGCTAAAAAAGGTGGAAGTGTTAATGAAACTTTTACAGTTAGAAAGATGTCTGGCGGAGTAGGAGTAGAAAGAACATTCCCAGTTAATTCACCAAAGATTGATAGTTTAACTGTTCTTCGTAAAGGTAAAGTTAGACGTGCTAAGTTAAACTTCTTAAAGAATATGGTTGGTGGATATCGTATTAAAGAAAGAGGACAACAATAATAAGGTATTTACCTTATTTTTTGTTAGGTAGTGTATGAAGAATAAAAAGATAGATGAAATATTGAAAGAATTAATTCCTTATGTAGTAGTAGTTATTGTAGTTTTATTAATTAAAGCTTTTATAGTTTCTCCTATTAGAGTAGATGGAGATTCTATGGATAATACTCTATATAATGGAGATATTATGATACTAGATGAAATATCTTATAGATTTAATGATATAAAGAGATTTGATATAGTAGTTGTTAAAGCAGATGGTGAATATCTAATTAAGAGAGTAATTGCTTTACCAGGTGAGAAAGTAAAATATAAGAATGGTAAATTATTTATAAATAATAAATATGTAAAAGAAGAATTTGATCATTCTGAAACTGAAGATTTTGATGAAATAAAGATTGGTAAAGGTAAATACTTTGTTATGGGAGATAATAGAAAAGTATCTTTAGATAGTAGATATTTAGGACCTTTTAGTAAGAATAAAATTAAAGGACATACTGGTCTAGTATTATTTCCTTTTAGTAGATTTGGGGTAAAAAAATAAACTTCTTAAGTTTATTTTTTGTTTGTAATATAATTTAATTGTAATTTATATAAGAGGAAGAATGGAAGATAAGAAGAAATGTAATTGTTCACCTGATTGTACTTGCGGTTGTCAAGATGGAAAAGAATGTACTTGTGATGGAGATTGCAAGTGTGGTGATGAGTGCAATTGTGGAGATAATTGTGATTGTAAAAAAGAGACTAAATAGTCTTTTTTTTTGGCAAAAAAAATATATTTAAAAATTAGTATATTTCAATTGACAAAAGTCTTTTTTGACTTTAGAATAGTGAGTTAATTATTGATTTTCGGGGGATGATGTTGAATGAAATCAAAAAATTTCAAATTTAAGTTTTTATTTTTCTCTGTAATATTTTTAATAATATTATTTTTTGCTGCAATATTATTAAATAATACTACAAGCAAACTAAGCTTAGATGCAAAAAAGGTAAGTGATGGTGGAAATATCAATGTTCCAAATCACTATAAAACACTTGAGAATAATAGAGATGGTACGTTTACTCTAGAATTAAGTGTAGAAGGTGCTATTGAGCCAGAACAAAAAACAGCAAAAGCTAACGTTCTAGTTTTATATGATGTATCTGGAAGTATGACTAATAATAATAGTTACGTTTATGCTGTAAATCCATTAGGAAACTATCGTAGGGCTAATAATGGTAGTTATGCGCAATTAAGAAATTGTAATAACGGAAATACAGTTGATCAAGGCTATCAATATGATGTTTGCTATTATGAAGGAAATCGTTTAGTACCATATAATGGAACAAGATATATTTATACAACACGTGCAGCTGCATCAGAAAAAGCTGTAAGAGATTTTGCAACTCAATTATATGAATTTAACCAACCTAAAGAAGAGGGTGGAGAGTTACTAGATAACATTCAAATGTCTTTAATAACATTCTCATCACAAAATCATAGTAGTACTACATATACTCCAGGTGATGAAACAAATGCTGCTTGGCTTGAACAAGAGTGGACTAATGATCCTGATGATTTTAATAGTCATTTATCAGCAACTGGATACAACAATTCAAGACAGTTGACATATGGTGGTGGAACAAACTGGGAAGCTGCTCTACAAGCTGCATATAATTATTTAAATAGTAAAGACGGAAATGGTAATTATGTTACAGATGCAGATCCTACTTATGTATTATTTGTTACTGATGGTTCACCTACTTATGGTATAAATACAGGTAGTGGATTTGACGGATATCTAACTCACTATGTAGAAGCACAAGATCAATCATTACTAGTACATAATTTTAATACTGCAACTCATTCTGCTGGAACTGAAGATAATCCAAGTAATACTATGTTATATGGTATATTTACATTTGGTAGTAGTAACGATAATAATCCAAATTATCTAGATGATTTAATTTATTATGCACATAATAATGGTGATATGGGATCTAGAACTGCTGGAGTTGGTTCTAACTCAGAAGGTATTGAAGATGTTTATTTTAATGCTAGTAGTAGTGAAAGCTTAAATGAAGCTATTGATACAATTCTTAATGCTATAGTTGAGGCAGTTGGAGTTACTGAAGTTAGTATTTTAGATGGTACTACTAATGAAGCAAAACTTTCTTCTGGTGAAGTTGCTCCACTATTAACTGTTGATGAGTCTACATATAAATATTGGATGAGTAAAGATGTTTATCCTTATGATCCATTGAATACTGATCCTGATATGGTTAAAGGTGCTGATTACGATTACTATACAGATAGAATTGACCGTAATACTGGTAAAAAATTCTATGTTTATACAAAAGACTTAGGAAATGGTAAGTTAGAGGTTTCTTGGACAAGACCATCTGAACCAGATACTCATCATACTATTGAAGTGGTAGGTACAATTGAGAAAACTCGTGATCCAAATGCAGAAGATCCAGATCAACTTGTAATGAGAGTTCAATGGAAAAAACATTGTACTCAAACTACAACTGGTGATGGAACTGATGATTGTGGTTATTCACCAGAAATATTCTTTAACCAAGATCCACCAGCAGCTTATTTAGATGAAAACGGTGCTGTTCAATGGGATCTATCAAGTGTTGGAACATTATTAAATGGTGTTACATATTCAGTTAGTTTTGATGTTTGGAAAACTCAAATGGTATTTGATTTAATAGCTGATCTAAATAATGGTTTAGTACAGCCAGAAGAATTAGAAGATGGTTATATTGATCCTGAGACTGGTACTTATGGAAAATATGCTGGATTAGAGGAATATGTATATTTTGATTCAACATCACATGCATGTGAAAATCCAGATGGATGTTGGAGATTACGTACTAATACTACTGCTGAATTAAATTATAAGGATACCCGTGAAGGAGATAATCCTGATGAACATGAAGCAGGATATACAAATCCAGAAGGTATTGAAGTATTTAGCAATACTATTACAATAGAGAAAGATTGGAAAAATTATTTAGATGGTGCAGATAAAGAATTACCAGATTCAGTAGAAGTGCAACTTTTAATGGATGGTGAACCATATTTAACGACTAGTTTAACTAAAGCAAATGAGTGGAAAACTCCTGATGATGAGCCAATATTTATTTCATACGGAATTATGAGAGTAGATGAAGAAACTGGTAAAGTAGAGATATTAGATAATACTCCAGGACATGATTATTCATTTACTGAAATTGATGATGAACATTATAACTATCAGTTAGTATCTGAGACTGTTCATCCAATGATTTATAATGGTGAGCAAGTTAGACTTGTTAAAGTAGATGCTAATATGACAAGTAACTTTACAATTGAAGATGATCCACTTGAAGATTATGAAATACCAGAAGAGATGAAAAACGATGAAGATTTACAATATGCTAAATCAGCTCGTGGTAATGAATTTGTTAGATTAGAAAAAGGTGGACCAGTTTACTATGTAAGACATGCTGCTACTGCTAAATTAAATGCTATTAACTATCGTCGTAGTAACTTAAATGTTTATAAAGCAGTAGATGGAAATGCACCAGCAGATCAATTGTATAAATTTAATATTACTGTAAATGATCCAGGAAATACTGAAGTTCAAAATGGTGAAGTAGTTCCAGCAAACTTATATTTCTCAGTATGGGATAGTGAGAAAAAAGAGTATGTAGATATAGATGATAGATTAACTGCAACAGGATGGGATAAAGAAATAAAAGATTCTGCTTGGACTGGTTATTATCATGGACCTAATGGATCTACAATTACTGTTCAATTAAAAACTACTGAGAATTTAAGATTTGTTAACTTAACAACACAAGCAGAGTATACAGTTATAGAAGATTTAGGAGAAAATTCTGACTTTAGATTTATTGATGCTGAAGTATCAGGAACTCATAAAGATAGTGAAGGTAATAATGTTGAATTAAGTGGAGATAATATTGAACATACTGTTACAGAGGGAGAAAAGAAAGTAACGGGAAAAATTAAATTAACAAATTCAAATTATTATGTAGAAATGAAAAATGCTTATGATTTGACTGAACTTCCAATTGAAAAAATTTGGGATGATAATGATGATCAAGATGGCATTAGACCAGATTCAATTACTGTTAATTTATTAGCTGATGGAGAAATTGAACAAGAAAATGTAGTATTAAATCCAACAGATAATGAAGATGTTACAATTGATGAAGATGGTAATTGGCATTATACTTTTACAGATTTAACTAGATTTAAGGAAGTAGAAGTAGATGGTAAAATTACTTATGAAGAAATTGAATATACTGTAGAAGAAGTACTTGATGATGTTGTTACTGGAACAGATGGTACTGGTACTTATAGTACTTCTGTAAATGATGAAGGTAACGTTATAACAAATAAGCATACTCCAGAAGTGACAAGTGCAACTGTTATTAAGGTATGGGATGATAATGAAGATAACGATGGTATGAGACCTGAGGTACTAGTTGTATCATTCGATGCTGATAATTCTGTTCATACTTTAAGTGCTGATAATAATTGGAGTGTTACAATACCTAACTTACCAAAATATGAAAATGGAGAAGAAATTCAATATACATGGAGTGAAGTTAGTGTTCCAGATGGATATGAATTAACTGGAAATGAAACTGAAAATAATGTTACAACTCTAACTAATAAACATACTCCAGAGACAACAACATCAACTGTCATTAAGGTATGGGATGACGATGAAGATAACGATGGTATGAGACCAGAGTCTCTAGATGTAGTACTAAAGGATGGCAATACTACTGTTGCAGAAGAGACTCTAAATGATGCTAACGACTGGACTGCTACAGTTACAGGTTTACCTAAGTATAGAGACGGAGAAGAGATTGTTTATGTTTGGAGCGAAGTTAGTGTACCAGACGGATATACACAATTGGATCCTGAAGTTGATGGAACAACTACAACTCTAACTAATAAGCATGAGAATGAGACTACAGAGTCAACTGTCATTAAAGTATGGGACGATGATGAAGATAACGATGGTATGAGACCGGATGATCTAGACGTAGTACTAAAGGATGGCGATACTACAGTTGCTGAAGAGACTTTAAACGATGCTAACGACTGGACTGCTACAGTTACAGGTTTACCTAAGTATAGAGACGGAGAAGAGATTGTTTATGTTTGGAGCGAAGTTAGTGTACCAGACGGATATACACAATTGGATCCTGAAGTTGATGGAACAACTACAACTCTAACTAATAAGCATGAGAATGAGACTACAGAGTCAACTGTCATTAAAGTATGGGACGATGATGAAGATAACGATGGTATGAGACCGGATGATCTAGACGTAGTACTAAAGGATGGCGATACTACAGTTGCTGAAGAGACTTTAAACGATGCTAACGACTGGACTGCTACAGTTACAGGTTTACCTAAGTATAGAGACGGAGAAGAGATTGTTTATGTTTGGAGCGAAGTTAGTGTACCAGACGGATATACACAATTGGATCCTGAAGTTGATGGAACAACTACAACTCTAACTAATAAGCATGAGAATGAGACTACAGAGTCAACTGTTATTAAAGTATGGAATGATGACGAGGATAACGATGGTATGAGACCTGAGAGAATCGTTGTATCATTCAGTGGTGATAATACTGATTATGTTTTAGATGAAGCTAATAACTGGACTAAGACAATTTCTGATTTACCTAAGTATAAAGATGGAGAAGAAATAGTTTATACATGGACTGAAGTATCAGTACCAGATGGATATGCACTAACTACTTCAGTTAATGGAACAACTACAACTCTTACAAATACTCATGATAATGAAACTGTTAGTTCAAAAGTTACAAAAGTATGGGATGATGACGAAGACCGTGACGGAAAGAGACAAACATCTCTAGATGTTACATTAAAAGGTGATAATACTGTAGTAGCAACTGATGTATTAACTGAAGATAATAATTGGACTGCTACAGTTACTGGTTTACCTAAATATAAAGATGGTAATGAAATTAGTTACATCTGGAGTGAAGGAGAATTAAAAGAAGGTTATACTATGGCAAGTAGTACAACTGATCCTGAAGATGATACTAATACAATTATTACTAACCACTATGATCCTGAAAAAACTCGTGTATGTATCAAGAAAGTATGGGATGATGATGGCAATCGTGATGGAAAGAGACCATTAAGTTTGAAGGTTACATTAAGCAATGGACAATTTGTTACATTGAATGCAGATAATGATTGGTATGCTGAGATTGATGGATTGTTCAAGTATGAAAATCATGGTTCATTAATCAACTATACTTGGAATGAAGAAGATGTAGAAGGTTATGAATTAACTGGAAATACTACAGAAGAAGAACTTACTACATTAACAAATACTTATGATATTGAAACAACAAGTTCTACTGTTAATAAAGTTTGGGACGATGATGATGATAATGATGGTAAGAGACCAGAGACTATTACTGTTAAGTTAACTGCTGATGATCCATCATTTGAAGATGTAACTAAGACATTGTCTGAAGATAATGAATGGACTGCTACGGTTACTGGATTACCTAAGTATATGAATAATGGTGAAAATGAAGTTACTTATACTTGGAGTGAAGTTAGCGTTCCAGATGGATATACATTAGAAGAGCCTGTTGTTAGTGGTACAACAACAACTCTAACTAATAAGCATGTTCCAGAAAAGACAGAAGTACCTGTAAAGAAGATTTGGGATGAAACTAATAATACATTTGGATTTGATTCACCTCTATCTGTCAAAGTAAACTTACTTGCTAATGGTACTAAAGTTCGCGATGTAGTATTAAATGCTAATAATGAATGGAAATATGTATTTGAAGATTTACCTAAGTATGATAATAAAGAAGAAATAACTTACTTAGTAGAGGAAGAAGAAGTACCTGACTATGACTTCTCACTTGAAGGTAATGTTACTGATGGATTTGAAATTACTAATACATATAATCCAAGCCTAGTTCCAGTAAAAGTTACTAAGACTTGGAATGATAATCTTGACCAAGATGGTAAGAGAGATGGTTCTATTATTCTTATCCTAACTGGTAAAGTAGGTGAGAAAGTAGTTTATACTAGTCCTGAAACTCCAGTTACTGGAAGCGTAGATGACGAGAAATGGTATTACACATTTGAAGATTTACCAGAAAAATATCACGGTGAACCTATTAAATATTCAGTAACTGAAAAATTACCAGATGGTAGTGTTTATACTGGTGAAAATGTCAGTGATGTGGAAATCATGAATAGTTATGATCCTCAAACTGTTAGTTTCAATTTAACTAAGATTTGGGACGATGATAATGATAATGATCGTGTAAGACCAGAATCTATCACTATACATTTACTTCAAGATGGTGTTGAGATAGATAAAGCTGTTATTACTGAAGCTGATAATTGGAGTTATTCTAAGAGTGGTTTACCTAAATATAGAGATCATGGCGTTCTAATTAAATACACTATTGAAGAAGACGTAGTCGAAGGATATAAGCCTCCAGTAATTAGTTATACTGAAGGAGAAGAAGAGATTACATCTACAATTACTAATCCTCATGAAAATGAGAAAGCATCTCTTGAGATACAAAAGGTATGGGTAGATGATAATAACAAATATAAATTACGTCCTAAGACTATTACTGTTCAAATATTCGCAAATGGTAAATTAATCAGAACTATTGATATTACTGAGTCTGATAACTGGAGAAAAGTAATTAGTGATTTGAATAAATATCTACAAGGAGAAGAAATAGAATACACAATTATTGAATTACCTGTTGATGGATATTCTACTACTATAGATGGATATACAATTACTAATACTATATTACCTATAGGTAAGACAGAAATTACACCTCCTAATACTAAAGTAGGAGATACAGATACTAAGAGTAATTTATTACTATTAATAATCTTATTAGTAACTAGTGTTATTTCTGCAGTTACAACTAGTATTAAAAATTAGAAGCTTAGGCTTCTTTTTTTTGACGTAATATTTATTTAATGATATAATATGATGCTTGAAAAGAGAGATATTATGAAGAAAAGGTATATAGTTGTATTATTATTCTCATTTATAATAATGGCTTTTGTTAATATGAGAGTTATTGATAATACTTTTAGTATTGCCTATAACGATAATAGTAAAATAATTATTAAAGATGAGAATGAAAAAATAGATATTTCTAAAATACAAGAACATTATAGTAATAAAGATATTATTGCTTATATAGAAATACCTGATGTATTAAGTGCTCCTGTTGCTCAGACTAGTAATAATGATTATTACTTAAATCATGATCTATATAAGAGAGATGATATTAAAGGTAGTGTCTTTTTAGATTTTAGAAATAAACTTAGTGATAGAAAAATACTATTATATGGACATAGTGGTAAAGAGAAAGATCTTCCTTTCTTACCATTAAATAATTATAGTGAGGAATCTTTTTATAAAGAACATCCATATATATATTTATATACTACTGAAGGAAAGAAAAAGTACTTAATATTTTCTGCTTATATAGAAGATAGTGATTATGACTATGTCAATTTAAATAGTTTTTCTGGACTTAGTTATAAAGAACATTTAATAAAATTAAAAAATAAATCTAATTATAATGTTGATGTTAATATAGATGATAATTCTAAAGTTATTATTCTACAGACTTGTAGTATGACTAATGAAGGACTTGGTAGATATCAAATTATAGTTGGAATAGAAAAAGAATAGAATATTCTATTCTTTTTTGTTATAATTTTAATGGTGATAAGATGAATTATTATTCTATTAGTGATGATAAATTATTTGATACTTTAAATACTTCTAGTAATGGTATTAAGAGTAGTGAAGTAGAAAAGAGAATAGAGAAATATGGTAGTAATAAGTTACCTGATAATAATGATTATAGTCTTTTAAAAATTATTATTAGTGAATTAATAGATCCTATCGTATTACTATTATTTATGGCTATAATAATATCTTTAATAGTAGGAGAGTATGTTGATGCGATTGCGATATTTGTTATAGTACTTGTTGATTTAATACTTGGTACTTATCAAGAAGCTAAAGCTAATAATACTATTAAAGCTTTATCTAAGTTAGTACCAGATGATGTTAAAGTAAGAAGAGATAATGATGATACTTTAATAGATGTTAGTGAATTAGTAGTAGGTGATTTAGTTTACTTAGAGTCTGGTGATAAAGTACCTGCTGATATGAGAATAATAGAAGAACATAATTTATGTGTTGATGAGTCTATTTTAACGGGAGAAAGTATTTCTGTAGAAAAAGATGTTGGAGTATTAAAAGATAATTTAGTAATAAATGATCAAACTAATATGGTATTTGCTGGTACTAGTATTTTAACTGGTAGAGCTAAAGCTATTGTAGTGGGAGTTGGATCTAATACTGAGATAGGTAAGATAGCTAGTAGTGTTCAAGAAGTAAAAGAAGAGAAGTCTCCTCTAAATATTAGAATAGCTAAATTTTCTAAACAGATATGTTTATTAGTAGGAGGACTTTCAGTTATTTTACTTGTGCTTTTAATTAGTAAAGGAATGCCTCTTTCTGAAGTATTATTATCAGTAGTAGCTCTTGCTGTATCAGCTATGCCTGAAGGACTTCCTCTAGCTTTAACTATGGCTCTTACTATTGCTTCTAATAAGATGGCTAAGAAGAATGTTGTTGCGAAAAAGTTAGAAGCAGTAGAAGCAATGGGTAGTTGTACAGTTATTGCGAGTGATAAGACTGGTACTTTAACGGTTAATGAACAAACAGCTAAGAAAATTGTTCTTCCTGATGGAAGTGAATACGATATTAGTGGATCTGGTTATGATGAAGAAGGAAAAGTTACTGGTAAAAATATATCTTTAGCTAAAGAATTATCTCTACTTGGAGTTTTAAACAATGAAGCTGAAATAGATGGAGAAGAAAGAATAGGAGACTCTATTGATTTAGCCTTTTTAGTCCTTGGTAAAAAATTAGATGTTGATACTGGTGATATTAAAATATTAGAGACTATTCCATATGAATCTCAAAATAAATATTCAGCAGTTTTTTATGAGAAAGATGGAGAAGTTTATTGTACTATTAAAGGTTCTTTAGAAGTAGTACTTGATCATTCTAGTAAGATTAATGGACTTAAAAAGTTTGATAAAGATAAGATTTTTCAGCAAAATGAATCATTATCAAGTGATGGATACAGAGTTATTTCTTTAGCAGTTGGTAAAATTAAGAAGAAAGATAAATATAGTGAAGCTGATATTAAGAATTTAACTTTTATGGGTTTAGTTGGTTTTATTGATCCAATTAGAAAAGAAGTTAGTACGGCAATTAACGCTAGTCGTGAGGCTGGTATTAGAGTTCTTATGGTTACGGGTGATCATCCTCTAACAGCCTTTAAAATAGCTAAAGATTTAAAATTAACTGATAGTTATGATACCGTTACAACTAGTAGAGAAGTAGAAGAGTACTTAGAAAAAGGTGAAGAAGAATTTGATAAATTTGTCAGTAAAAAAATTGTCTTTTCTAGAGTTACACCAATAGAAAAATTAAAGATAATTGAATCATTAAAAAGAAGTGGAGAATTTGTTTCAGTTACTGGTGATGGAGTAAATGATGTACCAGCACTTCATGTCGCTAATGTAGGTATATCTATGGGTAGTGGTAGTGATATTGCGAGAGAATCATCTAAACTAGTTTTGATGGATGATAACTTCAAATCTATTGTGAGTGGTATATTTGAAGGTAGAATAGCTTATGCCAATATTAGAAAAATAATTTTCTTTCTTATGTCTTGTGGGTTTGCCGAAGTGTTATTCTTTGTTTTATCTATTATGTTTGATCTACCAGTACCATTACTTGCGATACAGCTATTATGGTTAAATGTAGTAACTGATGGTATACAGGACATTGCTTTATCTTTTGAAGCTGGAGAAGACTCTATTAAGACAGATAAGGCACGTTCTCCAAGTGAAGATTTATTTGACAGGAATTTAAAAGAAGAAATATTAATAGCTGGTCTTAGTATGGGACTTATTGTCTTTGGACTTTGGATATATCTTTTAAAAGTAGCTATGATAGATACATATATTGCGAGAGGATATATCATAATACTTATGATTATTCTTCAGAATATGCATGCCTTTAATTGTAGAAGTGAAAAGAAGAGTATCTTTACTTTGAATAAATCTAATCCAATATTCTTCTTTGGAGTAATAGGTTCTATGGTATTAGGTATTCTAATGATGGAAGTTCCATTCTTATCAGTATTCTTAAAGACTAGTCCTATTCCAGCAATGCATGTAGTATATCTATTTACTATTGGATTTATAATAGTTATTGTTATGGAAATATATAAAATGATTAAATGGAGGTAGTATGAAAGATATTTTTAATAAATATATGAATAATACTTTAAAATTAGATAGATATCAAAAGATAGCAGTTATTGCCTCATTAATAGTTATTACTGGTATATTTGGTTGGGTATATGAAGTTATTTTCTATTACTTTAATGGTGGTATGAAGATGTTTTATATGAGAGGAGCTAACTTTTTACCTTGGATTAATATCTATGCGATTGGTTCTGTTATGATAATTATTCTTACTCATAAATTTAAAAATAATCCATTATTTGTTTTTTTAATAGCTTTTATTTCTACGGGTATTTTAGAATACTTTTCTGGTTATTTCTTACTTAAGATTACTGGTATGAGATGTTGGGATTATAATACAGAAATTCTTAATTTTGGAAATATAGATGGTTTTGTATGTTTAAGAAGTGTTGGTTTCTTTGGACTTAGTGGATTATTACTTGTATATGGATTTGTTCCAGGACTTATATGGTTATCTACTAAAGTAAATAAAAAGACATATGCGATAATTAGTGTCATAATATGTAGTATATTCTTATTAGATGAATTATATAACTTAGTATTTGCGAGAATATTAGGTACTCCTAGAGCATCTAGTATATATAAAAATCTTGGTATTCCGTACATGAATTACTTTGATTATTAGACTGCTTAGGCAGTCTCTTTTTTTGACAAAATAAGCAAAATATGGTATAATTTACGCACTAATGGGGGTTAGGTTTATGAAAAGGTTATTGTGGACAAATGGGCTAAAAATAGCTACTATTTTTATAGTTTTTGTAACAACACTTTTTGCATATAGTAATGATACTAAGGTTTATGCGTATACTAGTAATAATTATTTAGGAGAATTAGTTAATACTCAAAATATTAAGACTACTAAAGGTGTACTTATAGATAATAAACCAGTTATGAATAGAAAAATAACTAGTAATTATAATAGTAATACTAATACTAATAATAATTATGTAGTACCAAGTAATTCTATTAATATAGCTGGAGTTATGAGTAGAAGTCTTGTGAAAGATAATGGTAGTGCTTTCTACTTAGATCATAATATAAATGGTGTATATGATGGTATTGGAGTACCATTTATAGACTATAGAAATGATTTTAATACTCGTAAAACTATTATTTATGGTCATAGTTCTATGACTGGAAATGGTACTTTCCAAGGATTACAAAATTATCATAATAACTATGGCTTCTATAATAGTCATCGTTATATAACTATTAATTATAATGGTAAAACTTATAATTATTTAATATTCTCTGTATATGTATCAGTTGCGAATAGTGAAGAAGATGAAGGACTTGCTTACTTCCATAGAATGAACTATAGTGACAGCGAATGGGCATATGAATTAAATAAGTATAAGTCTCGTTCAGAATACAATACAGGAGTTAATGTAGGAGCAAGTGATAAGATAGTAATCTTACAAACTTGTTCTATGGATCCAAGATATTATGAGAAATATTATAGATATAATTTACTTATTATGGGTAAATTAGTTTAGAAAATGAGAAATCATTTTCTTTTTTTTACTTTTCTTTATATTTTTGTTATGATAAAAATATAGGAGGTATATTATGAGAGTATTAGTTACTGGTGGAACTGGTTATATAGGTTCACATACTTGTGTAGAGTTATTAAATGCCGGATATGAAGTTATAGTTTTAGATAACTTAAGTAATTCTAAGAGAGATGTTATTAATAAACTAGAAGTTATTACTGGTAAGAAAGTAAAGTTTTATGAAGGTGACGTTTGTTCTTATGAGTTAGTAAGTAAAATATTTAAAGAAAATAAAATAGATGGAGTTTTACATTTTGCTGGATATAAAGCTGTAGGAGAGTCTGTAAAAGAACCATTAAAGTATTATGAAAATAACTTAGAGTCAACAATTAATCTATTTAAAGTTATGGATGAGAATAATTGTAAATTGTTTATATTCTCTTCTAGTGCTGCTGTATATGGAGAACAAGATGTAGCTAAATGTGTGGAGACTATGGAGAGAAGAAAACAATCTAATCCATATGGAAAAACTAAATTTATGATAGAAAATATTGCAGAAGATTTATATGCCTCAGATAATTCTTGGAATATAACATTATTAAGATACTTTAATCCAGTAGGTTCACATGAATCTGGATTAATAGGTGATGATCCAAATGGTATTCCAAATAATTTAATGCCATTTATAATTAAAGTAGCTACTCATGAGTTAGATAAATTAACAATCTTTGGTAATGATTATCCTACACCTGATGGTACTTGTATTAGAGATTATATACACGTAGTTGATCTTGCGAAAGGTCATTTAAAAGCTCTAGATCATGCTTTAAAAGAATCATCTAATTTATACATTTATAACTTAGGTTCAGGTAAAGGTGTAAGTGTTCAAGAAATGGTTGATACTTTTGAAAAAGTTAATAATTTGAAATTAAATTATGTTTATGGAGATAGAAGAGCAGGAGATTTACCAGAGTATTATGCTGATCCTAGTAAAGCAGAAAAAGAGCTAGGTTGGAAAACAGAAAAGACACTTGAAGATATGTGTAGAGATGCATATAATTTTGCTTTAAAATCAAAAAAATAGGCTTCTTATGAAGTCTTTTTATTTTGTATTAATTTCAATACTATATTTACTATTACCTCGATATTCATTATTTAGAAAGTCATCTTTGGTATCATAAGTAAATACTGTTAAAGTGATTTTATCTATTTCTTTACATCTAGTACTACTTTGTAGTTTTATAGATGTTAATAAAGAATTATCATTGTAGTCTTTACTTTCTAAGTGTGAATAGAAACTACTATTTCTATTAGCATAATCATCATATAGATAAGTCATAAGATAATCACCTCTATCCATAGTATTATTAGGAGAGAGTATATTATAAGATATATCATTAAATTTAATATTATAGCCTATCTTTAGAATATCTTTTTTATACTTAAGCCATTCATTATAGAAAGAGTTAGCATAACTATCAGTTAAATTAATAGTATTTTCATTAGATGGATATATACTAAATACTCCAATATCTTCTTCTACATTTAAGACTTTATTAATACTAGATATCTTAGTAAGAGTATTATTTTTTAATTCATAAAAAGCTATGGGAGTATTATTATTATCTACATAGACTTCTTCTTTAACTTCTTCTTTTTCTTGTTTTACTTTAGGTTTTTCTTTTACTTCTTTTTTAGTACAACTACATAGAGTTAATACTATTAGTAATAAAAATAATATCTTCTTCATCATATCACCTATATTTATATTATAACGAATAGAGATATTAGTAAATGATATGTTATAATAGTATATGAAATGGAGGTGTAGTTATGGAACAAGCTTCTTTATTTGATACAGGTAAGAATGAGCCACTAGCTTCTCGTATGAGACCTAGAACTCTAGATGAATTTGTTGGTCAAGAACATTTACTTGGAGAAGGCAAGATACTTAGAAAAATAATTGAGAGTGATAATGTTCCTTCTATGATATTTTGGGGACCTCCAGGAGTAGGTAAAACTACTTTAGCTAGAATTATAGCAGAGAAGACAGAGTCAGAGTTTATTACTTTTTCAGCAGTAACAGCTGGGATTAAAGAGATTAAAAAAGTAATGGAAGATGCTGATAAGAATAAAAGATTAGGTATTAAGACTATTGTCTTTGTAGATGAAATACATAGATTTAATAAAGCTCAACAAGATGCTTTCTTACCATTTGTAGAAAAAGGTTCTATAGTACTCATTGGAGCCACTACAGAGAATCCTTCCTTTGAAGTTAATAATGCCTTACTTTCTCGTTGTAGAGTATTTGTCTTAAAAGAATTATCTAGTGAAGATATTCTTAATTTGCTTAAAAGAGCTCTTAGTGATGAAAGAGGCTTTGAAGGAGAAAAAGTTAAAATTAAAGATGAAGACTTAGAAGTAATAGCTAATTTTGCGAATGGAGATGCCAGAAATGCTTTAACTACTCTTGATATGATAGTAGCAAATGGTGAAGTTAAAAAAGATGGTATTCATATAACAAAGAGTATGATAGAAGATTGTTTAACTAAAAAGACTTTCTTATATGATAAGAATGGTGAAGAACATTACAATATAATTTCAGCATTACATAAGTCTATGCGTAATAGTGATCCAGATGCAGCTGTATACTGGTTAGCTCGTATGTTAGAAGCTGGAGAAGATCCTATTTATATAGCACGTAGAGTGACGAGATTTGCTTCGGAAGATATTGGGCTTGCGGATACTAATGCTTTAAATGTAGCTGTTAATGCTTATCATGCGTGTCACTTTATTGGTATGCCAGAGTGTACTGTTCACTTAACAGAAGCTGTTATTTATATGTCACTTGCGCCTAAATCTAATGCTTGTGATGTAGCCTATATGTCTGCTGCTAGTGATGCGAAAAAGATGCTTAATGAGCCAGTGCCTCTTGTTATTAGAAATGCTCCTACAAAGTTAATGAAAGATTTAAATTATGGAAAAGGTTATCAATATGCTCATGATACAAAAGATAAATTAACTAATATGGAATGTATGCCTCCTTCATTAAAAGGAAAAGAGTATTACAATCCTACTACTCAAGGTAATGAATCTAAATTTAAAGATAGATTAGAAGCTATTAAAAAGTGGAAAGCTGAACATAGAGAAGATAATTAGTCTTCTTTTTTTGTTGCTTTTTTATTATCTTTGTGCTATTATTACAATAGAGTAGAGTGTGAAGATGGAAGAAAAAAATAATGATGATGAAGTATTAGATTTAGATGAAGAAAAACAAGAAGAAACAGTACCAGAAGAACCAACTAAAGAGATTAGTGATGTTGTAGTAACTGAACCTACTAATGATACAGTTATGTCACCTGAAGAGCCTAATGATAAAAAGCCTGATGATAAAAAGAAGAAAAAGAGCAAGAAAGGATTATTAACGGTATTAATATGCTTAGTAATAATAGGAATATTAGCAGCTTGCTATGTTGTTTTCTTTGCTAAGCCTGAAGAAAAGATTAAAAAGACTGATACTAAGGAAGTAAAGTCTCCATATCGTTTATCTGGTAATGGTTTGGAAAACTTTGATTTGTATTTTTTACAATTAGAGAATGAAGCTAAGAACAAAGTATATAGTCCATTATCTATAAAATATGCATTACAGATGTTATCAGAAGGATCAGCTGGTGAAACTAAGAAGCAGATTGATGACGTTATTGGGGATTATGAAGCTAAAAAATATGTTAATAGTAAACATATGAGTTTTGCTAATGCTATGTTTATAAGAGATACTTTTAAAGATGCTGTTAAAGAATCATATGTTACTAAACTTAAAGAGAATTATGATGCTGAAATAAGATATGAAGACTTTAGTTCTGTTCAACCAATGAATGAATGGGTTAGTGAAAAGACTTTTAAATTAATTAAAGATATGTTTGATGATGTTAGTGAGGATAATTTTATTCTTATTAATGCTCTAGCAATTGATATGAATTGGAAGAATAGAATTCAAGCTGCTAATGCTCCACTTCCTGAAGGTATGAAACAACTTTATTATCATGTTAACTATGTACATGAGAAATATAGTGATTATATTCATATTATTGAGGATGATTATCCAAGTATGAAATTTAATAATCAAGAAAATATTAAATCAGTTGAAGTAGGTGCTAGCTTTAATCATTATGACATAGTTAAGGATAAGGGAGAAAACAACATTAGAAAAACAGTTACAGATGATTATACTAAGTATTTAAATGAAAACCCAGAAGCTGTTGAGTATTGTCCTCCAGTAGATGAATATGTAAATCAGTATATAAAAGATATAAATACAAATTATAAAGAGGCTGCTATTTCTACAGATTTTTATATCAGTGATAATGATAATGTAAAAGTATTTGCTAAAGATTTACAAACTTATGATGGAACAACTTTACAATATGTTGGTATTATGCCTAAGAATGAAGAATTAACTACTTATGTTAAAAATTTAAAAGTTAAAGATTTAACAAAAATTCTTGAGTCTTTAAAAGAAGTTAAGTATGATAACTTTAAAGAAGGAGTAATAACACAAATAAGAGGAAACATTCCATTATTTAAGTATGAATATGAATTAAAATTAGTTAAAGATTTAAATAAATTAAATATAAAAGATGCCTTTAAACCTGGTAAAGCTGATTTAACGGGAATGATAGAAGATTCTGAGCAATATATAGGCGATGCTAGTCATAAAGCAATGATAGAGTTTTCAAATGATGGAATTAAAGCTGCTGCTGCTACGGCTATTTCTGGATTTGGAGCTGCCGGTGCTTGTAACTATGACTATGAATTTGATGTTCCTATTGAGAAAATAGATATTACATTTGATAAACCATATATGTATATTATTCGTGATAAGAATAGTGGAGAGGTATGGTTTACTGGAACTGTTTACGAACCAATAAAAAAATAGCTAGATTTATCTAGCTTTTTTATTTTTATAAATAATTTAAGTTATAGTATTATTATAGTATAATTATAGTGGTGATTGGTATGTATGCCGAAAAGTATATAAAGTTTTTAAAAGAAAATAATTTATATGATCAAGATCTTATTGACTATATGAGTACTAGGACAACTTATGTGGATTATAATAATGAAAATGCCAAAGAATTTATTGGTTGTTATCTCATGACAGAAAATGATGTGATTGAAGATATAGCTTTATGTGTTCCTAGAATAGTTGATGACGTTACTGTATCTATTAATATTCATGAATATGTGCATTTACTTAATACATATAAATATTTAGGTAAGAAGTATGTTATAAGAGAAGAAGATGAGTTGTTACCAGTAAAGTATGAATTACTTTATTTAAAGAAAGAAAATCCTACATATATGAATTCTTATATCCAAGAAATAAGTAAGTGTAATAATAAAGTATTAAAAGAATTTATTAGTTCTTATGATAAAACTTTAGTAAAAAAGAAATAATTTATATAGTAAGTTAAAAGTGGGCGATAGTATGGCATTAATTATTGGTAATATAATTGCTTTAGTAGCATCAATATTAATGGTATATACTGGAATAATAAAGAAGAAAAAGGAATTGATGCATTAAGCATTATTCACGAGATTACTAACAATTGGATAGAATCACCGTATCTATTATTTAGAAATTATTCAATATATTATTTTCAAAAGGAGATTGAAGAATATTAAAAAAGGAATTTATATATCAATAAAACCTAAACATGCAAGTAGAATAGAAAAATTAGTTAAAAATTATGAATTTAGAAAATATATTCCCAAAAATAAAATAGATTATTTAATAGTTTATGAAACAGTTCCAACATGTGCAATTAAATATGTAATTGAACTTGGTAAAATAGTAGAATATCCAGATAAAATTGATGAAGAAGGATATGGAAATAAAGATTTTAATGAAGGACTAAAAAAATCAAAATATGCATATCAAATAAAGCATTTAGAAAAACTCAAAAATTCAATATCTTTGGTATATTTAAAACAAAAATATAATTTTACGCCACCACAAAGTTATGCATATTTTGAAAAATATCCTGAATTAACGGAATTTACTTTTAATTCAGAAAAGGTAGCTTTAAAATAGATGGTTTATAAATTTAATTTAAATAATAGGGCAATAGATGCTATTATAAATAGAACAAAAAGAGTTGAAATAAGAACAAATAATAATTTTGATTATTCTAAAATACAAGTTGGTGATATAATTATTTTTACTTCGCCTAATAAAAAAAGTATTAAATGTAAAATATTAAAAAATCTCTGGTATATTTCAATTGAAGAATTACTAAAAAAAGAAGGTACGACTTATACTTTATCATCAACAAATGATTATGATGAGGGAATAAAATCAATATATAGTATTGATGGATATGAACGTGTTATTAAAACAAGTGGTGTATATGCGCTACATTTAGAATATATTTGCACTATATAAAAGGAGTTGATCCAAATGAATGAAAATAAAACTAATATAAACTGGTTGATAACAATTTAGTCAAGACCACTCCTAAATCCTTATAAAATAAGGAAAAGCTCAAAACAGATCTTGCACGATTATGCTAAAATATATATAAAATTGATGAAAATTAGGAAAATAATATGATTTTAAGTAAAAATAGCTTAGGAATTGATATAGTGAGAACGGTTAGTTAAGACCAATAAAAAAGGAGGTGATAAATATATGTCTTTGCACGAAATACTATTAACAGATGATATAGTTAAATCTATAAATGATAATATGGATGATTTATTATTAATTGTTCCAGAAATTAAAAATATGATTGGCTTTGAGCATAATCATCCACATCATCATTTAGATGTATGGAATCATACTCTATTAGCTCTTAGCTTATCAGAAAAAGATTTTGATATAAGATTATGTTTATTACTTCATGATATTGGTAAACCATTTTCTTATCAAGATGAAGAAGTAAGACATTTTAGAAATCATGCGACAGTATCAGCTAATATGTCAAAGATAATATTAAAAAGGTTAGGATTTGATGATGGCTATATAAAATATGTATGTTATCTAATTGAACACCATGATACTCCAATTAGTAATGAACAAATTGAAAATGACTATGATTTGTGCTTAAAGTTATTAAAAATACAAAAGTGCGATGCATTAGCACATCATCCAGATAAGTTAGAAAAGAGAAAAAAATATATTGATGAAACACATAAAAAACTAATATTAAAAAAAGGAGGTAATATTCATGAATGAAAATAAAACTAATATAAATTGCCTGTCTTGTATTTATGACGACTATCACTTAAACCTTTATAAAATGGGAATTTTTAATAATTGACATCTTGCAAGTTTTAGTAAAAAAGAGATAAAAATTAAAAAAAATATGGTAATATATACTCATTTTTGATAGGAATTAGGGTACTGGCTTGTAACATGCCGACACTTATTTTTAACTACATCTTGTATGTTTTTTTTTATGAAATAAAATATTATGGTTAGTAATCAGAATATAGTAATATTGCAATTATTCATAAATACTAAAAAATGTACAAAATAACATATAAAAATTTAGAAAGTATGATATAATAAAAATG
>CAZALI010000015.1:0-30031 GCA_964486215.1 uncultured Muribaculaceae bacterium
TCGATGAAGTGATACTGACGTTCGCCGCTCTTAACCATGTCGAGCAGTTTCTTGGTCCTTAACCCAATTTCTTGTAGTCTCTGTCAATACTTCATACAACAATGTGCTCCTAATACTAGTATAGCTTTGACTCTCACCATTATATTTAGCCTCTACTTCAGCGCCATACCCTATCCAACCATCTATTACACCTGCCAAAACAGGAGGGAACTTTACACGAGAAACTAATTCAGGATAATCAGTTTTTATTTCATTTAAAACCATTAAATACTTTTCTAAATTTTCTGTTGAAGAATAAATAACCATTGAATCATCTATATTAAACAAATCACCAGAATGAAATTTAAAATAAAAAGGTATTTTTTTGCTATCACATCTATTAAAAAACGCTAAAGCAAATTTATAAAGATCGCAATTATCAAGATTTACATATAAACGATGTTTGATATCAAAATCAGATTCTTTTTTCAAACTTAACACTCTTGATGAAACATGCAACCAACCGGATTGTTGTTTATCAGGCCTATATCTGTCAATAGCATTTTTTAATTCCTCATCATCACTTTTCATAACATCTCTAATCAATTGAATAGAATCACCATAGCCAAAAAAAGATTGGATATTCCTTTGTGCAACATAATTATGAAGTTTAATAAAATCACTACCTAAACGCCCTTGTCGGTTAAGAGTCATAAATTCTTCTCGAGACATATTACAAACATTATCATTCCATTTATTAAATAATTTAGCATAAAACATATCGCGACTCATTTTATCTATAGATGTTCCCTTATCAGCAGTTCTAAGTAAATTTTCATACAAATATCCAGATTTAGCATATGCTGTTTTTGAAAACGCCGAAACAATTTTTTCAATAGTTTTAGGATCATCTATAGGATTCTTAATATTCAATATTACATCTAAATCCATAATACCTCACCAAATAAATATTAACACATATATCATTTCATTACTATCAGATTAAAAATTTTTGTCAACTACTGTACAAATTTTAAAATGTTGGCAGATGCAACATTCTATATAAGAATAATATGATATCCTAAAACAGGAGGCGATAAGAATGAACAAAGAATGGGAAGAATTTAAAACAGGTAAATGGGCTAATGAAATCAATGTAGAAAACTTTATACAACTAAACTATACAGCATACAACGGAGATGAATCTTTTTTAAAAAAGCAAACCGCCAAGACTGAAAAAATATGGACAAGATGTAAAAGTTTATTAAAACAAGAATTAAAAAAACACGTCTTAGATATAGATACTAATACTATGTCTGGTATAAATAATTTTAAACCAGGATATATATCTAAGGATGATAATATTATTGTAGGATTACAAACAGATAAACCATTAAAGAGAATAGTAAATCCATATGGTGGAATTAAAATGGTATATCAAGAACTAGAAGCTTATGGATATCATCTAGCTCCTACAATAGATAAATACTTTAATGAATATAGAAAAACACACAATCAAGGTGTATTTGATGCCTATACCGATGATATAAAGATGGCTAGACACGTTGGACTATTAACTGGTCTACCTGATGCTTATGGTAGAGGAAGAATTATTGGAGACTATCGTAGAATAGCTCTATATGGTATAGACTACTTAAGAGAAAAGAAAGAAGAAGACCTAAAGAATTATACTGGCCCAATGACTGATGAATTAATAAGAATAAGAGAAGAGTTGTCAATGCAATGCCGTGCTCTAGATGATATTAGAGATATGGCTAAAAGATATGGCTATGATATAACTAAACCAGCTAAGAATAGTAAAGAAGCTATTCAATGGACTTACTTTGGATATCTTGCTGCCGTAAAAGAAAATAATGGCGCAGCTATGTCTTTAGGTAGAGTAGATGATTTCTTCGATATATATATAGAAAGAGATTTAAAAAGCAAAAAAATAACTGAAGAAAAAGTTCAAGAATTAATAGATAACTTCGTAATTAAATTAAGATTAGTAAGGCACTTAAGAACACCTAACTATGATGAATTATTCTCAGGAGATCCAACCTGGGTAACTTGCTCTCTAGCTGGAGTTAATACTAAAGGAAAACATATGGTAACTAAGACAAGTTATCGTATTATGCATACACTTACTAACTTAGATCCAGCACCAGAACCTAATATGACTGTTCTTTGGAGTGAAAAGCTACCTGAAAACTTTAAAAAATACTGTGCTAAGATGTCTATTAATACTGATGCTATTCAATATGAAAATGACGACTTAATGAGACCAATCTATGGTGATGATTATACAATAGCTTGTTGTGTATCTGCTATGAGAGTAGGTAAAGATATGCAATTCTTCGGAGCTAGATGTAACTTAGCTAAATCTCTATTACTTGCTCTAAATCATGGTGTAGATGAAAGATTAAAAGATCAAGTACTAGATAATGTTCCTGCTATGGAAGATGATGTCTTAGACTATGAAAAAGTAAAAAAAGCTTACTTTAAAGTATTAAAAAATGTTGCTGAAATATATTCTAATGCTATGAATATAATTCACTATATGCATGATAAATATGCATATGAAGCAGGTCAAATGGCTCTTCACGATACAGATGTTCATCGTTATATGGCCTACGGTGTTGCTGGTCTATCAGTCGCAGCTGACTCACTATCTGCTATAAAGTATGCAAAAGTAAAACCAATAAGAGATAAAGATGGAATTACAGTAGATTTTGAAATAGATGGAGATTATCCTAAATATGGTAATGATGACGATAGAGTTGATAAAATAGCAGTTGAAATAGTAAAAGAATTCTCTACTGAATTAAAAAAGCATAAACCATATAGAGATGCAGAAACTACTTTATCTGTATTAACTATCACATCAAATGTAGTATATGGTTCAAAGACAGGAGCTACTCCTGATGGTAGAAAAGAAGGTGTTCCTTTTGCTCCAGGCGCTAATCCAATGCATGGTAGAGATGAAAGTGGAGCTATTGCTTCACTAAACTCAGTAGCTAAAATACCATATGAAAAATATTGCAAAGATGGTGTATCTAATACCTTTACTATTGTTCCTACAACTCTAGGAATTAACTTAGATGAACAAAAGAAAAACTTAGTTAATTTAATGGATGGTTATTTCTCACAAGGCGCTCATCACTTAAATGTTAATGTTTTAAATAGAGAAACTTTGATAGATGCTATGAATAATCCTGATAAATATCCACTATTAACTATTAGGGTATCTGGATATGCTGTTCACTTTAATAGATTAACGAGAAAGCAGCAAGAAGAAGTAATTGCTCGTACTTTCCATGAGAAAATGTAATGAAAGATAGTATTGATTCAATTGAAACATTTGGTCTTGTAGATGGTCCAGGTATAAGAACAGTAGTTTTCTTTAATGGTTGTAAGCTTAGATGCAAATATTGCCATAATCCTGAAATGTGGACTAAAAAAGAAGATAACTATACTGTAGATGAAGTCGTACACAAAGTACTAAGATCAAAACCATACTTCAAAGATGAAGGAGGAGTAACCTTCTCTGGAGGAGAACCTCTTCTACACAGTAAATTCATAATTGAAGTAGCTAAAAAATTAAAAAAAGAAAAAATAAATATCTGCCTAGATACAGCTGGAGTTGGTAATGGTAACTATGATGAATTATTAAAGTATGTTGATATAGTTCTTTTAGATATTAAACACACAGAAAAAGAAACATATAAAGAAATAACTGGTATGGAATTAAAAGAAGTAGAAAACTTCATTAATGCATGTAATAAAAATAATAAAAGAATATGGATTAGACAAGTAATAATACCAGATATAAATGATAATACTAAATATATGGATTCATTAGTAGAGTATTTAAAGCACATCAAAAATATAGAAAGAATTGACTTTCTACCATTCCACAGACTAGGTAGAGAAAAATATATAAAACTAAATATACCTTATCCATATGAAGATAAAGATGATATGGATAAAGATAAATGTAACGAGTTATATAATTACTTTATTACTAAATTTAAAAGAGACTATCACTAGCCTCTTTTTATATTTGCTAAATTCTTATCTATATCTCTCTTAATATCTTTCTCTTTTAAACTTTGACGTTTATCATAATTTTTTTTACCACGACAAACACCTAATTCTACTTTTAAGATATTATCTTTAAAGTATAACTTTAGAGGTATAAAAGTATAACCACCTTGTTCTTTATACTTAATTAGTTTCTTTATTTCACTTTTATGTAGTAATAATTTTCTATCTCTAGTCTCTTTATGATTAAATATATTTCCTTCATCATATGGAGCAACATACATATTAAGAAGATATATCTCTTTTTCTTTTATTATTCCATAACTATCTTTAATACTAGCTTTACCTTGTCTAATAGATTTAATCTCTGTACCTGTTAATACAATACCTGCTTCATATGTTTCATCTATAAAGTAATCAAACTTAGCTCTTCTGTTTACTATTTCCATATTATGCTTCTCCTAATAATCCCCATTGTAATTCAGGATATCTTTCAGATACAACAGCTTTGTATTTTTCATAATATGTTTTATAGCCAGGTAAAATACTATCATTTAAATTCTTATAAGAATAAAGTCTAAAATTAGAATTATATCCACTTCCTCTATTTGCAGCTGTATAAACAAGTTCTGCATGTGGATTTTCCACAGTTATTGTGGATGTTTTATCTTTATTAATCTTCTTCTTTATAGTAACATCCATCATTAAACCAGTAAGCCTTTCTGTACCATCTTGATCACTTATGAAATTACCTAATGAATAAATTACAAATGTTTTATTATCATTAACATATTCGACAGGTTCTACTACATGTGGATGTGCTCCGATTATTAAATCTACTCCAAGTGAAGATAAATATTCTGTCTCTTTTTCTTGAGCAGCATCTACTCCTAAAGAGTATTCTGTTCCCCAGTGCATTGCGACTATCACAACATCTACTTTATCTCTAACAGATTCAATATCTGCTTTTGCTTTTTCTTCAGAATATTCATTATTTAAATATTCTTTACCTACAGGTGTTGGTAGACCATTATTCCACATAGTATATGAAATAAATGCATATTTAATTCCATTCTTCTCATGAACTTTAGTTATACTAGCAGTTCTTTCTTCTTCACTACTCCATTGTCCAGAAGTTATTACTTCAGGATGCTTTTTCCAATATTCAACAGACTTTAGTACTCCCTCTTCTCTCTTATCCATCGTATGGTTAGTTGCGAGAGATACTAAGTCAAATCCAGAATCTATAAAAGCATCTCCTACTTCTTGTGGAGAGTTAAACATCGGATAACTTGAGTATCCTAAAGATGCTCCTCCTAAAATAGTTTCTTGATTATAATAAGCTAAATCATATTTAGAAGAAATAGGTTTTGTATATTGTAACATTGGTTTAAAATCATAACTTCCGTCACTTTGTTTAGCATCTGCATAAACCCCATAGTGAATAAGAGCATCTCCTACCATAAATAAGTTAAACGAATATTCACTAGGCTCTTTCTTTTTCTTAATCTTCTTAACTACTTTCTTCTTTTCAACAGGCTTCTTTTCAAATTTGATTCTATAAAAACCAAAACCTACTAAGCAAGCACCTACTAAAAATAAGAAAATTATAAATTTAACTGTTTTCTTTAACTTCTTTCTTTTCTTTGCCATCTTTATCACCTACAATTTCAAAATCAATAGTTTTATCATCATGAGAAGCTCTAAGTACTTTAACTCTGACCTTCTCTCCTATTGTATATTTAACATGACTCTTTTCTCCAGTAACACACATATGCTCTTCATCAAAACGGAAGAAATCTTTCATATCTCTGAAAGCAACTAAGCCTTCTATTAAATTAGGTAATTCTACAAACATTCCAAAATTAGTCATTGAAGATATCATACCATCAAATTCTTCTCCAATATGACCTTCCATATATTCAGCCATCTTCATATCCTCAACTTCTCTTTCACAATCAACACTAGCTCTTTCTCTGTCACTAGCTTGATCAGCTATACTTCCAAGTTTACTTTCCCATTTATTAATAGTTTTATTATCTATCTTATTATCAAATAAATATGTATGAAGTAATCTATGAACAGTAGTATCAGGATATCTTCTAATTGGAGAAGTAAAATGTGTATAACACTGGCTGCCTAAAGCATAGTGACCTAAGTTTTGATCTCTATAAATAGCTTTCTGCATACATCTAAGTAACAAAGTAGATAATATCTTATAATCAGGTTTATCTTTTAATTGATTTAGAATATTCTGCATAGCTGTAGGTCTAGTGTCATTAGCATCTCCCGTAACTGTATAACCAAGAGATGAAACAAATGATAAGAAATCAGTAATTTTTTCAGGTCTAGGTACTTCATGAATACGATAAATAAATGGCAAATTCATAAAGTATATATGACTAGCAACACATTCATTAGCCGCAATCATAAAGTCTTCAATTAGTCTTTCTCCTTCTCCTCTATCACGAAGAACAACCTCAGTAGGTTTGCATTCTTCATCAACTAATATCTTAGCTTCATCTACATCAAAATCAATATAACCACGTTTAACTTTCATCTTTCTAAGTATATGAGCAAGTTCATTCATTAACTTCAATGTAGGAGCAAATTCTTTATAATCATCCGCAACAGTATTTCTTTCTAAAATATCATTAACTTTATTATAAGTCATTTGCTTTCTAGATTTAATTACACTAGGAAAAATATCATATTCAATTTGTTTACCAGTACCATCAAATTCCATTACACAAGAAATTGCGAGTCTCTCTTCATTAGGATTAAGAGAACAAATTCCATTAGATAATTCATGAGGTAACATAGGAATAACTCTATCGACAAGATATACACTAGTACCACGATTATATGCTTCTTTATCAAGAGGAGAATCTTCTGTAACATAATGAGCTACATCCGCAATATGAACACCTAATTCATAATGCCCATTAGGTAATCTCCTACAACTAATCGCATCATCTATATCTTTAGTATCATCACCATCTATAGTAAATATTTCTTCTTTAGTTAAATCACGTCTACCAGCTTTTTCTTCTTCACTAACTTTCATAGGCATAGTAGAAACTTGTTCTTTTACTTCTTCAGGAAATTCTACATCAAATTTATATTTATAAATAATAGATAGTATATCAACACCAGGATCATTCTTATGACCAAGTATCTTAACTACTTTACCTTTATATTTATTATTATTGTTTATCTTATTTAATAACTCTACTACTACTTTATGACCGTCTACAGCGTTCATGGCATCTTTTCTATCTACTTCTATATCAAGTTTTAACTTATCACCATCTAAATCTATATGGCCAACATCACCATTAAAAGTAATCTCTCCAATATATTGATCTACTTGTCTCTTTATTATCTTTAAAACTCTACCCTCTAGTCGATCAATATTCATTTTACTAATAACTTCTACTAATACAATATCATCATGAATAGCTCCATTCATATTATCGCTATCAATATAGATATCTTCTTCTAGATTATCTACTTCTACAAAGCCAAAACCTTTCTTATTAGCTCTCATTATTCCTTTTTTTAGATGACTATTCTCAAGTAACATATACTTATCTTTTTTACTACGATAAATAATAGTCTCATCTTCTAATTCACCTAAGTCTTTTAAAAGTTCTTTAGTACCTTTTACATCGTTAATCTCAAGCTCTTTTTCTAACTCACTAATATCAAGAGCCTTATCACTATTTTCTAATATGTTAATTATATCGTCTTTCACTAATATCACCTACTATCATTATACTTTATTTTAAGAAAAATAAAAAGAAGTTAAAATTTTCAAAAAAAAAGGACTCAAAAGTCCTATACAAACATCGCAATTAAAGATATTAAGAAGAAAGCTAGTCCTAATACTAAAGTAAAACGACTCATAAATAATTCAGGGCCTCTCTCTTTTCTATTTGCGAACAAAGTAGATGTATCAGCTGAAATAATCTTCGCAGCTGCTTCTGCCTTTGAACTTTGTAGTAAAACTACAATAATTAATAAAATTGATATAACAAGTAAAACTATCTCCATAAGTACCTCCAAATAACGATTATTATATTACCATAATTATCTTGTTTTCGCAATCATTTATTTAGTGAATTTACTAAATCTTTAAACTCTTTTCCTCTAATTTCACACTCTTTATATTGATCCCAACTAGCACTAGCTGGACTTAATAGTACAACGTCCCCACTATTTGTATGTTTAATAGCTTCCCTAAAAGCATCTTCTAAGTGTTCAAACACTATTACATCTTTGCCAATCTTAAGAGCATATTCTTTTACTCTATCACGACACTCGCCTATCGCAACTATTAATTTAACATGTTCCATATATGGAGTTAAATCATCAAAATTCTGGCCTCTTTCTAATCCACCTAAGAATATAATAGTTGGCTTATCAAAAGAAGATAAAGCTATTTGACTACACTTAATATTAGTAGCTTCCGTATCATTATAATATTCTACTCCATCAATAGTAGAAACATACTCTAATCTATGTTCTACTCCTCTAAATTCACTAATTACTTTTCTAATAATATCATTTGATACATTAAATTCTTTCACAGCCATAATCGCAGCCATACAGTTCTCTACATTATGCATACCTTTAATCTTAATCTCATCTCTAGAAATAATTTTATCACCATAATAGTAAATACTATTATCTTTTAGAGTACAACCATCTATATCTTCAGAACTAGAGAAATATTTCTTAATAGACTTAATATCTTTTAATTCATCTACTACGTCTTTACTATTAGAATTAATAATCGCAATATCGTTTTCATCTTGATTATAAAACATTCTAGCCTTTACTTCTTTGTAATGGTCATAAGTCTTCATAAAATCTATATGAGCTGCACTTAAATTAGTAAATACTCCAACATGAGGCCTAAATTTAGTAAAATTCTCTCCTTGCTGACAACTAACTTCCATCACCACGATATCATTGCCTACTAATTGCTCTAAAGTACTAGTAAATGGATATCCAATATTTCCAGTTAAATGTACTCTATCACCAAAAGCTTCTTTTAAAATAGTATAAATTAAAGTTGTAGTAGTAGTCTTTCCGTTTGTACCAGTAATTCCTACTAGTGTAACATCATCAGGTAATAATCTAAAAGCCATCTCTGCTTCATTAATTACTTCTACTCCTAACTCTCTAGCTTTTAAAACATATTTATGATCAATAGGTACTCCAGGATTCTTAATAAGATAATCAAAACTCTCATCAAGTAAATCATCAGGATGAGACCCAAATACAAATTTAACTCCTAGTTTTTCTAATTCTTCTATTTTAGTATTATCAAGATTTTCTCTATTTGCTCCATCGTTCACAATAACTTCATTATTATGATTTATTAAATATCTAGCTGCTTCACTTCCACTTCTCGCAAAACCTAAAATTAATACTTTTTTATCTTCAAACATCATATCACCAATACAATTATACTATATTTATATTTATTTGTGTATTGAAAGAACATTTATTACTATGTTATAATTAATACGATAAAGAGGAGTATATCATGAAAATAGTAAATTTAAGTGCTAAACAATTTGATACTTTCGCAAGTAAACACCAATACAAAAGTTACTATCAGACATCTAACTATGCTAATTTAATAAAACAATTTGGTTATCATACTCAATTTCTAGGTATAGCTAGTGATCAAGATAAATTAATTGGTGCTACTTTAATTATCTATAAAGATATCTTTATGAAGAATAAGATTGGCTATGCACCAAGAGGAATACTATTTGATTATGATGATAAAGAAGAATTAAAAGAAATGATTACTCTTTTAAAAAAGACTCTTAATAAAGGTAAATTCATGCTATTCCGTATGGATCCATATATACCTTTATCAATAAGAAATAATACTGGTGAAATTTTAAATATAAATCAAAGCGCTCAAACTATAATCAAAAACTTACAAGCAAATGGCTTTAAATATAAAGGAGAAAACTTGTTCTTCGAAACAGAAAAGCCTAGATGGGAATCATTAATAATTTTAAAGAAAGATATTAGAGATATTTTTGCTAGTTTTGATAAAAGAACTAGAAATAAAATACGTAGAGCTGCTAATCTTGGAGTTGAAATAATAAAGGATACAAGTAATGATGTAACAGACTTATATGATTTTATTAAAGCAAAAGATCACAAAAACTTAGATTTCTACAAAGAATTAGTTAACTGTTTTGGTGATATGATTGATGTTTATTATGCTAGAATAAACACCGAGGCATTTATAATTAATAGTCGTAGAAGCTATGAAAAAGAACTTGAAAGAAATGAACAACTAGCTACTACTATCCAAGACACAAGACTAAGTGAAGCTGAAAGAAATGCCTATCTTAGTAAAAAGATGGAATCTGATGAATTAGTTGCTAGTTATAAAGATAGTATGATTCTAGCTACTAAATTACTAAGAGAATATCCAGAAGGATTTAATATTGCCGGTAGTATTGTTATTAAATACGACAATGCAGCCTTTGTATTTATAGATGGAATAGATGAAAGATATAAACAACTAAATGCTAACTATTTATTGAGATGGAAATTAGTTGAAGATTATAATGACGCTGGATTAAAATACTTAAATCTTAATGCCATTGTTGGAGAATTTAAAAACAAAAATCAATACTCTGGATTGAACGAAATGAAATTAGGCTTCAATTCAACAGTAAGTGAATATATAGGAGAATTTGACATCATTATAAACAATTTTACTTATAACCTATATAGTAACCTAAATAAAAATGACAAACCTAAAGCTAAAAAAAGCAAATAAAAAGAACCGATTAAATCGGTTCTTTTTTTATCATTCAATAATCTTAGTAACGTTACCAGCACCAACAGTGTGTCCACCTTCACGGATAGAGAACTTAGTTCCTTCCTCTAATGCGATTGAGTGAATTAATTCAACTGAGATGTTTACGTTATCTCCAGGCATTACCATTTCAGTACCTTCTGGTAAATTAATTACACCAGTAATATCTGTAGTTCTGAAATAGAATTGTGGACGATAATTTGCGAAGAATGGAGTATGACGTCCGCCTTCTTCTTTACTTAAGATATATACAGCAGCTTCAAACTTATGATGTGGAGTAACGCTTCCAGGTTTAGCTAAAACTTGACCACGTTGAACTTGTTCACGAGAAATACCACGTAATAATACTCCAGCATTGTCTCCAGCTTCTGCATAGTCTAATTGTTTTCTGAACATTTCAATTCCAGTAACAACTGTCTTTTGAGTTGGTTTAATACCAACAATTTCAACTTCTTCATTTAACTTTAATGTACCACGTTCAACACGTCCAGTAACAACAGTACCACGACCAGTGATTGTGAATACATCTTCAATACTCATTAAGAAAGGTTTATCATTTTCTCTTTGTGGAGTTGGAATCCATTCATCAACAGCATTCATTAATTCATCGATTGCTGGAGTCCACTTTTCGTCTCCTTCAAGAGCCTTTAGAGCAGAACCTCTAATAATTGGAGTATTGTCTCCATCAAATTCATATTCGTTTAATAAATCACGAATTTCCATTTCTACTAAATCAAGTAGTTCTGGATCATCAACCATATCACACTTATTCATGAATACTACCATTCTAGGTACTCCAACTTGACGAGCAAGTAAGATGTGTTCACGAGTTTGTGCCATAGGTCCATCAGTAGCAGCAATAACTAAGATTGCGCCATCCATTTGAGCAGCACCAGTAATCATGTTCTTAACATAGTCAGCATGTCCTGGGCAGTCAACGTGTGCATAGTGTCTCTTTTCAGTACTATACTCAACGTGTGCAGTATTAATAGTAATACCACGTTCTCTCTCTTCTGGAGCTTTATCAATGTTAGCGAATTCAACAGCTTTGTTACCATTTTTACCAGCTAAGCATTTAGTAATAGCAGCAGTTAGAGTAGTTTTACCATGATCTACGTGTCCAATAGTACCAATGTTAACATGTGGTTTTGAACGATCAAATTTTTCCTTTGCCATAAAATATTCCTCCTTATTTATTACACATAATATTTTATCTAATTTTTATTATTTTTTCAACTATTTTATTCTTTAATTTCCTTGTTTCTTAATTATTTCTTCTGCGATGTTCTTAGGTACTTGTTCATAATGGTCAAAGAACATAACGAATGTACCTCTACCTTGTGTATTTGAACGTAAGTTAGTAGCATAACCAAACATTTCAGCAAGTGGAACCATTGCACTTAACTTAACGGCATTACCCTGAGTTTCTTGTCCAAGTGGTTTACCACGGCGAGATGTTAAATCTCCCATAACATTACCAAAGTATTCTTCAGGAGTAGTAACATCAACTTTCATGATTGGTTCAAGTAATACTGGATTACATTTATTCTTAATTTCTTTAACAGCTAGGCTTGCTGCTACTTTGAAGCTCATCTCATTAGAGTCAACATCGTGATAAGAACCATCATATAATGTAGCCTTAACATCAATCATTGGATAACCAGCTATAACACCAGTTTGTAGAGCTTCTTGTAATCCTTTATCAACTACTGGTATGTATTCACGAGGAACTACACCACCAACAACTTGGTCAACGAATTCATAACCTTTATCATGATTAGGTTCAAATCTAACCCAAACATGACCATATTGACCACGTCCACCAGATTGCTTAATGTACTTACCTTCACACTCACCAGTATTAAGGATAGTCTCACGATAAGCAACTTGTGGAGCACCAACGTTTGCTTCAACTTTAAACTCACGTTTCATACGATCAACTAATACATCCAAATGTAATTCACCCATACCAGCTATAACAGTTTGACCTGTTTCAGTATTAGTATGAACTTTGAATGTTGGATCCTCTTCAGCTAATTTTTGAAGAGCTAGAGCCATCTTATCTTGATCAGCTTTACTCTTAGGTTCAACAGCTAATTGCATAACTGGATCTGGTACATGTAAGCTTTCCAAAATAACTGGCTTCTTTTCATCACATAATGTATCACCAGTAGTAGTATTCTTAAGTCCAACAGCAGCAGCTATATCACCAGTATATACATCTGTAATTTCTTTTCTATTATTGGCATGCATCTGTAAGATACGACCAATTCTTTCCTTAGAATCTTTATTAGAATTTAATACATATGATCCACTAGATAAATGTCCAGAATAAACTCTAAAGAAAGTAAGTCTACCTACAAATGGATCAGTCATAACCTTAAATGCTAAAGCAGCAAAAGGTTCACTATCACTAGGATGTCTTTCTGCTTCTTCACCATTTAATGTAGTACCTTTAATACTTTCTACATCAAGTGGACTTGGTAAGTAATAAGTAACAGCATCAATTAATGGTTTGATACCCATATTACCTAATGCAGTTCCACACATAACTGGGAAGAATTCAGCAGCTAAAGTACCTTTTCTAATAGCAGTTCTAATCATATCTTCTGTTACTTCTCCACCATCTAAGTAAGTCATCATAGTATCATCATCATATTCAGCAACAGCATCTATTAAATCTGCTCTCTTTTCCTCAGCTATATCTTTTAAATCAGCTGGGATTTCTATTTCTTTAGCATCCTCTGCTTCTTTTCCATCAAATTCATAAGCCTTCATAGTGATTAAATCAATAACTCCTCTGAATTCTGATTCAGCACCAATTGGCCATTCAATAGGTTTAGCCTTCACACCTAACCTGTCGCTTATAGTTTGTAAACTATACTCGAAATTTGCACCCACTTTATCCATTTTATTTGCGAAGATAATTCTAGGTACCTTAAATTCTGAAGCTTGTCTCCAAACTGTTTCAGTTTGTGGTTCTACTCCTGCTTGTGCATCAATGATTGCTACGGCACCATCTAGTACACGAAGAGAACGAGACACTTCAATTGTAAAATCAACATGTCCAGGAGTATCGATGATATTTAAACGATAACCTTTCCAATGTACTGTTGTAGCTGCAGAAGTAATAGTAATACCACGTTCTTGTTCTTGAGCCATCCAGTCCATTTGAGATTCGCCATCGTGAGTTTCACCAATTTTATGAGTAACTCCTGTAAGGAATAATATTCTCTCAGTACAAGTAGTCTTACCTGCATCGATATGAGCCATTATTCCAATATTTCTAGTCTTCTCTAAAGACGTATCTCTTGCCATATATTATCTCCTCTCTTACCATCTATAATGAGCATAAGCTCTATTAGCTTCAGCCATACGATGAGTATCTTCACGTTTTTTAACAGTTGCACCTACATTATTAGATGCATCAATAATTTCACTGGCTAATTTTTCAGCCATAGTATTTCCATGTCTCTCACGAGAAAATTTTGTTAACCACTTTAAAGCAAGTGCTTGTGCCCTAGCTGGAGTAACTTCAATTGGAACTTGATAGTTAGAACCACCTACACGACGAGACTTAACTTCTAATTGTGGTTTTACATTTTCTAAACAAGCATCAAAAACTTCCATAGGATCTTTCTTTGTTTTCTCTTTTACTTGTTCAAAAGCATCATAAACTATAGTTTGAGCTGTTCCTTTTTTACCATCAATCATAACTGTATTAATTAACTTAGCTACAACTTTAGAATTATAAATTGGATCAGCTAAAATATCTCTTTTAGTTGCACGTCTTTTACGCATATTAATCCTCCCTTCAAAATTAAAATTTACTCCTTAGGTTTCTTAGCACCATACTTACTACGACCTTGTTTACGATCTTTAACTCCAGCCGTATCTAAAGTACCACGAACCACATGATAACGAACACCGATTAAATCCTTAACACGTCCACCACGAATTAAAACAACACTGTGCTCTTGTAGATTATGTCCTATACCTGGAATATAAGTATCTACTTCTCTTCCATTAGATAAACGAACACGAGCATATTTACGAAGTGCAGAGTTTGGCTTCTTAGGTGTCTTAGTTCCAACACGAGTACAAACACCACGCATTTGTGGAGAGTTACCATCTATTTGTCTATTCTTAATAGAATTAAATCTATATCTAAGAATTGGACTCTTAGGTTTGCTAACTTTACTCTTACGGTTTGATTTAACTAATTGGTTAATTGTAGGCATTAAACTTATCTCCTTTCTTTACACATATCCTAGTGTATCATTATTCTCTTTAAATAAAACTTCGTCCTAAAACAAAGCCATTTAAAACAACATTAATAATATATCATTGGAATTTAGTTATGTCAACAAAAAAATACACAAAAAAAGGAGTATTTCTACTCCATAAATTGATCTTCTAGTTTTTCAAGTGGCTCTTCATCCATAAATTGTCTCTTAAGTTCATAATCAACGTCTTTATAAGCTCTAGAACCAGTACCAGCAGGTATTAATTTACCTAGAATGACATTCTCTTTTAATCCAGATAATGGATCAACTTTACCCTTAATTGCAGCTTCAGTTAATACTCTAGTTGTCTCCTGGAATGAAGCAGCAGATAAGAATGAATCTGTACCAAGTGCAGCCTTAGTAATACCTAGAAGTATAGGTTTACCAACAGCTGGCTTCTTACCATTAATAACAGCATCTCTGTTACCTTCAGTGAATTCACCAAAGTTAACGACAGCTCCAGGTACAAATCTTGTATCTCCACCATCAACAATCTTAAGTTTACTAATCATTCTTCTAGCAATAATTTCAACGTGCTTATCACTGATACCAACACCTTGAGAACGATAAGTATCTTGAATCTCTTTTAAGATATATTGTTGAGTTGTAATAGGGTCAGTTACAGCAAGTAATTCCTTAGGACTAATAGCACCTTCAGTTAACTTGTCTCCTGGTTCTACCTTATCGCCCTTCTCAACACATAATTTAGCACCATAGTTAGTAACATGAATCTTAGTCTCTAATTTATTAGTAATACTAATATCATATTTACCTCTATCTTCTTTAATCTTAGAAATTGTTCCACTAATTTCAGCAATAGTAGCTTTACCTTTTGGTGTACGTGCTTCAAATAACTCTTGAACACGAGGTAAACCTTGAGTGATATCTTCAACACCGGCAACTCCACCTGAGTGGAATGTACGCATTGTAAGCTGTGTACCTGGTTCACCAATAGATTGTGCTGCCATAACACCAACAGCTTCACCAACTTCAACTAAATTACCAGTTGCTAAGTTACGACCATAACATTTTTGACAAATACCATTTTCGCAACCACAAGTAAGAATTGATCTAATTTCAACTTCTTTAACTCCAGCTTTAATAACTTTATCAGCTAAGCTATCAGTTATTAACTCTAACTTATCAACAATAACTTCTTTAGTTTCAGGATTAATAACCTTCTTGTTAGCATATCTACCAACAATTCTATCCCTAAGTCCTTCAATAACAGTACCATTCTTCTCATTAATAAAGTCTTTAACTACAATACCTTGATCAGTACCGCAATCTTCTTCTTTAATAATGATATCTTGACTGACATCAACAAGTCTACGAGTTAAGTAACCTGAATCGGCAGTCTTTAAGGCTGTATCGGCAAGACCTTTTCTAGAAGCGTGTGTAGATAAGAAGAAGTCAGACACATTCATACCTTCTATTAAGTTAGAAAGTACTGGAATTTCAACATAACTATTATCTGGCTTAGTCATGATACCACGCATACCAGCAACTTGTGAGAACTGATGCAAACTACCACGTGCTTTAGAATTCATCATGATGAAGATTGGATTCTCTGGGTTATCATTAGCTATCTTACTCAATTCATCTTGAATCTTATCAGTAGCATCCAACCAAGATTCAACTACTTTGTTATATCTTTCTTCATCAGTAATTAAACCACGTTTATATTGTTTATTAATAGTATCAACAAGCTTCTGAGCTTCACCAACTATCTTCTCTTTTTCTTTACTAGTAACAACATCAAACATACTAACAGTTAATCCAGATAATGTAGAATATTTAAATCCTAAATCCTTTAACTTATCTAGCATTATAGATGTTTCAGTAGTCTTATATCTCTTAAATACTTGAGCAATTACTTTCTCTAAAGTACTCTTACCAAATGCTTCTACTAAAGGCATTTTCTTAATCTCTTCAGGAATATTTGTTCCCATAGATAAGAAATACTTAGGAGGAGTAATACCAGTTATATTATCATCAGTAGGTTCATTAATATAAGCAAATGAATCTGGTAATATCTCATTAAACTTTAACTTACCAACAGTAGTTATTAAGTATTTATCTTTTTGACCACTAGTAAATAGTTTATGCCTAAAGCTATTAACAGGAATAGCTATTCTAGCATGTAGAGTTACTTCTCTTCTGTCATAAGCCATTAAAGCTTCATCAGCATTCTTAAATACTCTACCTTCTCCTGTATCTCCAGCTTTTTCCATAGTAATGTAATAGTTACCAATAACGATATCTTGTCCTGGAGTAACTATTGGATCACCACTCTTTGGATGCAATATATTATTAGAACCTAACATTAATATTCTAGCTTCGGCTTTTGCTTCTTCAGAAAGTGGAATATGAACAGCCATCTGGTCACCATCGAAGTCCGCATTAAATGCAGAACAAACAAGTGGATGTAATCTAATAGCTTTACCACCAATTAATACTGGTTCAAAAGCTTGAATACCAAGTCTGTGTAATGTAGGAGCACGGTTAAGAAGAACTGGATGTTCTTTAATAGCCTCTTCTACTATATCCCAAACAACTGGATCTTGATTATCAATCATTTTCTTAGCTGCTTTAATATTATGAGCTAATTCTTTTTCAACTAAACCATGTATAACATGAGGTTTAAATAATTCCAAAGCCATTTCTTTTGGTATACCACATTGATACATCTTTAGAGATGGACCAATAACGATAACACTACGTCCAGAATAATCAACACGTTTACCAAGTAAGTTTTGTCTGAAACGACCTTGTTTACCTTTCAACATACTAGAAAGTGACTTAAGTGGTCTATTACCAGCTCCAGTAACATTTCTACCACGTCTACCATTATCGAATAAAGCATCTACAGCTTCCTGTAGCATTCTCTTTTCATTTTGAATAATTATAGATGGAGCATTTAAATCAATTAATCTCTTTAAACGATTATTACGGTTAATAACTCTTCTATATAAATCATTCAAATCACTAGTAGCAAATCTACCACCATCAAGTTGAATCATTGGTCTTAAATCTGGTGGAATAACTGGAATACAATCAAGTATCATCCACTCAGGTCTTTGATTAGATTCATAGAAAGCATCTAATACATCTAATCTCTTAAGTAATCTAACTCTCTTTTGACCAGTAGATCCTTCTAATTCTTTCTCTAATTCATCTATCTCTTTCTTTAAATCTATTTGAGATAGTAATTCCTTAATAGCTTCTGCTCCCATTCCTACTTTGAAAGCTGTTCCGTACTTTTCATAATAAGCACGATATTCTCTCTCACTTAAAGTCTGTTTATTTTCAAGTGGAGTATTACCTTTATCAATTACTACATAACTAACAAAGTATAAAACCTCTTCCAAATCTCTAGGACTCATATCAAGAACTAATCCCATACGAGAAGGAACACCTTTAAAGAACCATATATGTGATACTGGAGTTGCAAGTTCAATATGTCCCATTCTCTCTCTACGAACAGAACTTCTTGTTACTTCTACTCCACATCTATCACAAATAATATTTTTATAACGAACTCTCTTATATTTACCACATGCACACTCATAATCCTTAGATGGACCAAATATCTTTTCGCAGAATAATCCATCTCTTTCAGGACGTAATGTACGATAGTTGATAGTCTCTGGCTTAGTAACTTCACCATATGACCATTCTCTTATCTTTTCAGGAGATGCAACGCCAATCTTTAAAGCGCTTATTTTATTAATATCTATCATTCAACATCATCCCCTTCCATATCCATATCATCGAAGTCCATTTCTTCCTCTTCCGTATCAATCGTGAAGTCATCATCTTGCTCCTCTTCAGCAGTCTCTTCTTCACCATTTTCATCAGAATGTACTAGCTCTTCAGTAGAATTCTCTACTTCAGCAATACTTGTCTTAACATCATCTTTATCTTCAGAATCTTCAATCTCTTTTAGATCATGACTAACTCCATCGTCATCCATAATAGAAATATCTAATCCTAAAGCTTGGAATTCTTTCATAAGTACTCGGAATGATTCTGGTACTCCAGCTCTATCTATTTCTCTACCTTTAATAATATCTTCATATATCTTTACACGACCTATAACGTCATCAGATTTAACTGTTAACATTTCTTGTAGAGTGTGTGCAGCACCATATGCATATAATGCCCAAACTTCCATCTCTCCAAATCTCTGTCCACCAAGTTGTGCTTTACCACCAAGAGGTTGTTGTGTAACTAATGAATAAGGTCCAGTAGAACGAGCATGTAGTTTATCATCAACCATGTGATGTAATTTAATCATGTACATAACACCAACAGCTATTCTATGATCAAATGGCTCACCACTACGTCCATCGTAAAGTACCATCTTACCATCTTCGTCCATCTTAGCTTCCTTCATGATAGATTTAATGTCATCAACACTAGCACCATCGAATACTGGAGTAGCTACATGAACACCAATAGTTCTAGCTGCCATACCCATATGTAACTCTAGAACCTGTCCAAAGTTCATTCTACTTGGAACACCCTGTGGATTTAACATAACATCTACAGGAGTACCATCTTCCATATATGGCATATCTTCTTGTGGAACGATAAGTGAAATAACACCTTTGTTACCATGACGACCACTCATCTTATCTCCAACTTGAATTTTTCTCTTTTGAACGACGTATACTCTGATTACTCTATTTACTCCAGCAGGTAACTCATCGTTATCTTTTCTAGAATAAATCTTAATATCGTGTACAATACCATCGCCACCGTGTGGAACACGAAGTGATGTATCACGAACTTCACGAGTCTTCTCACCAAAGATAGCATGTAATAACTTCTCTTCTGAAGTTAACTCAGCCATACCTTTAGGTGTAACTTTACCAACTAAAATATCACCTTCACGTACTTCAGTACCAATAGTTACGATACCATTAGCATCCAAATTACGTCTAGCTTCTTCACTAACATTAGGAATATCACGAGTAATCTCTTCATCACCAAGTTTAGTTTGTCTACATTGCATCTCATAATCTTCCAAATGTAATGATGTAAATTTATCATCTTTAACTAAATTTTCATTTAATATAACAGCATCCTCATAGTTATAACCTTGATAAGTCATAAATGCTACTGTCATATTCTTACCAAGTGCTAACTCTCCATGATCAGTAGAGTTACCATCAGCTAATACAGTCTTATTCTTTTTAACTTTATCTCCAACTTGAACAATTGGTCTTTGATGGAAACAAATTCCAGAGTTAGCTAATTCAAAGTTAGATAATGTATATTCAACATCACCATCTTTAGTAGTAACAACAACCTTCTTAGCATCTACATAACTAACAACACCATCTACTTTAGAAATAACTTCAACTCCACTATCTTTAGCAGCAATGTATTCAACACCAGTACCAACGATTGGAGCTTCAGTTTTAACTAAAGGCATTGCTTGTCTTTGCATGTTTGCACCCATCAAAGCACGGTGAGCATCATCATGCTCCAAGAATGGAATACAACTTGTTGTAATAGAAACAACTTGTTGTGGAGAAACATCAATATAGTCAACATCTTCAGGTTTAGCTAAAATGTTTTCTCCTCTATATCTAGCACTAACAGTTTTATCAATAATATCATTATTCTCATTAGTACCAACAATTGCTTGTGAAATAACATAATTTTCTTCTTCATCAGCAGTTATATATTGAACATCATCAGTAATATGACCTTTTTCTACTTTTCTATATGGACTCATAATAAATCCATAATCATTAACTTTAGCATAACTAGCTAAAGTAGTAATAAGTCCAACGTTAGGTCCTTCTGGTGACTCAATCGGACAAATTCTACCATAGTGAGAAGTATTAACATCACGTACTTCTACACCGGTTCTCTCACGAGAAAGTCCACCTGGTCCTAAAGCAGATAATCTACGTTTATTAGTTAATTCTGCAATTGGGTTAGTTTGGTCCATAAATTGAGATAATTGAGAACTACCAAAGAATTCTTTCATAGCAGCTGTAACTGGTCTAATATTAATTAAAGTCTTTGGAGTAACTTCATCCATTTCTTGAGTAGTCATTCTCTCACGAATAACTCTTTCCATTCTAGCAACACCAATTCTAAATTGATTTTGAAGAAGTTCACCAACTTGACGAATTCTTCTGTTTCCTAAATGGTCAATTTCATCATAGTGACCAACACCATGTAATATATTTAAATAATATGAAGTAGCAGCATAAACATCACTAATAGTTAATCTCTTAACATCAATATTTTGATCATTACCAATAACTACTAGTTTCTTCTTACTATCAAGAGGATCAACTATCTTAATAGTTTGAACTTGATTATAAGTATCTAACTCTAAATTAGCTTTAGTTTCTTGCAAACTATAACCATCTTCAAATAATTTAACTATATCATCATAAATTTCCTTAGTTATCTTAGTACCTTTTTCGTACTTAACTTTACCTTTAACCTTAATACTTTCAGCTAAAGTTTGACCTAATAATCTATCAGTAATATTAAGCTTCTTATTATACTTATATCTACCTACTTTAGCTAAATCATATCTAAATTCATCAAAGAAATGAGTAATAATTTGGTTCTTTGAAGAATCTAGAGTAGCAGGTTCTCCTGGTCTTAACTTTTCATAAATTTCAATTAAAGCTTCATCAGTATTCTTAGTATTATCTTTTTCTATAGTATTCTTAATGTAGTCATCTTCACCAAATAAATCGATTATATCTTTATCATTAGACAAACCAAAAGCACGTAAAAGTGTAGTTAATGGAACTTTTCTTGTTCTATCAATTCTTACGTATATAACATCTCTAGCATCTGTTTCATACTCTAACCATGTACCACGAGTTGGAATGATTTGAGAAGTAATTAATTCTCTACCATTCTTATCAATCTCACGATTATAGTATACGCTAGGAGATCTAACTAATTGTGATACTATAACTCTCTCTGCTCCGTTAACAATAAATGTTGCACTATCAGTCATTATAGGCATATCACCTAAGAATATTTCTTGTTCTTTTACTTCTCCAGATTCACGATTGAATAATCTAACATTAACTCTTAAAGGTGCAGAATATGTAGTCTCTCTATCCTTACTTTCCTTTATAGAATATTTTGGTTCATCAAGATGATAATCACCAAATTCAAGTGATAATGTACCAGAAAAGTTTTCTACTGGGAACAAATCAGTAAAAACTTCTTTAATACCTTGATTAATAAACCAGTCATAACTGCTCTTTTGGATTTCTAATAAATCTTTTAACTCATAAGTGTTTCTAATACTAGAATAGTTTCTTCTTTTTCTAAAATCACCATATTTAACAACTTTATATGACACTAATTTTCACCCCACATACATTTCACTACAAAATAGCCTTTTTTCTTCGCAAGTATTTCTACAGATGATACATCACTAAGTTTCTTGATAATTGTCTCAGCACCCTGCTGCTTCCTGACTACAAAGAAGAGCTTTCCATTCTTATTTAAATGTTTAGGTGCATTAAACAACATATCATAAACTACATCATTTCCAGCCCGAATAGGCGGATTGGTAATAATGCTATCGTATTTAGAATCAATATTTTCATAAACATTACTTTCAAAAACGCGAATATTAGATGCTTTATTAAGACTGACATTCATCTCAGTTAAATGAAGTGCTCTTAAATTCACATCAACCATATCAACACTAGCTCCAGTAAGCTTATTAATTATAATTCCTAGTACTCCATAGCCACATCCCAAATCAAGAATTTTGCCTCCAACTTCCTCTAGTGGGATGACATCCATTAGAAGTCTACTGCCAAAATCCATACCGTTCTTAGAAAAAACACCATTATCAGTACTAAAACTAAATTTTTGATTTCTAACAAAGCAATCGATTTTTTTGATATTACTCTGTAAATTTTGATTAGTGAAGTATTGTCCCATATATCTCCTTTACAGAAAAAAAAGAAGGAGAAAACATATAATTTAACTTAGTTTTCTCCCTTTCACGAAAGTATAATACACTATTTTACATACATTGTCAAATGTTTTTTCACATTTTTTACAAAAAAAGAAGTTAAATTTACTTAACTTCTACTTCAGCTCCAGCTTCTTCAAGCTTAGCTTTAATTTCATCAGCTTCAGCAGATGGAATATTTTCTTTAACTACACCTTTATTATCAACAATATCTTTAGATTCCTTTAATCCTAAACCAGTAATATCTTTTACTAATTTAATAACTTGAACTTTTGCAGCTCCACCATCAGCGATAGAAACTGTAACAGTACTTGGAGCAGCATCTCCCTCACTAGCAGCACCAGCAACTGGAGCAGCAGCTACAGCACTTGGATCAACTCCAAATTCTTCCTTCATAGCGTCTACTAATTCTTTAATTTCTAATAGACTCATTTCTTTTAAACTGTTGATAAAATCTTCTTTAGTTAATTTAGCCATTTTTATTTCCTCCTTATATTATATTAATTTTCTTCTTTTTGTTGACTATATAAGTCTAAACAAATTGATAAGTCTCTAACAATACCAATCATACCACCAGCAAGCATAGTAAGTAATCCTTCTCTTGATGGTATCTTAGCATATTCTGCAAGCTTTGCACTATCAGCAATATCTCCATCAACCATTCCAACTTTTAATACTAAATTAGGATGATCTTTACTAAAATCTGATAGAACTTTAATTGGTGCAATTTGATCTTCACTATAAGCTAAAGCACTAGGTCCAACTAATTGATCTTTAAAATCAATCTTTAAGTCATCAAATGCTCTACTCATTAAAGTGTTCTTATAAACTTTATAATCAGCACCAGCTTCTCTCAACTTAACTCTAAGCTCTTTGATTTCAGCATCTGTAATTCCGTGATAATCGAATAAGACAATAGCATTAGCATTATTTACTTTATCTTTTATCTCATCAATTATACCTTGCTTTTGTTCCAAAATCTTAGAATTTGCCATAAAACACCTCCTTAAGAATACCAATAAAAAATCCTTAGACATGTGCCTAAGGATAGAAACTTATTAAGTAAGTCCTCGGTAGGATTTAAATACCTACTGTCTTTGGCACTCATAAACTGCAATTATTATAACTAATAATTAATTAATTGTCAAAATTATTTTCAACTTTTATTCCAGGACCCATAGTTGAACTAATAGAAATACTCTTAACATACTCACCTTTAACACTAGCTGGCTTAATACGTAGTAATTGTCCAACGAAAGCATTTAAGTTTTCAAGTAAATCTTCTTCCTTAAATGAAACCTTACCTATAACAGCATGAACAATACCAAAAGTATCTGTCTTATATTCAACTTTTCCTGCTTTAACTTCTTCTACTGCTTTAGCAACATCCATAGTAACTGTTCCAGTCTTAGGATTTGGCATTAATCCTTTAGGACCTAAAACTTTACCAATCTTACCTAATCTAGGCATCATATCTGGAGTAGCAATAATAGTATCAAAATCGAACCAGTTTTCTTTTTCGATTTTTTCTAACATATCGTTATCTCCAACATAGTCAGCACCAGCAGCTTTAGCTTCTTCAGCTTTTGGTCCAACAGCAATTACTAATACTTTTTGACTCTTACCAGTTCCCTTAGGTAAAACTAAAGCACCTCTTAATTGTTGATCTGCTTTCTTAGTATCAAGATTTAATCTTACTGCTACATCTACAGATCCATCAAAAGAACTAATAGAAGTTTCTTTTACTAGCTTTACAGCTTCTTCTTTAGAATATACTTTTCCTTTTTCTAACTTTTTAACAGATTCAGTATACTTCTTACTTCTCTTTTTCATCTTTCTTCCTCCTTATGTGGTTTAAGCGGATTATTCCTTCCACGTAGGTATTACCTATATGAATTATTCACCAGCAATTTTAATGCCCATGTTTTTAGCAGTTCCAGCAACTATCTTCATAGCAGCATCAATATCATAAGCATTTAAATCTGGTAATTTAATTTCAGCAATTTCTTTTAGTTGCTCTTGACTTATTGTAGCAACTGTTTCGTTAGCACCTTTTCCACTACCTTTATTAATATGTGCATATTTCTTTAATAAAAATGGTGTAGGTGGAGTCTTAACAATAAAGTCAAAACTTTTATCTGAGTAAACAGAAATTTCTACTGGTAGAACGTCACCCATCTTGTCTTTAGTTTCATCATTGAACTTAGAACAAAACTCTCCTAAATTAATTCCAACTGGACCTAATACAGTTCCAACTGGAGGAGCAGCTGTTGCTTTACCAGCATCAATTTGTAACTTTATTTTCTTTACTAATTCTTTTGCCACGAAAAACACCTCCTAGTTTTATTTTCGCGAGTGGTCATAATAGCTTGATTCCCGCTTAAAATCGCGTCTACTGCCTCCCACTTAATCTATATCAACAAAATATAGCCATTAAATAATAACACAAAACTTAAATATTAGCAACATTTAAGCTTTTTGAATTTGATTTGGTTGAACTTCAACTTGAGTATCTTGACCAAATAAGTCTATTGTAAGTGTAACGACGTTGTTGTCTAAATCAACTTCATCAACAGTACCAAACATACCATTGAATGGTCCACCAACGACTTTAACTTTAATGCCAACCTCTAATTCTGTTTCAACATTAATCTTATTTAATCCCATAGTATCTAAAATATGTTCAACTTCATAAGGTTGTAATGGAGTTGGTTTAGCTCCTTTACCACTAGATCCAATAAATCCAGTAACACCTTGAGTATTTCTAACTACATACCATGCTTCATCAGTCATTACCATTTCTACTAAAATGTATCCAGGAAATAACTTCTTAACTTTTTCTTTCTTTTCACCATTCTTTTCTTCAACAATGGTTTCTTCTGGAACAATAATTCTAAAAATGTTATCTTGCATTCCCATAGATTCGGCTCTCATTTCAAGATTTTCTTTTACTTTATTCTCATGTCCAGAATATGTATTAACAACATACCACTCTTTCTTCTCTTCCATAATAGTCTCCTACTTAAATAATGCTTGTACTGCTGCAAAAATAACATCAATTAGATAAAAGAAAAGTGCTAAAAATACAACAAACACAACAGTAACAACACTGTATTTGAATACATTTGCTTTACTAGGCCAATGTATTTTCTTAGTCTCCGTCATAACTCCATGACAAAAGATTCTGAACTTAATCCATAAACTTTTCTTATTCTCTTCTTTCTTTTCAACCTTCTTAGGAGTTACTTTTTTCTCCTTCTTAACATTTTCTTTCTTATTATCTTCTTTTACTTCTTCTACAACTTTTACTGTCTTTTTACTACTATTTTTCTTAGTAGTAGTCTTCTTTTTAGAATTAGTCTTTTTTGCTTTAGCCATAATTTTGCATCTCCTATTTTTTTTCAAATAAAAAACACTTCCAAGTGCTTACAACTGTAAAGTACCACAAACACATAGAAATGTCAATTATTTAATTAAAATTCCATATAAAATAGCAAAAATACACGTCATAACTCCCATAATAGTTATTATTAACCCAAATGAGTAAATAGGAATGTAAGCATATTCTTTTAATTTAGCTATATCTCTCTTTCTTCTTTCTTCATCGAATTCACCTAAATACACTTTTAAATTATTTACAAGTACACCTTTATAATATCTAAGATCATCTTCTGGTACAGAAAAAGACATTTTTTCAAAATTATGAGTTAAATACTCATTATGAGTATTAACTTTATCTATACTATTTTTAGCTTCATCTATTAAAGTTGCTAACTCCAACTTCTCTTTTTCACTCAATTTGGTATCAGAAACTAAACGTTCTTCCAATTTATTAATTCGCTCTGTAACATTCTTCATGCACTCTCACCTAACAATTCTTCACTACGAGAAAATAATTTATCAACAGCATTATGCATCTCTTCCATATCATCAAAATAGTTTAAATAAATTCTAATTGATAATAAAGCTGAATCCATAATGTTTTTCTTAATCATAAGTTCATCATTACCATTCATCTGACTCATAGACTCAAAAACCACTTTATGAGGATAAATAGTAATATCACGCGGATCAAAAGAATCAACAATATATCCACTATCATGTACTTCACGAAGAGCTTGATCAATACACAAAATAACATTTCTCTGTTGTTTAACCTTTTCTCTATCATCTTCTATATTCTGATATTGGTCTAATAATTCATTTAATTTCATACTAGGATTGTCCATCAAACCACCATCCTATTATAAATATAAATTAGTGTAAAAAAAAAGACAAGTTATTTCCTAAGTATTGTCCTAATTTTACACATTCTACCATCTACAGTACTAATAGGAATATCTAATAAAGTACTTATTTCTTTATAAGAAAATCCATTATATCTTAATTCAAATACGCTACTGCATTTATCATCAAATAAATTCTTTAATTTAACGAAATCATTTTCAAACTCATCAACGTTCAAATCATAAAAATTTTCATTATAGTCTACATCATCTATAGATAAAGCATTATTTAAAAGCATATATTTTTTAGTACTCATATTACGATAGCATACTTTCATATGATTTCTAATACATATACTTGCATATGTATAAAATTTAACATTGCGAAGAGTATTAAAACTTTTACATGCAGAATATAAAGCTATATTACATTCCTGTATTAAGTCATCTAAATCTAAACCAAGTTTAATAAAAGAACTATAATAGTCCTTTATTATGCTATATATAATAGGTTTATACTTATAAGCTAAAGTTTTAAAATAAGCTTCGTCACTTTCACGAATCATATAAATAAGTTCATTATCATTTGTCTTATATTCCATATACCTACTTTCTATTCCTGACTATTTCATAAATCATAATTCCAGTAGCTACGCTAGCATTTAAGCTATTTGTATGACCATACATTGGTATTTTTGTAACATAGTCACAGTTTTTAGCTACCAAATTTGTTATTCCTTCGCCTTCATTTCCTACAATTAAACAAATATTACCAGTATAATCAACTTTCCTGTAATCTAAATTACTATCAAGAGATGTACCAACAAACAAATAATTATGTTCTTTCATAACTTTAATAGTATTTACTAAATTACTAACTTGGATAATATCAATATCATATATTGTCCCAACACTTGTCTTCGCAACTGTACTATTAACAGTAACACTTCTTTTATTGGGAATTATAACCGCATCAACTCCTGCTGCCTCACAAGTTCTGATTATTGCTCCAAAATTATGGGGATCTTCAATATGATCTAACATAACTACTATTTTGTTTTCTCCCCAAATAGTATCCAAAGCACTATACTGATATTCAGGAACAGAAACAATTATACCTTGGTGTACTCCATTTACCAAACTAGTCATTTTATCTTTTGGCATACTCTTATAAGTATATTTTCCATTTTGTATATAACTCATTATTTCTTTATCATTAAAATTATCTTGTAAAAACACTTTATCAACTTTAATATTCTTCTTAAAAACTTCTAAACAAGTATTAAGTCCATAAATCAACATAAAATCACTCCAAAATATAATTCATTATTTCAGCTATTCTTTTATTATTATTTTTTAAATTTAAATAACCAATTAAAGCTTCCAATCCAGTTGCATATTTATAAGTAACTACATCACAATTTTTAGGATGAGAATTATTAGTATTATTACGAGCTCTCATAATAATAGATAATTCTTCTTCACTAAAGAAATTATTATCTATCATATCTTTAACAAATTTGCATTGTGCCTTAGCACTAACATAATCAACAGCCTTCTTCTGTAAAGAATCAACATTTCCTATACCAGAATTAATTAAATGCTTTCTAACATAATTTTCATATATAGTATCACCTAGATAGGCAAGTACTAATACATTTACTTCACGAACATCCATTAACTAATGACCTCATAACTAGTTCCATCTTTAGTATCAATTAACTTAATGCCCATCTTTAGAAGTTCATCTCTAATCTCATCTGCTTTTGCATAATCCTTATTCTCTTTCGCAATTCTTCTCTCATCTATCTTTTCTGAAATCATTTTTTCATCTACAGAAAATTCATTAACCTTAAATAAATCTAAAGATAATACTGTATCAAATTCCTTAATCAATTCTTCTTTAGACTTATCAGATAATCCTCCATCTTTTAATACTTCATATATTACAGTTAAAGCATTGGCTGTATTTAAGTCATCTTCTAAAGCTGACTTATATTTATTTCTATAATTATCCATTAACTGAGTATTAAGTTCTCCAACATTACTCAAAGAATTAATTCTACTTCTTAATTTATTAAGAGTATCTTGAGCTTGTTTTAAGTTATCATATGTGAATAATAATTGTTTTCTATAATGAGAATTTAGACACATAAAACGATAAGCAATTGGATCATAACCATCTTCCTTTAGTTTAGAAACAGTTAAAATAGCTCCATTAGATTTACTCATCTTCCCAGACTCATCTAATAAGTGTTCGTTATGGAACCAATAATTGCACCATTTATGTCCTAAATAAGCTTCACTCTGGGCAATCTCATTTGTATGATGTGGAAATATATTATCAACTCCACCACCATGTATATCAAGTCTTTCACCTAAATATTTAATTGAAATACCACTACATTCAATATGCCATCCAGGATAACCTTTACCCCAAGGAGAATCCCAAAGTAACTCATGATGCTTAAATTTACTAGTAGTAAACCATAAAACAAAATCTGCTTGATTTTTCTTACTTAAATCTTCTTCTACATCCTCACGAGCACCTACTACCATCTCATCTTCTTTATGATTAGTAAGTACATAATAAACATCTAACATAGTAGTATCAAAATAAACATTACACACACAAAAATAAGCATAT
>CAZALI010000016.1:0-27462 GCA_964486215.1 uncultured Muribaculaceae bacterium
GAATGATTTCGCAGTATTCTCTGCAGATTTAGTAAATGTTTCTTTTTTTATGACATATAAACTTTGTTTCTTAGTTTTTTCTGTTTTTTTCTTGTCATTATTCTTAGTACTTGATATTTTTACTACATATCCATTAATAGTAAATGGAGATCTATCTTTTATTTTATTATAAATTTCTTTAGTACTTAGAATATTATTACTATATGTTATTTCTTTTACTATTTTTAAATTACTTGGAGCATATACTTTTTTTACATTGTATTTTTCTTTTACTATTTCTTGTTTTTTATCAATATATTTATTTAGAGCTTTCTTTGATTTAATTAAACCTAATGATTCTCCTTTTAAATATACTCTATACAAAGATTGAGGTTTATTAGAACTAGTAAATCCTAATACAGGTAGTAATATTATTAATAATAATAGAATTGTACTTAGTTTTTTCACTATTATTCCTCCTTTTTAATCTCTTTTTTCATATTTAAGAATGTTGATGTTGGTTTCTTAAATAGTAATTCTATATTAGCTGTTGGTCCATTACGATGTTTACCTATCATTAATTCTGTTATACTGTTATCTTCTTTTAAGTCTTTATTATAGTAATCTTCTCTATATAGGAAAGCAACTATATCAGCATCTTGTTCAATAGAACCTGATTCACGTAAATCACTCATTAATGGGTGTTTATCTTCACGAGCTTCTACACTACGAGATAATTGAGATAGAGCTATTATTGGGACATTTAATTCTAGAGCTAGAGTCTTTAGACTTCTAGATATATCTGATACTTCTTGTTGTCTATTAGAACCATAGTTTTTACCACCTGATATTAATTGTAGATAGTCGACAACTACTAGAGCTAGACCTTGTTCAGATGAAGCTAGGCGACGACATTTAGCTCTTATATCTCCTATTGTTATACCTGCTGTATCATCAATAACCATATTAGTTGCGGATAACTGAGATATAGCTTCGTTTACTCTTTTCCAATCTTCATTTAATAAAGATCCCGTACGTAGTTTATATGTTTCTATTTGACCAAGAGAAGAAATAATTCTTGTAGCAAGCATTTCTGCTGGCATTTCCATATTGAATATAGCTACTGACTTTTCTTGAGTCATAGCAACATGAGTAGCTAAGTTTAGAGCAAAAGCTGTTTTACCCATACCAGGACGAGCAGCTATTATTATAAATTCACCATCATGCAATCCTGTTGTAACTTTATCTAGTGCATACCAACCTGTTGATAGTCCTGTTACTTCATTCTTGTTCTCAGCTAATAGTTCTAGATTGTTTTCTGTTCTTACTAAGACATCTTTAATAGATTGAAATTCACTAGATTTTCTATTTTTAATTATATTTAATATTTTCTTTTCTGATGAGTCTAACACTTCATTTAAAGATTCTTCTGTAGTATAACCATCACTAGCTATTTCTTCAGCTGTTTTGATAAGATTTCTTAAGATAGATGAATCTTCTACTGTCTTTATGTAGTAATCTATATTTGATGCTGTAGGTACAAAGTTTAATACTTCGGTTAAGTATTCTACTCCACCTACTTCTGTTAGTTGTTTCTTCTTCTTTAATTTTGATGTTACTGTTGTTAAGTCTAGAGGGGTTCCTTCTTCCAATAAATCTAAGAAAGTAGAGAATATTTTGCTATTTTTATCATTATAAAAAGAATCAGGAGTTAATGATTCACTAGCTTTTTCTAAAGCATATTTTGATAGGAAACAAGCTCCTAATACTGATTCTTCTGCTTCTATATTATTTGGAAGAGTTCTTAATGGCATAATATCACCTCTATTTTATTATGTGTACTTTTACTGTTGCGATTATCTTTGGATACATTTCTATTTCTACATTATGGAAACCTAATGTTGAAATAGAACTATCTAATTTAATCATGTTTTTAGAAACCTTAATATTCTTTTTATCTAGTTCATCTTTTATTTGCTTTGTACTTACACTGCCAAAGACTTTATCTCCAGCTCCTGTTTTTACTTTAAATTCTAAAACTTCTTTGTCTATTAGTTTTTTTAATTCTTCTGCTTCTTTTTCTTCTTCAGCTTTTTCAGCGTCCTTTGCTTTTTTCTCTTTTTCTAGTTGTTTTAATGTTTCGTTATTTTTAATTACAGCGTAGCCATTTTTAATAAGAAAATTTTCTGCATAACCGTCTTTTACGTTCTTTATATCTCCTACTTTTCCTTGACCACGTAAATCTTTTATAAAAATAACTTCCATTAGTCTTCATCCTCCTCTAATATTTTCTTTAGTTTAGTTATGACTGGACTGATTACTGTTCCTTCTACAGTTGCAGCTCCATGAAAGTCATCTCCACCACCTTTAAATTCATTTAATACTTTGTTTATGTCATAATCTCCTAATGATCTAGCACTTATACCTATTTCATTTTTAGATATACGACCTACTACAAATGATGCTTCTATATTGTTGAAGAATAATAATGTATCAGCTACTTTAGCTAAATCTTCTCTTCTATTTATTGTATGTGGATTTGATTTGGTAATAGCTATTTTATTTTTAACTGTTTCAATATCTGATAACATCTTTTCTCTCTTAGTATATTCTTCGATATTTTGTTTTAATAAATATTGTACTTTTTGAGCACTTGCTCCTAAACAGGATAAATAATAAGCAGAATAATAGGTATTAGATGATGTCTTTAATGTGAAATTGTTTGTATCTAAAACTATACCAGCTAATAATACAGTAGCGTAGTATGGATCTAATTCTATATCATAAGCTTCTACCATATTACTAATCATTTCACATGTACTTGAAACATCTTCATCTATTATTTTATAAGCATCTTTGATAGTTGTTTTGCCAGTATTATGATGATCTAATATTACTTTATTATCAATTAATTCTAAAGCTTTTTTACTTTGAACAATTTCTTCTTTATTAACGTCTAAGATTATTAGTAAATTCTTATTTTGTCTTGGATGCATTTTTTCTTCTATTTCAGAGCTCTTTATAATGTCTAGACAGCCTGTTAATTCTTTTAAGACTTTATTAACACCATCTTCATGACTTTTTTCATCAATTATTATGTAACACTTCTTTCTTTTCTTTTGACATATTACATATAAACCGATGATACTACCTAAAGCATCTAAGTCTAGATTATCATGTGCCATTAAAAATATAGTATTAGCTTTTCTTATTCTAGAAAATAATTCTTTCTTATCTTTTTTTATTCCCATTTATTCCTCCTGTGTACTTAATAAAATCTACTAATATTTTACTATGTTATAGTAACTTATGCAACTTTTAGGCAAATAAAAAGTAGTAATTATTTACTACTTAGTATATGGTAAAACAGCGATTGCTCTTGCTCTTTTTATTTCTCTTGCGATAACTCTTTGGTGACGAGCACATGTGCCAGTTACTCTTCTAGGAACTATTCTTCCTCTTTCATTAATATATTTCTTTAAAGATTCAGGATCTTTATAATCTACAGTTTTTCCAGCACATAATTGGCAAACCTTTTTTCTTCTACGATTAAATTCTGCCACTTTTGTATAACCTCCTTTTAGAATGGTAGTTCATCATCACTGATTTCAATGTTTTGTCCGAAATCAGCAAATGGATTATCATCAACATTTGTTCCTTCTGGCTCTTTTTCTTCTTTGAAGTCATATGGAGTTGGTTCAGCACTTGGTGCTGCTTCTCCATTTGATGGAGCTACATTATTTGATGACTTTGTACCTAGAAATTCAACAGAGTTAGCTATTATTTCAGTGACATAACGTTTTTGTCCATTATTATCATCATAGTTTCTAACTTGAATTCTTCCTTCTACAGCAGCTTGTGAGCCTTTAGTTAAATAGTTTTTAACATTTTCAGCTTGTTTATTCCAAACTACTACTGGTATAAAATCTGCTCCTCTTTCTCCTCCATTAGAATTGAAAGGCCTATCGACAGCAATTGTGAAATTGCATACTGGTGCATTTGTTCCTGATGTATATCTTAATTCGGGATCTCTTGTTAATCTTCCAATTAATACTACTTTGTTCATAATAATACCTCTTTAATCTTCTACTTTTACAACTAAATGACGAAGTAGATTTTCATTTATTCTTGCAATACGATCAAATTCAGCTATTGTTTCTTTATCAGCTTCTACAACTAATAAGAAGTAATAACCTGTACTATACTTTTTAATTTCATAAGCTAGTTCTTTTTGACCATCTGCTTTTTCAGAAACAAGCTTTGCTTTAGCACTCTTTAGCATTTTCTTTAAATCATCTGCTGTCTTAGTAATTTGTGCTTCTTCTAAGTCAGGTTTTACAATAAATGTAATTTCATATTTGTTCATAGTACACCTCCCTCTGGACTATTCGGCTGCAATTGCAGCAAGGAGTAACTTAATACTCGTGAGTATTATAACAAATTTATATTTTTTTGTCTAGTTACTTATAATAAAATCCTACAAAGTTTTGACCTAATTTATTTTTGTTACCTTGGTGTGCTGCAACATGTGAATAGTATTTATCATCTGTATAGGTATCTTTTTTAGAGTATCTTATATGTTTTATACCTATATATTTTAATTGCTTCTTGATAGCTCCTAACATATTTATATGATAGCCATCTTGTTTATTTACTATAAATCTTTTCCATACATCTATATTAGTAGCCCACTTAGGATAAGTATCATATATATAATTATCTTTACTTATACATGTTCCGATATAGATATATAGATCATCTATATTACTATTACAACAATCCTTCATAGCTTTTATGATATCTATGGGTAGTTTTCTATCTATATAACTAGCTCCACAATGAGCTAGCGCAGTATAGCCTTTTTTTCTATCTTCACATATAACTATAGGACAGTCTGCTTGAGGATTACCAATAGTTACTTTTTTATGCTTATTGGATATTATTAAGATATCTGTTTGAATATCTTCTAAGTAGTAATCATCTTTATGCATATACTTTTCTGTTATTAAGACATATTTACCATCTTTATAATTTAATTTATTAGTTGGACTTTTTTGATTAGCTCTTAGTATATGATTACCATTAAAGTTATATTTTTTTCCTAATTTTAATCTTGTTTCATGAAAAAGAGCTTCTCTTTCTTTTTGAGAAGTATCTTTTTTATAAAAATTAATTTTTGAAGACATAATACCTATATCTTTTCCTGTTTCAAATATTTTAATTTGACTCTTCATTATACATTAAACCTAAAGTGACAAATATCACCATCTTGCATTAAGTAATCTTTTCCTTCTAGTCTTACTTTTCCTGCTTCTCTTACTTTTAATTCACTACCTAATTCTATTAAATCATCATATGAGATTACTTCTGCTCTAATAAAGCCTTTTTCAAAGTCTGTATGAATAATACCAGCACATTTCTTAGCATTCATTCCCTCTTTAAAAGTCCATGCTCTTACTTCATCTGGACCTACTGTGAAGAATGTTCTTAAACCTAAGATTTTATAAGTAGCTTGAATTAATTTATCTAGACCTGATGCTTCTAAACCTAATGCTTCTAACATTTCAGCTTTATCTGCTCCTTCTAGTTCAGATAGGTCTTCTTCTACTTTAGCACATAGTTTTACTACTTGAGAGCCATCTTTTTTAGCATATTCTTCTACTTTTTTAACATATTCATTATCTTCTTTATCTATATCATCTTCACTTATATTAGCAACATATATAGTTGGTTTTAATGTTAGAAAACTAAAAGCTTTCATAGCTAGTAATTCATCTTCATTGAAGTCTACTAATCTTAATGGTATTTCTTTTTCTAGAGCTTCTTTAGCTTTATCTAGAGTATCTAGTTCTAATAAATCATCTTTGTTTTTTGTAGTTCTTGCTTTTTTACCTACTTTTTCTAATCTATTATTAATAACTTCTAGATCTGCTATTTCTAATTCTAGGTTTATTGTTTCAATATCTCTTATTGGATCAATAGTTCCATCTACATGGATTATTTTACTGTTATCAAAACATCTTACTACTTGTACGATTGCATCTGTTTCTCTGATATGTGATAAGAATTTATTACCTAATCCTTCTCCTTTTGATGCACCTTTTACTAAGCCTGCTATATCGGTAAACTCATAGGCTGTAGGTATAAATCTCTTTGGATTATACATATCTTTTAGCTTATTCATTCTTTCATCATTGACTGTTACAACTCCTACATTTGCTTCTATAGTTGCGAATGGATAATTCTCGGCTAAAATCTTTTGATTAGTTATTGCATTAAATAATGTGGATTTACCGACGTTAGGTAATCCTACAATTCCAGCTGTTAAACTCATAATATACCTCTTTTCTGCCTATATTATAGCACAAAAAAATAGGAATAAATAATATTCCTACTTGTTTATAGAGTTGGTAGTGCTCCAGCTCCTAATGGAGCACCTACTAAGTACCATCCTATTATTAGTAATATCCAAGCTACTGATATTAATAGGAAGTATGGCGTCACTAATTTTAATGACTCTCTAAGTGTATATGGCTTATTTTTATTTAAGTTATAAACATTTAAATATCCTATATATATAACAAATGAAGCTAAGAATGGCGTTACTCCATTAGTCATAGACATACTACTTCTCATTACCGCTTGAGCAAATTCTGGAGTTATATTAGATTGCATAAACATTGGTACTACAATTGGTGAAAATATCATCCATTTAGAAGCAGCTCCTGTATAAAAAATATTTCCTATAGCTATAAATAGCATTGCTACAATAATTAAAACTATTCCACTTATGTTTAATTGCTCTAAAAGATTTGCTAGGTATGTATTTAGTACCATACCAAAATTACTTTCTTTATATACAGCTATGAATTGACTAAAGATAAACATTAATAGTATTAAGCCACCAATATTTTTAAATTTATCAGAAGCATTATTCCATAATTCTTTATCACTTTTTATATTTCTAGAACCTATACCATAAGCTATACCAGTTAAGATAAAGTATATAGCAACCATATAAGTAAAGCTCTGTTGGAAATAAGCTTTGTCTCCAAAGATTTGGTCTACATAAGCTTTAGCATTTGAATCAAGTAACATACCAGAAGAAGGCAATCCTGGGATAAGTGAATATATGTATAGTAATAGTAATAATATACTTACAATTAAAGCATGTCTTAAGCCTCTCTTTTCATTCTTTTCACGTTCCAATTTCTTTTGTTCTTCTTCTTCGTAATTAATAACACGATATTGTTCTGTTTTTGATTCATCTTCTTCTCTTTTATAATGACCTATTTTATCAACCATTATTTTCTCTATTATTATTGTACCTATAATAGAAATAATAATGGTAGAAATAACTATAAATATTAAGTTTGAAGATAAAGCTACGTGGTAGTTAGAATCTATTAACCTAGCAGCATTTTCTGTATAATCTCGTAGAGCTATATCTGTTGATCCTACAAAGATAGATATACCATAACCAAAAGCTACTCCACAGAATGTAGTTACGATACCTAGTATTGGGTTACGTCCATTAATGAAATATATCAATGCGACTAGTGGTATTAAAATAGTATAACCAACTTCATTTATTAACGATGACATTATAGCTATAAAGATAACCAAGAATGTTAATAACCAGTTAGGCATTTTCTTAATATATTTCTTTGAAAAAGTTTCTATTAAACCAGAACCTTCAGCTATAGCTAATCCTATTAATGATACTAATAATGTTCCTAAGGGCGCAAAACTTAAGAAGTTAGTCATTGCATTGGAAAATATAAACTTAATTCCTTTTACAGAACATAAATTTTCAATTGCTATTAATGTTGGTTCTAGTTCATTAGTGTTAGTATTTATACTTTTATAAGTGGCCTGCATTTCAAATAGCGATGCTATTCCGCTTAAAATAACTATAAAAATAGTCAAAAACATAAATACAGTTACTGGATGGAAATAGAATTTTTTTAATTTTAATTTCTTTTTGTCCATATTATTCTTCTCCCACTATTCTTTTTACTTTTTTGTTAAATTCTATTCTGGGTAGTAATACTGTTCTACCACAATTAACACATTTTATTTTTATATCAGCACCTACTCTAACTATTTCCCATAAATTAGTTCCACATGGATGTTGTTTTTTCATTATTACTTTTGTACCTATATCATACTTTAAATTATTTTCCATTGTGCACCTCAATTTGATTATAAGGTATATTTATTTTGTTTTCTTTAAAATATGTTCTTATTTGCTTTCTTAAATATCTTTCTGTTTCAAAGTGTTTAGCTGGTTTTACTGGTACTACTATTCTATATACTACAGCTGAGTCAGCTAATTCATTTATACCTAATATATCTAAGCTTCCAGTAGCATTAGGAATATCAGTTAATTCTTCTTTCATTTTATTTAATACTTTTTCTATCTTTTCTGAATCTTCTTCATATGGTGTTGATACATCAATAACAGCTAAAGTATCATTTAGAGAATAATTTATTAACTTAGTTATACTATGATTAGCTACTATATATGTGGCTCCAGCATAATTTCTTATCTTTGTTGTTTTTAATCCTACTGCAGTTACTGTTCCAATGAAGTCATCTATTTGAATAGTATCTCCTACTTCATATTGGTCTTCTGCAATAATTGAAACTCCAGCTATAATATCTTTAGCTAAATCTTGAAAAGCTAAACCTATAATAGCTCCTGTTACTCCTAATCCGGCTACTAGTGAAGTAACATTAACTCCCCAGTTTGCTAGAATAGCTAATAAGATAATAATTAATATTACATACTTTATAATATTTAATATCATTGATCTTATTGTCGTTATTTTAGGATTTTCTTTTTTATTTTTAACTCTTTTGTTTATAATCTTAATAATTATTCCTTTAAAGAAGTTATAGATAATTATTCCAATTAAGATATAAATAATAGTTTTAAATCCTAAAATCATATATTTGCTATTTAGAATTTCTTCCATTACATATCACTCTCATTTATATTCATTATTTCTAATAATCTATTTAAATCATTATTATTAACAAAACTAATTTCTAATTTATTATTCTTTATTCTTACTTTTGTTCCTAACTTTTCACATAAACTTTCTTCTAGATATTTATATTCGTTATTTGATGTTTTTTTAGTAATTTTATGTTTCTTTTCGTATGTTTTATTTGTTGTTAAATCTTCTAATTCATGAACGCTAACTTTATCATTAATTATTTTATTAGCTAGTTCTCTCTGTTGTTCTTCACTTTCTAATTTGCTTAGTACTCTAGCATGAGCCATACTTATCTTTTTGTCTTCAATGTCTTTTTGAATATCTATTGGTAATGTTAATAGGCCTAACATGTTAGTAATATGAGATCTACTCTTACCTAATCTTTTAGCTAACTCTTCTTGAGTTAATTGAAGATTATCTTGAAGCTTTTTATAAGCCGTAGCTTCTTCGATAGCATTTAAGTCTTCTCTTTGAAGATTCTCAAGTAAAGCTATTTCCATCATTTCTTGATCATTAAAATTCCTAACAATAGCTGGTATTTCATTTAGTCCTGCTATACGTGATGCTTTTACTCTTCTTTCTCCAGCTATTATTTCATAACCTTTTATACTTTTCTTTACAATTATAGGTTGAAATACCCCATGTTCTTTAATTGAAGCTGCTAATTCATTTAAAGCTTCTTCATTAAAATCTTTACGTGGCTGATATGGATTAACATGTAATTCATTTAATGGTATTTTTACTATTGATTCTTTTGGTGTTTCTATTAAGATTTTTTCTTCTACCTTATTATAATTTAGAGGCTCATTATTAAATAATTCTTCTAATCCTCTACCTAATGCTCTTTTTTCATTTTCCATTTCTAGCAATCACTTCCTTAGCTAAATTTACATATGCTTCTGCTCCTCTACAATTTGGAGCATAAGCTATTATTGGTTCTCCGTGTGATGGAGCTTCTGTTAGTTTTACTAATCTAGGAATAATAGTATTATATACTTTTTCTTTAAAGAACTTTCTTATTTCTTCCACTACTTCAATTCCTAAATTAGTACGAGAATCTAACATAGTTAGTAAAACTCCTTCTATATTTAAAGTAGGATTTAAATTTTGTTGAGCTAACATAATTGTTCTTAATAATTGTGTTATTCCTTCTAGAGCAAAGAATTCACATTGTACTGGTATTATTACTGAATTAGATGCAGTTAGAGCATTGGTTGTTATTACTCCTAAAGATGGTGGACAATCAATAATAATATAATCATAATTATCTATTTCTGGTTCAAGATATTTTTTTAATTGTTCACTCTTTGAAAAATTGTTTTCATCTTTAGACTTAATTATATATTCTGTATCTATTCCAGCTAGATTGATTGTTGCTGGTATTACTGATAAATTATTATGTTTTGTTTTTACTATAGCTTCATTAATGTTACATTGTCCTATCAAAACATCATACATACTTTTATCTATATCACCTTTATTAATGCCTACTCCTGTAGTAGCATTTCCTTGAGGATCTAAGTCTATTAATAGAACTTTTTTGCCTAATGCAGCTAGTGATGCAGAAAGATTAATACTTGTCGTTGTCTTTCCTACTCCACCTTTTTGATTTACTAAAGATATAACCTTTCCCATAAGATCACCCCACCTATTTGCTATTTAATATTGTATCAAATAAGTGGTTTTTTTTAAACATATTTAGAAAAAAAAGTAGAATATTTATTCTACTGTTTTTCTATCTTTATTATTAATTGATAATTTTTTTCAAAATCCATTTCATCTAGTGAGATATTTAATCCTTGTGATTTTAATTTTTCTATCAATTCTTTTATTTGTTGTTTTCCTTCTACTCCTGTGATATTAGCATTTTCAGTATTATTCAATTCATTTATTGTATCTGATACTGAAGTGTCTGAATTAGATATAGTTGTGACTGAAGATGGTAAATTTATGTTGATTAAGTCTGTGTTTTTGAAATAATCTTCTGTTGATTTTTCTGGTGATGTGTCTTCTTCTTCATTCTTTACTATGGCTTCACCAGCAGTAATAAATGGTTTGCTTTCTTCGTCTTCTGATTCTTCTTTTAATGGTGTTGGTGTTTGAATATTAAGTAAACTATCTAGTGAAGAATTTGATTTATCATCAAAGCCTGTACTTATATCTTGTGTTTCCTCTTTTTCTTTAGCTATATCTACTACAGGTTGTGATTCTTCTGACTTTTCCTCTTCTGGAGGATTTTCTTCTTCTTTATCAACATCAGCATAATTTGGTATTGTTTCATCTGTTGGTGTTCCTTCTGGAGAAATAATCTTTATTTTTCCATAATCATCTTCTGGTTCTTTAATTTCTGTTGTTGGTTCTAATGGAGCTGTATTTATGAAGTTCCCAATTCCAGCTTTTTCTTCTGGCTCTTCTGGGACAAATACTTTTCCTTCTTCATTACCTTCTTTATTTGGTTGCATTTTTCCTATTTCCTCTTCTAGTAATCTAACACTCATTTTATTATCTATTACTTTCTTTAACATATCTTGTTGTTCTTTTGGATCATCTAGTTTTAATAATGTTCTAGCATGTTTTTCTGATATCTGTTCTTTTAATAAAGCTTCTTGAACACTATCAGATAATTGTAATAGACGAAGTTTGTTTGCTACGGAAGATTGTGATTTACCCATAGTTTTAGCTAGATCTTCTTGAGTCATTTCATCTAACTCTAATATTTTTTGATATGTTCTTGCTTCTTCTATTGGATTTAAATTCTTTCTTTGTAAGTTTTCTAGTAAAGCTACTTTAGATGCTTCTTTATCATTTAGGTTTCTTATAATAGCAGGTATTTTTGTTAATCCAGCTAGGGCTGATGCTTTATATCGTCTTTCTCCAGCTATTATTTCATATTTTCCATCTATACTTCTAACTATTATTGGTTGAATAACTCCGTGTTCTTTGATAGATACAGCTAATTCTTTTAGTGCTTTTTCATCAAAGACTTCTCTTGGTTGAAATCTATTAGGAATTATATCATCTAAGTATAGTTCAACTATTTCAGCTTTTTCTTCTTGATTTTCTTCTTTCACACTATTCACCCACTATTCTATTACTCTACGTTATCATTATATACTACTTAGTGCTTATTTTCAATAAAAAATAGCTTTATCAGCTATTCTTTACTACTACTAAACTTCTTTTACTTTCTTCTTTTGGTAAAAGAAATTTATTTATATCTATAATTTTATAATTTTTATTTATTCTATCTTGTACTTCTTTGGTTAACTCTGTATCTATATCACCTTTCATAGCGATTAACTCACCATCTTTATTTAATAGATGCATTGTATAGTCTAGTAACTTTTCTATATTAGCGACTGCTCTAGCTGTGACTACGTCAAATTTATTATGATATTCTTCAGCTCTTATATGAATAGCTTCAATATCTTTTAGATTTAACTCTCTTATTACTTTGTTTAAGAAGTTTACTTTCTTTTCTCTAGCATCTATTAATACTACTTTTAAGTTTGGATAGAATATTTTTAATACTATACCAGGAAATCCTGCTCCTGTACCTACATCACATAGTGTTTGTACTTTATTTAAGTCTATTATCTTAGTAATAGTTAGAGAATCATAGAAGTGCTTTAAATATACTTCTTCTTTTTCTGTTATTCTTGTTAAATTTGTTTTATTATTTTCTTCTATTAGTAAATTATAATACTTTTCTAATAAACTTAATTCTTGTTCTGTAGGTATGATATTTAATTTCTTTAATTCTTCAATGAATTCACTATTTGTCATTATTATTTCTCCTTAGATATACCATAAGTATAGATATATCTGCTGGATTTACTCCACTTATTCTTGTTGCTTGACCTATTGTTGTTGGAGAGACCTTCATTAACTTTTCTTTAGCTTCACTTGCTAGATTTGGTATTTCTTTGTAATTGATGTTTTCTGGTATCTTTTTATCTTCTAGAGCTAACATTTTGTCTGCTTCTTTAGTAGCTTTCTTTATATAACCTTCATATTTTGTTTCTATTTCTATTTCTTCTATTACTTCTCTGTCTTTTGGTACTTCTATATATTTATCTAAATCTACTAAGTTTACTTCTGGTCTCTTTAATAATTCATATAGAGAAATTCCTTCTTTTAATGGATTAGTACCTAACTTTTCTAGAAATTCATTTGTTTCTTTCTTTGGAGTTATTCTTGTTTCTTTTAATAGTTTTAATGTCTTTTTAATAGAATTTTTCTTTTTAGCGAATTTTTTATATTTTTTATCATCTATTAATCCTATTTCATGTCCATATTCTCTTAATCTTAAGTCTGCATTATCACTTCTTAGTAATAATCTATATTCTGCACGAGAAGTTAATAATCTATATGGATCTTTTACTCCTTTTGTGACTAAGTCATCTATTAATACTCCAATATATGCTTCATTTCTATTTAATATTAATGGTTCTTTATTATCTATCTTTCTAACAGCATTTATACCAGCTATTATTCCTTGACCAGCAGCTTCTTCATAACCACTTGTTCCATTTATTTGACCAGCTGTGAATAAGTTTTCAATTACTTTGGTCTCTAATGATCTTTTTAATTGTTTTGGATCTATAGCATCATACTCTATGGCATAAGCGTATCTTAGTATTTCAGCTTGTTCTAATCCTTTTAGAGAATGAACCATTTGTTCCTGAACATATTCTGGCATACTTGTAGAAAAGCCTTGAATATAAATAGTATTTCCATATGTAGGATCATCTTCTATTTTACTTTCTGGTTCTAGAAATAATTGATGTCTTTCTTTATCAGCAAATTTAACTATTTTATCTTCTATTGATGGACAATATCTTGGACCTACTCCTGTTACATATCCTCCATACATACTTGATTCTTTTAAGTGTGCTTTTATTATTTCATGTGTTTCTGGACTAGTATAGATTAAATGACATGGCTCTTGATTTTTATAATCATAAAAGGCTTTATTATCATAAGAGAATGTTAATTCATGATCATCACCTAATTCTAGCTTAGTCTTATCATAGTCTATTGAATGCTTTTCTATTCTAGGTGGTGTTCCTGTTTTTAGTCTTAAGATAGTAAATCCTAATTTAGCTAATTCATCTGATAAGTGATTAGATCTTCTTTCTCCATGTGGGCCTCCTGGTGTCTTTTTAGATCCTCTTAGTATTACACCTTTTAAATATGTACCTGTTGTTAATACTACTGCTTGTGAAGATATTTTTTCTCCATCTTCTAAGACTACTCCAGCTACTTTTTTATCTTTTACTATTAAGTTTTCTACTAAACTTTCTTTTACATCTAGATTCTTAGTATTTTTAATGGTTTTTTGCATCTCTCTTGGATAAATATGTTTATCTTCTTGAGCTCTTAGAGCTTGTACTGCTGGGCCTTTTTTAGTATTTAACATTTTTATTTGAAGACAACCTTTATCAGCATTTCTACCCATTTCTCCACCTAGGGCATCTATTTCACGGACTACTGTTCCTTTAGCTGGTCCTCCTATTGATGGATTACAAGGCATATCAGCTATATTATTAATATTACCTGTGACTAAAAGTGTCTTTTTATTTAATCTAGCGGAAGCTAGGGCTGCTTCACATCCAGCATGTCCTCCACCTACTACTATAACGTCATAAGTCATTTTCTCATCTACTTTCCTACACAGAAGTTTTTAAATAAGTTATCTATTATTTCATCACTATAATCTATTCCAATTATGTTTCCTAATAGATCAAAAACTTCTTTTAAATCTATTTCTATCATATCTATTGGCATATCTTCTTCTAATGATTTCTTGGCACTATTTAATGAATCTAGTGCTTGTTTAGCTAAAGATATTTGTCTTGCGTTTGATAGATAATTATAATTCTTAGTCTTTATTTTTTCTATATTGAATAATTTTTTAATAGTTTTAGTTAATTCTTCTATTCCATCCTCTTTGATAGCTGATGTGTAGACAACGTTTTCTAGATTACTTGGTAAATCTAATTTACTCTTCAAATCTACTTTATTTACTACTATTATTCTTGTTTTATCATTACTCTTTTCTATTATTTCTTTATCTTCTTTAGTTAACTTTTCATTATTATTTAGAACTAATATTACTAAGTCTGCTTCATTTAGAAGAGATAAAGATTTTTGTACTCCTATTTGTTCTATCTGATCTTTTGTTTTTCTTATACCAGCTGTATCTATAATATTTAATAATATTCCGTCTAAGTTTACTTTTCCTTCTACTATATCTCTTGTTGTACCTGCTATATCTGTAACTATAGCTTTATCTTCATTTAATAGTTTGTTTAAAATAGAACTTTTTCCTACATTTGGTTTTCCTAATATTACTGTTTTTATTCCTTCTTTTATAGGAATGGTATTATTGGATTCAGTTACTATGTCATTTAAGTCTTTAGACATCTTTGTTATTTCTTCTTTTAGATGGGATTTTGTTACTACTTCTATATCATAGTACTCTGGATAATCTATATTTACTTCTATTTGAGATAATAAATCTTTTAAACTATCTCTAAATCTTTCAATAGTTTTTGATATATTTCCTTTTAATGATGAGATAGCTAATTTTCTAGCTTCATCTGTTTCGGAATTAATTATATCCATTACTGATTCTGATTCTATTAAGTCTATTCTGCCATTTAGAAAAGCTCTTTTTGTGAATTCTCCCGGTTCAGCTAATCTAGCTCCATTATTTAATAATGTTTCTAGTACTCTTCTTGTAGCAATTATTCCTCCATGACAGTTTATTTCAACAATGTCTTCAGTAGTATATGTCTTAGGAGCTTTCATAACAGATACTAAAACTTCATCGATTATTTCATCTTTATCTTTTATATATCCATAATGAATTGTATGTGTTTTTACTTTAGTTAAATCTTTTCCAGTAAAGACTTTATTAGCAATATCTATGGCTTCTTTTCCTGATAATCTTACTATGGAAATAGCTCCTATTCCTAGAGCTGTTGAGATTGCAGTTATAGTATCATTCATGATAATCTCTCCTTCACCGAACATATTATAACAAATTTATTAAAAAAAAAGAAGATTTTTTAATCCTCTTTTGGTTTAATTACTACTGCCCTATTTGGCTCCTCGCCTTCACTTTCAGAGTAAACATACTTATTATTTGTTAATGCATTGTGAATTATTCTTCTTTCATAAGAATTCATTGGATCAAGTTTAGCCGCTACTTTAGATATTTTTACTTCTCTAGCTATCTTTCTAGCAAGTCTCTCTAATCTTGCATCATTCTTTTCTTTATAATCACTTACATCAATAACAAATTTATATGGTTCATCTATTTGCTTTAGAACATTTTCTTTTACTATTAGTGATAAAGCATTTAGATTTTTACCATTCTTTCCTATTAATAAAGAGTCATTATCTGAAAAAATAGTATAGTTTGGAACTCCTTCTTTTGTCTTTACTTCAACGTTAGCATTGAATCCAAGTTTCTTTAGGAGAGAAATTAAGAAATCTTTAATATACTTAGATACTTCTCTTTTTTCTATTACTTTGATTTCTACTTTCTTACTTTTAAATAGTCCACCTTTTTGTTCTTCTACTTCTTTAATGATTAGATTTTCTTCTAATTCTTGAAGATCTTCTATAGCGTTTTGAATAGCTTCTTCTTTTGTTTTACCTACATAACTATTTTCTTTCATCTTTCTTACTCCTTTTAACTAATATATTCTGTAAGATAGTAAAGGCATTTGATGTTACCCAATATATTCCTAATGCGGCAGGCATAAATAAACTTGTTACTGTTATCATGACTGTCATCATAAGCGGCATTGTTTTCATTGATGGATTAGATTCCATATCTACTTGAGTCATCTTCATAGAATAATATGTTGTGCCAGCTATTAATAATACTAGTATTAAGTAAGCGTAGAAATTAGATCCGGCTATACCAACGTTTGGTGTTGTTCCTAACTGTAAGGCTAAGAACTTTTCTTCAAATATAGCTGGTGTTCTTTGAACTGCTTCAAAGAAAGCTATAAATAATGGTAATTGAATAAGTGAGAATAAGCATCCAGCTAATGGATTAACGTTATACTTCTTATATAAAGCCATCATTTCAGTATTCTGCTTCATCATTGATTCTTGATCAGTCTTACCTTGATATTTCTTTTGAATCTTAGTCATTTCTGGTTGCATCTTCTTCATATCTTCAGATTGCTTTACCATCTTCTGACTTAATGGGAATACTAGTATTCTAATTATGAATGTAATAATTATTAGAGATAAAGTAAAACTGTTTACTAGAAAACCTATCTTTAATAATATAAAAGCTAATGGTTTAACAAATATTGCATTGAATAGTCCTTCATATTTACCAGATGTTATTTTGAAATCTTTACATTCTGGTAATTTATCTAAGTCTACTCTATTTTCTTTCTTAGCTTTCTTATTACCTTTTTCATAAGCTTCTATTGTCTTTTTATCTGTTGGCTTACAAAGAATATTAGCTGTTAATGTCTGACCTGTTGTCTTATTTACAATAGGCTTTTTATTAGCATCTACAAATTGCTTTGTACAACCTGTTGATAATAGTAATAATACTAATATTATTAAAATTTTTATTTTTGATTTAGTTCTTTTCATTATTATCCTTTCTCATAAGAAGGAAGAAATCATCTTTCAACTCATTATATGTACTATCTTTTCCACCTTGTCTTAGTATAACTATATAGTTATATGTTTCTTTACTCTCTTTTTCCTTAAAATATTCATCTATTATGGAACGTAATTGTCTTTTCTTTCTATTTCTATAAACGGCATTACCTAGTTTTTTACCAACTGATATTCCAAAACAGTCATAATCTAAAGTACTCTTTTCCTTATATATTACTAGCTTTGATGTTTTTTCAAAGTTATTTAGTTTGATTATTCTATCAAAATCATGTTGGTGTTTAACTATATACTTCTTCTTCATATTTTCACCTTATTCTATTATAGAATAAAAAACCACCGTTATACAGTAGCATTATTTTGAAAGACTCTTACGTCCTTTACGACGACGACGATTTAAAATATTAGTTTTTTTACGTGCAAAAAATCCTAATTTTGTTGATTTCTTACGATTGTTTGGTTGATATGTTCTCTTCATCTTTTCCACCTCCAGTTATAAATCTCCATTATTATAATAAAACTTTGGTCTTTTTGTCAATTAATATTGGTAATTTTAACTATTAACATTTTTAACAGGTATGTTGAAAAAGTTTTTATATTATGTGAAATAAAATTTGTGGAAAATGTGGAAAACTTGTTATTTTCTTTAATAATAACAACTTTTACTGTTGATAAATCTGTGAAAAGCTTGTTTAATAATTTTTAGTGTTTATTTTTTGAACAAATTAAGTTATAGTAATTTTAGTTTAAATCTTAATTGTGGGGGAGATGGTAATTTGGATTTAGAAGTTTTATGGTCTAATGTTTTAGATAAAATAAAAGAAGAATTATCATCATTGTCTTTTGAAACGTGGTTTAGTGATACAAAGTTATATAAATTAGAGGATGGTAAAGCTATTATAATTGTTCCTATGGCTATACATAAGAAGCATTTAGCTGACAATTATAGTAGTATTCTTAGTAATAAGATTAATGAAGTAGTAGGTAGTAGTTATGAATTAGAGTTCTTACTTGAAGAAGAAATAGAGACAGAAGAAGCAGAACTGGTTGAACAGATTAAAGAAGAAGCTACTAAGAATAATAAACCTACACCTGTGGAAACTAATTTAAATCCTAATTTGAACTTTGAAAACTTTGTAGTAGGTAATAGTAATAAGTTTGCTCATGCAGCTGCTTTAAGTGTAGCTGAGAATCCTGGTACTATGTATAATCCTTTATTTATATATGGAAATAGTGGACTTGGTAAGACTCATCTTATGGAAGCTATTGGTAATTATATCTTTGAAAATTCTAATAAAAGGGTATTATACGTACAGTGTGAACAATTTAAAGATGATTATATTAGTATTATGAAAAAAGGGGAGGATGGTACTAATTTCAACTATGTTGATTTCTTCAGAGATAAATATAGAAATATAGATGTATTAATAATAGATGATATACAGTTCTTAGCTGGATCTAATAAAACTCAACATGAATTCTTTAATACTTTTAATACTTTATTTAACAATAGTAAGCAAATAATTATATCTTCTGATAGATCTCCTGATGATTTAAAGAACTTAGAAGATCGTTTAAGAACAAGGTTTTGCTGGGGATTAACTGTTAATATTTATCCACCTGATGCAGAACTTAGAAAAGAAATACTTAGAAAGAAGATTAAAGCTGCAGAATTTCCTAATGAAATACCTGATGACGTTATTCAGTATATGGCTTCAAATATTGGTAGTAATGTGAGACAATTAGAGGGAGCAGTAAATAGACTTGGTGCTTATTCAGCAATAATGGGAGGTCTTCCTATAACTCTTGATCTGGCAATTGATGCTTTAAAAGACTTTGTCAGTAAAGGAATGGGGGAGAACAATGATATTCACAGGATACAAAGAATTGTAGCAGAATACTTTCAAATATCTGTGGATGACATCAAAAGTAAGAAGAGAAGTGCTAATATTGCTTTTCCTAGACAAATTGCTATGTACTTATGTAGAACTATGACTGATGAGTCTTTTCCTAAGATTGGTATAGAATTTGGAGGAAAAGATCATTCTACTATAATGTATTCTGTAGAAAAGATAGAATCAGAGATGAAAGTTAATAAAGATTTAGCTAATATCATAGAAAAACTACAAAAAGATATAGGGGGTGTTTAAAAGTTCTCTATATTAAACAATTTATCCACATTAAATGTTAAAAGATTTTGTTGATTTATAAGGATTTTGTTAGTTATTAACAATTTCCACTGTATTATTAATAATATTATTATAGAAAGAAGGAATATATATGAAATTTAAAATTAAAAAAGATTTATTATTAGAAGGATTAAATAAAGTATCTAAAGCTATATCTACTAAGAATTTAATTCCAGTACTTGCTGGGATAAAATTAGAATTATTAAAAGATAAATTAGTATTAACTGCTAGTGATAATGATATTACTATTCAAACTATTATTAAAGCTTGTAAAGAATTCACTATTGAAAAAGAAGGATCTATTGTTGTACAAGGTAAATATGTTTTAGATATAGTAAGAAAATTACCTGATGAATATATTAATGTTGAAGTTATTGATGATTTAAAATTCTTAATTTCATCTGATAATAGTGAATTTAATTTAAATGGTATTAGTGTTAAAGAATATCCTAATATTGATTTAGATGAAGCTAAGAATAAAGTGGTACTTACTGGTAAAATGCTTAAGAGCATTGTTAATGAAACAGCTTTTGCTTCTTCAAATGAAGAAACTAAGCCAGTATTAACAGGTATTAATTTTAATATAGCTGGTAATATACTTGAATGTAATGCTACTGATTCTTATAGATTAGCTAGAAAGATTGTTAATTTAGATGAAGCTAGTAGTGAAAATTATAATATTGTTATACCTAGTCGTAATTTAGTAGAATTATCTAAAATTATAGAAGATGATGATAAAGTTAACATTAATATATTTAGTAATAAAGTATTATTTAAGTTAGATAATTTACTTTTCCAATCTAGACTTATAAATGGTAATTATCCTAATACTTCTAATTTATTACCAAAAGATGACTTTTTAACAATAAATGTTAATTTATTTGATTTCTATAATGTTATTGATAGAGTTAGTATTTTAACTAGTGATAAAGAAAAGAATATTGTTACTTTAGAAACTAAAGGAGATACATTGATATTAAAGAGTTCTTCTGCTGAAATAGGTAAAGTAGAAGAGAAGATGAAAGTTGATAAGTCTGAGAAAGAAAATATTAAGATATCATTTAGTGCTAGATATATGATGGAAGCTTTGAAGAGTTTTTCAACAGAAACTGTGGATATTCATTTTATAGGAGAAATTAAACCAATATTAGTTAAATCAAAAGAAGATGAATCTTTAACTCAATTAGTTCTACCAATAAGAACTTATTAGAAGAAGATTTCTTCTTTTTTTATACTTTTCGACTTTTTTCGACTTTTGAGTAATGTATGATTTTTCTTTGAAAACGAAAAGAAGTTTTCAGAGGAGGATTTGGTTATGAAATATGAAATTAGTCAAGGAACACTTGCTATTGTTCCAAATGAAGCTGATAATAGTTTAGTTTACGAAGATAATGAAAGGTATATTATTAATGAGAAACCATATCAGATTATGGAAGATTCTTGTAAATACTTTGGTAGTACTTATAAAGGTAGAAAAGATAGTGCTAAATCAATGTTAGGTGCTGAATATAAAGTACCAATTATAATAGAAGATACTAATAATTTGATTGTTTTTCCTACAACTTCACCAACTTCTGAGGATTGTGTATGGATATCATTAAAGAGAGTTAAGAATATAGAAAAAGTAGATTCATTTAATACAAGAATCATATTTGACAACGATCGAGAGATAATAGTACCTTCATCATTTAGAAGTGTGGAAAACCAATTATCAAGAGCTTCAAGACTAGATGTAATTCTACGTAAAAGAATTTATAACAAATAATAGTAAAAAAATGGCTTATTGCCATTTTTATTATGTTTTTTTAGGTAATTTATGATATAATATAGTTGTATGTGTAGGAATATTATAGATGGGGAAAGGTGATAATATGGGTCTTTTAAATAGCTTTTTTGAAAATTACTAAGTTAAATCTTATAAATTTTAGAAATTATTCTAATCTTAGTATTAAATTCAATGATAATATCAACATTTTTGTGGGAAATAACGCTCAAGGAAAGACTAATATATTAGAATCACTAGTAATACTTTCTTTAACTAAGTCTCATAGATTAGGTGTTAATCCTAATATTATAATGTTTGATAAGAAAAAAGCTAAGATTAAAGGAGTAGTAAAAAGAGACGATATTATTACTAAATTGGAATATGATCAGGAAGAAGAAAAAAAACAATTATTTATAAATACTACAAAGATAAATAAGATTTCTGATTATATATCTAATATGACTACTATTATTTTTACACCTGATGATTTAGAAATTATAAAAGATTCCCCAAACATACGTAGAAATTTATTAAATATTCAATTATCGCAGATATCTAGTACATATTTAAATACATATAATCAATATAATAAAATATTGAAAACTAGAAATGAATATTTAAAAATATTATATTCTAATGGTTTAGCTGATAAGAAATACTTAGATATTTTAACTGATAAACTTATAGAGAAAGCGATTGTTATATATAAACTTAGAAATACTTATTTAAGTGAGATAAATGAAGTTATTTCTGAAAAATACAATAGTATTAATAAAGAAGGTAATTTGGAAGTAAAATATGTACCTAATATAGAATTAACTGATTTTAGTGAAGAAGAGATAGAAAATAAATTAAAAGAAGTTATTAAGAAAAATTACAATAAAGAGATTAAGAATGGTATGAGTTTGTATGGACCGCATAGAGATGACTTTGAATTTTTATTAGATGGTAATAATTTAAAATATTTTGGATCTCAAGGACAACAAAAGTCTGCGGTACTTGCTTTTAAATTAAGTGAGATAGGTATATTTGAGAAATATACAGAGACTAAACCAATATTATTATTAGATGATATATTTAGTGAATTTGATGTTAGAAAGAGAAATAATCTTTTAAAGTTTATTAAGAATAGTGATATTCAAAGTATTTTAACAACTACAGATATTAGGAATATTAATAAGAAATATATTGATAAAGCATATATATTTGAAGTTATAAATGGCAAAGTAGAAAGGAAGATATAATATGAGTGAAAAAGAAAAACAATCTTATGATTCATCTTCTATTCAAGTACTAGAAGGATTAGAAGCAGTAAGAAAAAGACCTGGTATGTATATTGGTACTACTAGTAGTAGGGGACTTCATCATTTAGTATGGGAAATTGTTGATAATGCTATAGATGAAGCTTTAGCTGGTTATTGTACTGATATAGAAGTAATTATTAATGAAGATAACAGTGTTACTGTTAAAGATAATGGTAGGGGAATACCTACGGAAATACATAAGAAAACAGGAAAGAGTACAGTAGAGACTGTTTATACTGTTCTTCATGCTGGAGGTAAATTCGGTGGTGGAGGATACAAAGTTTCTGGAGGATTACATGGCGTTGGTGCTAGTGTTGTCAATGCTCTTAGTGATTGGCTAGAAGTTAAAGTATATAGAGACGGTCATGTTTATTTCCAGAGATTTAGTAATGGTGGACATCCAGAAGCTGATTTAAAAATAATTGATGAATGTGATAAAGATAGAACAGGAACTACTGTCACATTTAAACCTGATGATCAAATATTTACTGAAACACTTGTATTTGATTATGAAATATTACGTGTTAGATTACAGGAATTAGCTTTTTTAAATAAAGGTTTAAGGATTAATCTATACGATGATAGAATTGATAAGAAAAAAGATTCTTTCTGCTACGAAGGTGGATTAAATGAATATGTTTCTATGCTAAATAAGAATAAAACACCAATTCATGAAACTATTATTTCTGCTGAAGGTAGTGAAAATGATATAGCTGTTGATGTAGCTCTTCAATATAACGAAGGTTATAATGCTAGTATTTATTCTTTCGTTAATAATATTATTACTCCTGAAGGAGGAACTCATGAAGATGGAGCTAAGAGAGCATTAACTAGAATTATTAATAAATATGCTACTAGTAGTGGATTATTAAAAGATAAAGATGCATCATTAACTGGAGAAGATGTTCAAGAAGGATTAGTAATGATTATTTCTATTAAGCATCCAAATCCACAATTTGAAGGACAAACTAAGACAAAACTTGGTAATAGTGAAGTTCGTGGTATTGTGGAAAAGATATTTGGTACAGCTTTAGAGAGATTCTTAATGGAAAATCCAAATGAAGCAAAGATAATTGTGGAAAAGTCTATGACTGCTGGTAGAGCTAGAATAGCTGCTAAGAAAGCTAGAGAATTAACTCGTAGAAAAGGTGATTTGGATGTTACTAATTTCTTTGGTAAGTTATCTGATTGTAAGAGTAAAGATGCTAGTGTATCTGAAATCTTCTTAGTCGAGGGTGATTCAGCTGGAGGATCTGCTATTAAAGGTAGAGATTCAATGACACAAGCAATATTGCCTTTAAGAGGTAAAATACTTAATGTGGAAAAAGCAAGATTAGATAGAGCTTTATCAAATGAAGAAATAAGAACAATAATAACAGCTTTTGGTACTGGAATAGGGGAAGAATTTGATTTATCTAAGCTTAGATATGACAAAATAATTATTATGACTGATGCTGATGTTGATGGCAGTCATATTAGAGTATTATTAACATTATTCTATAGATTCTTTAGACCTATTGTTGAAGCAGGACATGTATATGCTGCTCAACCACCACTTTTTGTTATTAAGCATGGTAAAACAATAAAATATGTACTTAATGAACAAGAGAGAGATGAGTATTTGGCAGGACTTGCTCCTAATACTAAGTATGATGTTATGCGTATGAAAGGTTTAGGAGAGATGGATGCTGAAGAATTAAATGAAACTACAATGGATATTCATAAGAGAGTATTAAGAAAGATAACAGTAGATGATGCCATTGCTGCTGATGAAGTATTTTCTAAGTTAATGGGAGAAGAAGTAGATCCTCGTCGTGAATTTATTGAGAAAAATGCTACTTTTGCTACTAACTTGGATTATTAGGGGGTGTTACAATGGATAGATTAGAAGAAAATAATATAGTAAAAGAAGTAAAAGATTCCTTTTTGGAATATTCTATGAGTGTTATTGTAGCTCGTGCTTTACCAGATTTACGTGATGGTTTAAAGCCAGTTCATAGGAGAATATTATATTCTATGTATGAATCTGGTTATACTCCAGACAAGCCTCATAAGAAGAGTGCAAGAATTGTCGGAGATGTTATGGGTAAATATCATCCACATGGTGATTCTTCAATTTATGAGGCTATGGTTAGAATGGCACAAGATTTCTCATATAGATATATGTTAGTTGATGGTCATGGTAACTTTGGTAATATAGAGGGTTATGGAGCTGCAGCTATGCGTTATACAGAATCTCGTTTATCAAAGATTTCTCTAGAATTATTGAGAAATATCAATAAAGATACTGTTGATTTTGTTCCTAACTTTGATGAAAGTGAAAGAGAACCAGTTATTTTACCTTCGCGTTTTCCTAATATTTTAGTTAATGGAACTACAGGTATAGCTGTTGGTATGGCTACTAATATTCCACCTCATAACTTAGGTGAAGTAATTGATGGATGTGTTGCATATATTGATAATCCTGATATTAGTTTAGATGAGTTAATGCAATATATTAAAGGACCAGATTTTCCTACTGGAGCTGTTATTTTAGGTAATAGTGGTATTAGAAAAGCTTATGAAACTGGTAGGGGAACTATTACTATTAGAAGTAAAGCTAGAATAGAAGAAGAAAATGGTCATCAAGTAATTATTATTGATGAGATTCCATATGGAATTAATTCAATGGATTTAAAAGATAAAGTAGCTGATTTAGTTCATAATAAAGTAATTGAAGGTATAGCTGATTATCATACAGATTTAAAAGATGGTATTAAGATTACTATTACTTTAAAGAGAGATGCTAATGCACAAGTTGTTTTAAATAAATTATATAAACATGCAGCTTTCCAAATAAGCTATGGAATTATTTTCTTGATGCTAGATCAAGGTGTACCAAAGACTTTAGGCTTAAAAGATATAATTTCTAAGTATATTGCTTTCCAAAAAGAAGTTATTATTAGAAGAACTAAGTTTGATTTAGATGTAGCAGAGAAGAGAGTTCATATTTTAGAGGGCTTAAAGATAGCTCTAGATAACATTGATGAGGTTGTTAAGCTAATTAGAGGTTCTAAGTCAGATGACGAAGCAAAAGCTGGTTTAATGAGTAAATTTGGCCTAACTGATGTTCAATCTAATGCTATTTTGGAAATGAGACTTCGTAGATTAACTGGTTTAGAGAGAGAAAAGATTGATAATGAATTGGCTGATCTATTGAAGACAATAGAAGAATTAAAAGCTATTTTAGCTAGTGATGCTAAGGTTTTAGAAGTAATTAAAAATGAATTATTAGAGATAAAAGATAAGTATGGTGATGAGAGAAAAACTCATATAGATATGACTGCTATTGAATATATTGAGGATGAATCTTTAATACCAAATGATGACATAATCGTTACACTTACTAATAAAGGTTATATTAAACGTTTAAGAAATGATGTTTATAGAACTCAGAATCGTGGAGGTGTAGGTATTAAGGGAATGGCTACTAATGAAGAAGATTTCGTTGAGCATATGCTATCTCTAAAATCACATGACTTTGTATTATTCTTTACTAATAAGGGTAAGGTATATCGTATTAAAGGATATGAGATTCCTGAGTTTAGTAGACAATCTAAGGGATTACCAATTATTAATCTATTACAATTGGATAAAGATGAGAACATTAGTTCGATATTAAGTGGCAATAAGAATGATAATGTTAAATACTTTGTATTTGTTACTAAGAATGGATTAATTAAGAGAACACCTTTAGAAGAATTTGAAAATATTAGAAAATCTGGAAAGATAGCTATTCTTTTAAAAGAAGATGACGAATTGATTTCTGTTAAACCATCTTGTGGAAAAGATGAAATAGTTATTGGTGCTAGTAATGGAAGAATGGCAAGATTTGATGAAAATGAAGTTAGATCTATGGGTAGAAATACTTCAGGTGTTAAAGGAATTGATATTGATGATAAATCTTGTGTTATAGATTCAGATGTTTTAACTCCAGATGATTATGTATTGATTGTTACTAATAAAGGTTATGGTAAAATTACAAAGATTGATGAATATAGAAAGACTCATAGAGGAAGTAAAGGAGTTAAGGCATTAAATGTTACTGAAAAGAATGGTGATATGGTAGCTTTAAGAAAAGTTTCTTCATTTGATGACTATGATATGGTAATTGTTACTAATAGTGGAATTGTTATGAAGATGCCACTTAACCAAGTGTCAGTACTTAGAAGAGCAACTCAAGGTACAAGATTAATTAATTTGAAAGATGATCAAGGAGTTAGCTCAGTAGCTATTGTGGAAAAAGAGAATGAAGAAGAAAAAGAAGAAGAATAGTTCTTCTTTTTTTATATAATTATTTCCCGGGAAATAATTTTTTTGATGTTCCACGTGGAACATAAAATTACTATTAAGAATAATTATTATCATAATATATTTAATATTTCTATGCTATGTTTCACGTGAAACATTTAATTGATTTTTACATTATTTATTGATAAATATTATATCTTTTTATAGATTTATCTTTTAATATAGAAAATTGATAAAATCTTTGGGAAGTATTGCTATATATATAAATT
>CAZALI010000017.1:0-26213 GCA_964486215.1 uncultured Muribaculaceae bacterium
TGAAAGTAGTATAATTAGCAGTATTATCTTAATAGCTATGTGTTTAGGATATACTTTATATATTAACAAAAAAGTTAAATCATAAATGATCGAAAGATTAAGATATGTGTAAAAAATACTAAGTGTTGTTACTTAGTATTTTTTGTTAAGCCCGATAATCCATTTATTACTAGATTATAATTTAATTCAACTATCTCATCAAAAGGAATTGCTTTATTATCATTAACCCATGCTTTATATAAGGATAGAGTAGTATTATGCATATAATTAATAGCAATATTTAAAGTATGTTTATCTAAAACTTTAAAAATGGAAGAATCTATATAAGATTCTTTAACTTTATTTATCATTTGATTTCTAATATATTCATAGTTTGGATCACAAGTTAATTTATCCATGAATTCGCCTTTTTGCATATGAAATAAATAAAATCTTTTAATTATTTCTTTATAGTTGTGGAATATATCTAATCCCTGTATGAATTTAATATATTCTTCACAATATTTGATTTCAAGATTTTTAACAAGATCTTCAATTGTAGAGTAGTGCAAATAGAATGTTTTTCTATTTACTTTAGCTCTTTCAGTTAATTCTTTAACTGTAATATTTTCAAAATTCATCTCTAATACCATTTGTTTAAACGTTTCAATTATCTTTTCTTCATTTTTAATGAATCTAGCATCATCTTTCATATAATTCTCCTAATACACAAATTTTTTTGTTGTGAGTATTAACTCAAATTTAATAATAATTTGCTTTAAACTTATTATATAATTATTTTAGAAGTTAAGCAACACGAGTGTAATAATTGCGAAAGGAAGAATATGAAAAAGATAGTAATAGTGTTTCTTGTCTTATTGGTAATAGGTATTGGAGGGATATATATGCTAAGCCATAATAAAGATGATAATATTATCGATGAACAAATGGTTTTAAATAGATATAAAGAAATGCAGCAAGCAATGATTGATAAAGATATTGATAAGTTAAATAAGATTGTTAAAGATGGAACTATATTTACTCATATGTCTGGAAAAACTCAAGCAAAAGAAGAATACTTTGAAGATATTAGAAGAGGATCATTGGATTATCAATCATATACAATTGAAGATCCAAAAGTAACAATTGATGGAAATAAAGCAATATTAAAAGCAAGAGTAACACTTACAGCAAACGCATATGGTGCACAAGGTTCATATCCGTTTAATGTAACAGCTTTTTTTGAAAAGATAGATGATGAATGGTTATATACAAATAAATATTAGGAGGGATAGAATGAAAAATGTATGGCAACGCCTTCATGATAGTGAAGAAATAAATATGAGAGAAGACGTTGAATTTAGAGATATTACAATACCAGAAATGAATAGATCATTAAGTTTATGTGCTAAAATTAATACCTTAAGTCCTTACGATGAAGAAACAAGAAAATTAGTAGATGAATTATTAGAGAACAAATTGCCTAAAACATCCAATATACTTGCTCCTATGGAAATTGATTATGGTCATCAATTAAAAGTTGGTGAAAAAGTATTTATAAATCATAGTTTATGTATAAGTGCAGCAGCTGGAATTGAAATTGAAGATGGAGTACAAATCGCTCCACAAGTTACAATTCTTACAGTAAACCATAATTTAAAAGATAAGACAATTGTAAAATGTTCTCCTGTACATATAAAAAAAGGCGCTTGGATTGGAGCAAGAGCAATTATCTTACCAGGAGTAACAATAGGTGAAAATTCAGTTGTTGGAGCTGGATCAGTAGTTACAAAAGATGTTCCAGCAAATACAGTAGTAGTTGGAAATCCGGCAAAAGTAATAAGAAAAATTGAAATGGAGGATTAATAATGAAAAAGAAAATATTACTTAGTCTATTAGTTATATTAGGATTATTTATAATAACAGGTTGTGGAAATAATAAAGCAAATCCAGAAGCAGAGGAAAAAGCTAATGACATATTAAATAATCAAACTGAAACAAAAACAGATTCTAAGACATTAATAGTTTATTTCTCAAGAACAGGAGAAAATTATAATGTAGGAAATGTAGAAGTTGGTAATACTGCAATTATGGTATCTTATATGAAAGAATACTTAAATGCTGATTCTTTTGAAATAGTACCAGTTAATAAATATCCAGATAGTTATGACGAATGCCTAAAAGTTGCAACTAAAGAAAAAGAAGAAGATGCAAGACCAGCAATAGAAAGTAAATTAGATGATGTTTCTAAATATGATACTATTTTTATTGGTTATCCAATATGGTGGGGAGAAATTCCTCAAATAGTTTATACATTTATGGAAGAATATGATTTAAGTGGTAAAACAATAATTCCATTTAATACCCATGAAGGATCAGGTAGTGCTGGAACATATATTACTATAAAAAATAAACTAGCAAAATCTAACGTAAATACTAATGGTTTAGCATTACAAGGCAAAGTAGCTAGAACCGATAAAGGTAAAGAAGAAACAATCAACTGGTTAAAAGAATTAGGATATTAATATGAAAAAGAAGATTATAGTAGATGTTTTAATGTTCATCTTAATGCTCCTAGAATTTTCAAGAATATATACTGGAGCATTAATCCATGAAATTATGGGAATTATATTACTAATCCTTGTAATAATTCATTTAATTTTAAATAAAAACTATATAGTAAATATTCCAAAAACAAAGTATAAATTAAAGAATGAGTTAATGTTAGTTATAAATGCTTTACTAATTTGTAGTTTTCTACTTACAATTGTATTTGGAATATTATCATCACAGGAAGCTTTAACATTATTAAATATACATAATTTAACTATTGTTAAACTACATAAAATATTTGGAAATATTTCTTTGATAATTGTTGCAATGCATTTAGGAATTAATTTTAATGCTATGTTTGGGAAAATAACTAAATTAATTAAATACAACATAGTTAATTATATTTTAGGAGTAGTTATTATCATATTAGGTATTTATTCATCTATTAAAGTAGACTTTATAAAACATATTATAGGTGAATATGGTTTTAGTATTAAAGAGGGAAATATAATCATAAATATACTAGAATATTTAAGTATTGTAATGATGATAACTATCATAATAAATTTTATATATAAAAGAATAGGAGAAAAGAAAAATGAAAGATAAGAAAAGTTTAATAATCTACTTTAGTAGAGCGGATGAAAATTATTTTGGTGGAGAAATGAGATATGTAGATAAAGGTAATACAGAAATTATTGCTGAATACATTAAAGATATTGTTGGTGCTGATATGTTTAAAGTAGAACCACTTAATCCATATTCAGCTAATTATATGGAATGTATTGAAGAAGCAAAAGTAAGAACTAAAGAACATAATGCACCTATTAAAGAAATTGTACCTGACATATCTAGTTATGAAGTTATTTATGTTGGTTCACCAATTTATTGGGGAGGAATGCCAGAAGAATTATTTACGGCATTAAAAGAATTAGATTTTAATGGTAAAATAGTAAGACCGTTTGTAACACATGAAGGATCAGGATTATCAGGTGTACCTAGACAACTAAAGGAAATATGTAATGGCGCTGAAGTATTAGATGGATTAGCAATCACTGGGTCTCAAGTTAAAAACTCAAAACAAAAAGTAAAAGATTGGATTTAAGGAGGAATAAATAATGGAAAAATTTAAATTGAATGATGGTAGAGAAATACCAAGTGTTGGAATAGGAACATTTTTACTAAGTCCAGATGAAGCAGAAAAAAGTGTATTAGAAGCACTAAAAGTGGGATATAGACTAATTGATACAGCAAATGCTTATCAAAATGAAAGAGCAGTAGGAAGAGCTATTAAAGCATCAGGAATACCAAGAGAAGAAATATTTGTTGAAACAAAATTATGGCCATCAGTTTATACTGATCCAGAAGCTATAGATAAAACATTAAAAAGATTAGATTTAGACTATATTGATTTATTACTCCTTCATCAACCAGCCGGTGATTATATAACTGGTTATAAGATGCTGGAAAAAGCGTTAAAAGAAGGTAAAGTTAAATCAATAGGTATATCAAATTTCTATGGAGAAAGATTAGATAATCTATTAAATAATATAGAGATTAAACCAGCTGTTACTCAAGTAGAGACTCACCCATACTACCCCCAAACTGAAATGAAAGAAAGATTAAGTGAATATGAAACTAAAATACAAGCATGGTATCCACTAGGTGGTAGAGGTAATGATTCAGTATTAACTGAAGATATCATTAAAGAACTAGCTAATAAATATGGTAAAAGTCCTGCTCAAATAATCTTAAGATGGCATAATCAAAAAGGAGTAATTGTAATACCTGGTTCAAAGAATCCGGAACATATTAAAGATAATCTTAATATATTTGATTTTAAATTATCAGATGAAGATATGAAAAAGATTGATGCATTAGATAAAAATACACCATTCTATAATCAAACAAATGAAAGTCTAGACGGTTTTGCTAAATGGAATCCAGACTTTGATTCACAAAAATAAAATGATTGGAAGATTAAGATATTAGGAGGTTTGGATTGCTTTTGATTTTATAAACACTTAAGCAGATAAAAAAATCTGCTTTTTGTATGGTATAATAAAACTAGAAATAAAAATAGTTGATTTTTGATAAAAAACTATTAAAAATAATATGAGGTGATATTTATGGAATATTTTATTTTACCATTTGTTGGAGGTTTAATACTTTTTGTATTAATAGGTTTGCTTGTTAAAGCTCCAGGTAGAATGCTTGCAAAAAAGTTTGTTTCTTTAGGCGATATGAAAGGGAAAACTTATGATGAACTTGTTAAGGTAGTAGGTCCTGCATCATCCATTTCACATACAAAAGATGAAATGACTTTAAGACAATGGATGGCAACAGGATATCATATTGCGATACTTTTTGATAAAGATGATAAAGTTGTTAAAATTACTCATGAAGCAAGTGCCAAATAAGTAGAGTAATAAAAATAGTTTGTTCGATTGATTTATTATAATAAATATGATAAGTTGAAAATGTATTAATTATCTTGCCATGAGTTAATATGACAATTTGGTTGCTAAGGTTTTGATTCTTTAAGGCAAGGAAGAATCATTGCACGCTGCGGGATATCCCCAATATTTTGGGAGGATATCCTTTTTTTATTCAAAAGGAGGAGGTTTTAATATGAATGAAATAGCAGAGAAAGATGTTATAGACATCAAAAACATGATTTATGAAATTGATGGAAAGGAGGTAATGTTAGATTCTGATTTAGCTAAATTATATAACGTTGAAACAAAAAGAATTAATGAGGCTGTTAAGAATAACCCTGCTAAATTCCCAGAAAGATTTAGTTGGCTATTGTCCTTTGAAGAGACTATAGAAATTTCAAGGTCGAAAATTTCGACCTTAAATAGCAAACAAGGATCTAACGTAAAATATAGTGCTAGAGTATTTACGGAACAAGGAGTTTATATGCTTGCAACAATACTAAAATCTAAAACAGCTGTTGAAGTTAGTATTAGAATAATGGATACATTTGTTAGAATGAGACATTATATTAAATATAATGATCAACTGTTACCGCGTAAATATTTGCTTTTAGAAGAAAAGGTGGATAATAACACAAAAAGAATAGATGAATTGTTTGATAAATTTAATCCAAAAGTAATAACTAAAGATTCTATCTTCTATAAGAATGATATTTATGATGCTTATTCAGTTTTATTAGAAATATTTAATTTGGCTAAAAAAGAAATAATAATTATAGATAATTATTTAGGAAAAATATTACTTGATGACCTTAGAAGTATTAATAAAAAGATAATAGTTATTTCATCAAATATGAATGATATATTAAAGAAAAAATATCTAAAGCAGTATAATAATATAACATTTATAAAAAATGATTCTTATCATGACAGATTTATAATTGTAGATAGGAAAAGAGTATTCCACTGTGGTGCATCATTTAAAGATTTAGGAAAAAAGTGCTTCGGAATACATGAAATAGAAAATAATAAAGAAATAGAAGAGTTAATGAATAATGTTATTAATAGTTGTGATATAGATAACTAAAAAACTTATGATTATTCATAAGTCTTTATTTTGTTTTTATATGTGTATTTTTATCAATATTTCCTTCTTTATTGATGTAGATAACTTTAGTACATATATTACCGACTGGATTCTTTTCTAATTTTAGATAGTGTTCATCGTTATCATCATCACAATAACTCATTTTATAGAATTCATCAATATTGTTATCTTTCATTCTTCCAGCAATATTAAATGTACCATCAGGATTAGGCATTTCATATACTATTGGAGAATGACCTCTCATAATATTTTTAGGATTACTATCACGAATTATATGAAGAATTAGATCTTGAATAGCTGGGAAATCAAGTATATCTCCATTTGCTCCAGCTATTAATAAATAATTTAAATAAGCATCATATCTAGCATTTACTAGTCGTTTCCATTCTTTTAATTTCTTTTCATCTTCCATATAATTATCTACTTTTTGTTTTTCTTTTACTTTTTCTTCTTCTATCATTTTATCTGTTTTTAAAACTTCTAGTTCAGCAATAGGATTTTTCTTCTTTCTTTTTTCATTATCCATAAGATAGATTTGTAGAGTATCACCTGAATTATATAGATGAATAGTACTAATTATACCATCTGGTAGTTTTATGTCATTATAATTAATTGGAAGTTTACCTCTATATATTCCATCAACTTGTTCAAATGTTTCTAGTAAGTTATTATTTAATTTATTTACTTTTTTTAAAATACTTTTATTTTTAATCATTTCAAATATTCCCATAATTTCACCTCTAAAAAGTTAGTTATTAAAATTATTATAAACGTCTATAATGTAATGTCAAGGAGTGATATAATTTTATTATAAGCATAAGTTTTAGAGGAATAGATTATGGATATAAACTCATTATTTATAAAAATATCTGAAAATTTAGGATTGGGTAAAATAGTAGATGGCCCAGAAGAAGTAATAGGTGGACTAACTCATAGAATGTTTAGACTATTTACTGATAAAGGTAAATATATTATTAAACTATTAAATCCTAATATTATGAAAAAAACTACTGCGCTAGATAATTTTACTAGGGCTGAAAGATACGAAGATATTTTTAAAGAAAATAATATAAAAGCAATCTATTCAATTAGATTTAATAATAAGAAGATGCAAGAAATTGATGGACAATACTTTTATGTTTTTAAGTGGGATGATGGTAAGTATTTAAATTATGAAGAAATAACTGAAGATCATTGTAGAAAGATAGGAAAAGCTTTAGCTAAAATTCATAATATTGAATTAATAAAGAAGAAATGTACTATAAAAATTAATATAAATTTTAAATATTATGTAGATTTAGCTGGTAAGATGAAATCTCCAGTTTACGATTTATTATTTGATAAATTAGATATTCTAAATAATTATATTGATAATGCGAATAAATCATTAAAAAAAATACCTTCATATTATTCTTTATGTCATAATGATTTAGATTCTGTAAATGTATTATGGTTAGATAATGATTATAAAATAGTAGATTTAGAAAGTTTAGACTATAATAATCCATATATAGAAATATATGAGACAGCATTATGTTGGTCTGGATATAAGACTTGTAATATTAATTTTAAATTGTTTAATGCAGTCTTTGAATCATACTTTAAAAATTCTAAGTTAGATAAAAATATAGCTTGGGAAAGTATTTATTATACAGATAATGAAAGATTGGAATGGTTAGAATTTAATATTAAAAGATCTTTAATGATAGATTGTGATACTAAGGAAGAACAAGAAATAGGATTAAACGAAGTAAAGAAAGTAATGAAATATGTAACGTATTACTATAAAATGAAAGATAAAATAATTGATAATATTAAAAGATTAATATGATATACTAAATTTAATTATTACGAGGTTTTTAATATGAAAAAAATAACTAATAAGCTATTTGAATTACAAGATAAAAAATATAGAGAATTACAAGTAAAAATAATTCCTAATATTGATTCTGATACTATTATTGGAGTACGTACTCCTGAATTAAGAAAGTTTGCTAAAGAAATAGTTAAAGATAATTATAAATTGTTTTTAGAAGAATTACCTCATAAATATTTTGATGAAAATCAACTACATGCTTTTATTATTTCGGAGTTAAAAGATTATGATGAATGTATTTCTTATGTAAATAAATTCTTACCATATGTAGATAATTGGGCTACCTGTGATCAGTTATCTCCTAAGATATTTAAGAAACATACTAGTGAATTATTAAATGAAATTAAGAATTGGATTAAAGCTAAAAATACTTATACTATTCGCTTTGGAATTGGTATATTAATGCAATACTTTTTAGACGATAATTTTAAAGTTAAATTCTTAGAATTAGTTTGTAAGATTAAATCTCAAGAGTACTATGTAAATATGATGAGAGCTTGGTTTTTTGCGACTGCTTTAGCTAAACAATATAATGATACATTACTATACATTGAAAATAAAAAACTAGATAAATGGACTCATAATAAGACTATTCAAAAAGCTATAGAGAGTTATCGTATTACACCTGAAGAAAAGGAATACTTAAAGAGTTTAAAGTATTAGGAGTGTTATATGAAAAAGAGATCTTACTTTTATAAATTATATATAAAACGTCTTATATGTAGAATTATTATTCTATTACTTGTTATTGGTATGTATATTTTTTATCCTGATACATTTTTAGTAGTTAAAGATTTTAATTTCTTTAAGATGTTATCTCCTCTACATATAATATGGTGTATTTGGATGTTTGATATGATTACACAATTATTAAAAGTATCTAGATACTGGCCAGTAGGATCTCAAAAATATATGAATTATTCATATAAGAAACCATTAATTGTACCTGATAAAAATAAATTAAAAATGATAATGAAAGATATGAATAAAGATGCTATATCTGTGGCGATTGCTTGGATATTACTTGTAGCTCTTATTGATACTTTATATTTAACTAGAGTTATACCTTTTCAAATAGTTATTATTATTTCTACAATATTTTACGTATGTGATGTTATTTGTATTATTGGATGGTGTCCTTTTAAGACTTTCTTCATGCATAATAAGTGTTGTACAACATGTAGAATATTTAATTGGGATCATGCTATGATGTTTTCTCCTCTAATAGTTATTCCAGGAGTTTGGACTTATAGTTTAGTTATTACGTCATTAGTAGTAGTCTTTATCTGGGAGAAGCATTGTTTTAGTTATCCAGAGAGATTTATAGAGAAATCTAATAATTCATTAAAATGTTATTTTTGTAAAGATAAATTATGTGGTAAAGAAGCTAAATAGGAGAGTTTATGAAGAACAATGTAATATTTAATTATTTAAAAGATAGGGGATATAAGCTTGATGATGACTTTTCTTTATTAGATATTTCATCTAATAAAGATGAAGTAGTGATTAGAGGTAGTCAAATTGATTTAATAGAATTAGCTGATTATATAGTTAGTGTTGCTTTATCTGATAATTCTACTGATCATTTACATTTAGATGATTTAACTCTAATAAATAAAAATTCTAATATTAAAAATTTAATTATTGAAAAACATTAATTTTTTATTTTAGAAGTTTTTATGATAAAATGAAATTAGGTGATAGTATGGAAAAAAAGTTAAATATTAATAGCAACAGAAAGCTTATTTTTAGTAGAGAACCTAGTTATGGTACTTATTTAGATGAAGTAGAAGAAGGTTTTTCAAAGAATAGTAAATTAGATAAAGGCTATAGTCTATCTAGATGGGATGATTATGCTTTTGTAGGTTATAGTTCTAGTAGACATCATTGTGTAGATTTTTCATTTGATGTTGATCATGTACTTTATTTTCCTCTATTACATCTTCTTGGAGATGATGATGAGCTTATAGTAGATGATGATGATTCTCTTGAGTTAAATAGAAGATATATGAGAATATACAAAGATGATGATTTAATAAAGATGGAATTTAATGATGACTTTGATGATGAGTTAAAGAAATTTAATGTCTTTGTTAAAAGTATTGATTATGATGGAAGAAGTAAAATAGATTGCTTTAAATTAGATACTAAGGAAAGATTAGCTAAATTCTTTGATGAAGCAATTGAAAATATAATAGAAGATGACCATCAAGTTACGATGGAAGAGTATACTACTAGAAATAAAGTTTTAATTAAGAAATAGGAGGAGCTATGGCTATAGTTGGTTCATTTTTAGTACCACATCCACCTCTAATTATTCCTGAAGTAGGTAGAGGTGAAGAAAGACAGATTCAGAAGACTATTGATGCTTATAAAGAAGTTGCGTCACGTATAGCTAAATTAAAACCAGATACTATTATTATTTCAACACCACATGCGAGAGCTTATAGTGATTATTTTAATATTGCGGCTCCTAAAAGACTTAGTGGTAATCTAAAAGAATTTGGTGCTCCTCAAGTAGAATTTTTTGAAGATAATGATATAGAATTAATTGAAAAGATTGAAGAGATTGCGAAGAGTAGAGCTTTTCCTACTGGTAGAGTAGATGAAGTGTTTACACTTGATCATGCTAGTCTTATACCTCTATACTTTATTAGACAGAAATATAATGATTTTAAAGTTATTATTTTGAGTTTATCTGGACTTTCTCTTATAGAACATTATGCTATGGGAATGCTTGTTAATGAAGCAGTTAATAGTCTTGGTAGAAAGTGTGTATGGGTAGCTAGTGGAGACTTATCTCATAAACTTAAAGAGACAGGCCCATATGGCCTTTCTAAAGATGGAGTTAAATACGATAAAAAAATAGAATCTATTTGTAGGGATGCTAGTTTTTTGAAGTTGCTTGAAATGGATGATGAGTTTTTAGAAGAAGCTGGAGAATGTGGACATAGATCTCTTGTTATGATGAGTGGTGCTTTAGATGGAGTTAATGTTCAATCTAACTTTTTAAGTCATGAAGATATAACTGGTGTTGGTTACGGAGTTTGTATCTTTAGACCACTAGATAAGAATACTGATAGATTTTATTTAGATAAATATTTAACTCATAAAGAAAATGAAATTAAAGAAAAGATATCAAGAGAAGATAGTTATGTTAAATTAGCTCGTGATACTATTAATAATTTTGTCATTAATAAAGAATTTTATATGAATAATAATGAAATAGATAAAGATTTACTTAATAATAAAGCTGGTGTATTTGTATCTATTCATAAATTTGGTATGTTACGTGGTTGTATTGGAACTACTAGTCCTACTACTGATTCAATAGCTGAAGAGATTATGAATAATGCGGTTAATGCAGCAACTAATGATCCAAGATTTGCTCCTATAACTAGTGATGAGTTAAAATGGTTAGAAGTTAGTGTTGATGTTTTAGGACGAGCGGAAGATACAACTATAGATGGATTAGATCCTAAAAAATATGGCGTTATTGTTTCTTCTGGTAGTAAGAGAGGTGTGTTATTACCTGATTTGCCTAATGTCATTACTGTGGAGGAACAAATAACTATTGCGAAGAGAAAAGCTGGTATTTCTGATATTGAACCAATAAAATTACAAAGATTCGAAGTTATAAGACACTAAGGAGGTGTTTATGAAAGAATTTATTGTTAGTGATTTACATGGTGATGGCAATGCTTATGATTCCATTATGGGTTATTTAAACAATTACAAGAAGTGTACTGGCGAGGATGTTACTTTATACATCAATGGCGATTTGATTGATAGAGGAGAAGATTCAGCTAGAATGCTTGTTGATGTGTACGATAGAATTAAAAATGGCAGTGATATTAATATTAAATATTTAGCTGGTAATCATGAACTTATGATGTATCAAGCATCTTTAAAAATACTTAATAATACTTGGCCTACTTATTCTGATTGGTTTTGTGGTAACGGGGGAGATATTACTGCTTACAAATTAGATGATATGATAGATGTTGATAAAGAAGATGAAATAATTGATTATATTAGTACTTTAAAAATATACAAGAAATTTGATTACTTTTTAAATGATAAACAAATGGTTTTAGTACATGCTAAATGTCCTGATGTAGTACTTGATCATTGTCCTATTACTATTAGTGATAATAATCAGTTAGTTGAAGATACTCTATGGAAGAGACATATTGATTTTTGGACGATGGAATTTAGTACTTTAGGTAATCCTAAATACTTTACAGTACTTGGTCATACTCCAGTAGATACTAAGACTGGTTTTAGATATGATAGTGGAGAGAACTACTTAAATATAGATGGTGGTTGTGCCTGTTATGCCTGTGGTGATACTTCATATGATCATATACCAGTTGTAGAAATAGAAGATAACCATTTAAAAATATTAACTTTTGATAATAATAATCATATTACTCATGGTAATTATTTTGATGGAGTTAGTATAATTCCTATGAATGATGATGAATTAAAGGAAGATAGAAATTTATTAGATAAGAATGTTAAAGTAAAGAAATTAACTATATATAGATAGGAAGGTATATATGAACATAATAAAAGAATTTATATATGGATTTAGAAGTATCTTTAAAACAAAATTTGATAATAAACCTTGGATAGAGTACTATTCTCGTAAAGAGAGAAAGATTAAATTTACTAAGAAAACTATATATGATTTTTTAGATAGTAGTATTTCTTCTAAAGATTATGGTTATGTAGCATTAAATTATTTTGATAATAAAATTAATTATAGAGAATTCTTTTATCATATAAATGTAGTAGCTAAAAGTTTAAAGTACTTAGGTGTCAGAGAAAAAGATATTGTTAGTATATGTATGCCTAATACTCCTGAAGCTATATATTTATTTTATGCTTGTAATAAGATAGGGGCTATTTCTGATATGATTCATCCTCTATCTAGTCCTCTTCAATTAAAAACATATTTAAAAGAAAATAATAGTAAATTATTATTTATGGTAGATTTTGATTATGAGAGATTTGATAGTGTTATTAAAGAGAGTAATCTAGATAAAGTTATTTTGATTAGTCCTAAAGATTCTATGCCTGAAGTTATGAAACTTGGTTATATGTTAACTCGTGATATTAAACTTAAAAGACCTAATAGTACTGATAAAATGTATTTAACATGGTCTAAATTTATTAGATTTAACGGCTTATATGAGAATAAGATTATTTCTCATATGAAATATCGTGATGTAGCTTTAATACTTCATAGTGGTGGTACTACTGGTACTCCTAAAGGTATTATGTTGTCTAATTATAATTTTAATGCAGAAGCTCAACAAGATGCGGTTAATGTATATGATGTTAGACCTGGTAATAAGATACTTACTATACTTCCAATCTTTCATGGATTTGGTTTATGTGTATGTGTACATTGTCCTCTTACTCTTAGAGTAGAGACAATACTTATGCCTGAGTTTAATGACAAACAATTTTATAAGATTATGAAGTATGATAGACCTCATGTAATACTTGGAGTACCTACATTATGGGAAGCTATGATGAATAATCCTAAGTTTGATAAAGTTAATATGAGTCAAATGAAATATATTATTAGTGGTGGAGATCATTTACCTGTTACTACAGAGGCTAAAATCAATGACTTTTTACATAGACATGGTGCTCATATAGAGATATTTAAAGGATATGGTATGACTGAGTCAGTCGCAGCTTCTTGTTATACATTTCCTGGTACTAATGAACCTGGTAGTATAGGTATTCCTATGGTAGGCAATACTTATAAAATTGTTAATATTAAAACAAAGAGAGAAGTACCTCTTGGAGAAGAGGGAGAAATACTAGTTAATGGACCTACTGTTATGGTAGGATACTTAAATAATCAAAAAGAAACTAATGAAGTATTAAAGAAAGATAAAGATGGAAAAGTATGGTTACATACTGGTGATATTGGTTATATTAGTCCTAATGGTATAGTTTATTATACTGGTAGACTTAAGAGAATGATTGTGGTATCAGGATTTAATGTTTATCCTGGTGAAATAGAAGAAGTAATCTCTTCTCATCCAGATGTAGCTAAGTGTTCTGTTATAGGTATACCTCATAGATATAAGATTACTGTTCCTAAAGCTTTTATTGTATTAAATAAAGATTGTACTAAGAGTGAAATTAGAGTAAAATATGAGTTGAAGTCTTTATGTAAAGAAAAACTATCTGTTTATTCACAACCTAAAGATTTTGAATTTAGAGATGAACTTCCTAAGACTTTAATGGGAAAGGTTGATTACAAAGAGTTAGAGAAAGAAAAGTGATACTACATGAATTACAATTTAGAGATGGAAAAGATGATGGAAGAGATTCCTCAATGTACAGAGTTACTTTTACATACATGTTGTGCTCCATGTAGTAGTGCTTGTATTGAGAGGTTATCTGATCATTTTAAGATAATTATTTTGTATTATAATCCCAATATTACTGATAAGGATGAATATGATAAGAGACTTGCTGAAGTTAAAAGATTTATCAAAGAAATACCTAATAAGTATGGAATTGATATAATAGAAGCTAAATATGATCCAGATAGTTTCTTTGAGATAAGTAGGGGATTAGAAAAAGAAAAAGAGAGAGGAAAACGCTGTTACAAGTGTTATAAGTTAAGGCTTGAAGAGACAGCAAAAGTAGCTGAAGAAAATAATATTAAGTATTTTGCTACGACTCTTACACTTAGTCCTTATAAAAAAGCGGATTGGATTAATGAAATAGGTGAGGAGCTTAATAATAAATATAATACTACATACTTATATAGTGATTTTAAGAAGAAAAATGGTTATAAACGTAGTATAGAATTATCAAAAGAGTATAATTTATATAGACAAGATTATTGTGGATGTGTATATTCACTTAGAGATAGGATAGAGGAGTGATAGAATGAAATATTATTGTATAGGAATTAAAGGAACTGGTATGTCAACACTTGCTCAAATACTTTATGATTTAGGTAATGAAGTTAGTGGATATGATGATGCTGAAGGATATAAATTTACCCAAGATGGACTTGAGAAGCGTGGTATTAAAATATACTATGGTCATGATCATGATATAGATAAAGATACTATTGTTACATATAGTGTAGCTTTTAGTAAAGATCATCCAGAGATGAAGAGAGTACAAGAGATGGGCTTACAGATGAAAGCTTATGGAGAAATAATGGGTGATGTTATCGATCAATTTGATACTATTGGAGTTAGTGGTACTCATGGTAAGACAACTACTTCTTCAATAATTAGACATATCTTAGAAGAAAATGGTGGTTGTAACTACTTTATTGGTTCTGGAGATGGTATGGCTACTCGTGATAATAAATACTATGTAGTTGAGTCTGATGAATTTAATAGACATTTCTTATATTATCATCCTAAATATGCTATTATTGCTTCTATGGAAGAAGAACATATGGAAGTTTATAAAGATATAGATGATATTCGTGAGACTTTTGAAAAGTTTGCTAATCAAACTAAAGAGTTGGTTATTGCCAACGGTGATAATCCTCAAATTAGAAGAATTAATTTTAAAACTCCAGTAATGTTCTTTGGATTTAATGATGACAATGATATAGTTATTAAGAATATGAATCTTGCTACTGACGGAGGACATTTTGATTTAGAAATTAAAGGTGAAATGTTAGGTCACTTTGATATTCCTCTATATGGAAAACATATGGTTATGAATGCAGCTAGTGCTATAGCTATGTGTAATTACTTAGGTGTTTCTTATGATAATATTTATAAAGCACTTAGTAATTTTCAAAATGCTAAGAGAAGAATGGAAACTACAGTAATTGATGATACTACTATAATTGATGATTATGCTCATCATCCAACAGAAATTAAAGTAACATTAGAGGCTGTTCGTCAAAAATATCCTGATAAGAAGATAGTAGTAGTATTTAGACCTAATACTTATTCTAGATTTGCTAACTTCAAAGATGAATTTATAGATGCTTTACAGGTGGCTGATAAAGTATATTTAACAGAAGTACAAGCTAATCGTGAAAGAGCAGAAGATTATCCTGGAATTAGTTCTAAGTTAATAGTAGATGCAATTGATGGAGCAGAAATGGTTGAAGAAGAAACTATTGACAAATTAAACAAAGAAATAGGCAACGTTGTAGTATTTATGGGTTGTGCTGATAACTCTCATCTAATTGCTGGTTTTGAGGATTTATTAAAGAAGTAATTTACTTCTTTTTTTATTTACTTTTATATGATATAATCTATGTATGCCCAGTTGGTGAAGTGGTTTAACACGCTGCCCTCTCAAGGCAGTATTCACGGGTCCGAAACCCGTACTGGGTACCAAAGATTATTAGTCAACGTTTGTTGACTTTTTTTTATTTTGATATATACTTTTATTAGATAATGGAGGACTTATGAAGAGTAAATTATTAATGCTAATATTAATTGTATTTCTTATCCCAATAAGTGTATTAGCTAAAGATAGTTGTAATAGTAATGACATAAGTATTTCTGATGTAAAATTATATAATGCTTCTGGTAATACATATGTACGGGAAGAAGCTGATTTTACTAATAATTCTATAGATGTTAGTGCTGCAGTTAATAAAGTAGGAGATTATATTCAATACAGAGTAGTAATTAGCAATGATTCTAATGAAAATTATATAATAAATAAGAATAGTGTTATTAATTCAAAATATATTGGATATAAAATATTTTTTCCAGATGGTTCTGATGTAGTGCCTGCTAAAAGTAGTAAAACTATTTATTTAAGAGTTAGTTATGATAGACCAGCTCCTAGTAGTGAATTTGAAAATGGATTGTTATCTCTTGATGATAATTTTACTTTTAAGTTACAAACAAAGACTAATATTTTGACTAATCCAGCAACTTATTTTAATTTAGTTTTAGTCATTGTTTTATTTGGATTAGTAATCGCAAGTATATTTGCTTCTAGAACATATAAGTTAAGACTTATATTATTGTTTACTAGTTTATCTATTATTCCGATGTTTGTATATGCAGTATGTAGTTTTGATATTAAAGTTAATTCTAATATTGTAGTTAGTGCTTGTGATGGTGCTTTAATGACTAATATAGGTTCATTTGATGATAATGGTGATGTTCCATATACGTGTGTAAATGTAGTACGTAAGAATTATGATGCTTATTTAGCCTTTCCATATGAAGATCCAAATGGTCGTTATATATCAATGTTTCTATTTACTTCAGCAGCACATAACGAAGATTTTTCCTTTAGATTATATAATAACGGTAATTTAATGTATGAATTTAATAAAGACAATTTACCTTATTCACTTTATCCTCTATCAGAAGAAGATAGGTATTTTGATCCTTATAGTTTAATATTTAGTTCACCAAAATTTGAAGTACATGATGGTGATAATTGGACAACTGATTGTAGTAATTGTAATGATAGTAGTAGTAAAGTTAAATTAATTAGATTTAATACTTTAGATAAAAATGTTTCTATTAAGTCTTGGGTTGATCTTGATGGTTATGAAAATATTTATAATCTTAAAAATTCGCTTAGAACTATAACTCCAGCTGATGATTTTCAGTGTTCTTCAAATAGTTCTGTAGAGAAGAGAAAACAATTAAGCTTAGCTAATAAGAATTTGATGGCAAGCCTTTTGCTTTCTAATCAAGTTACTAAATCTTATAAATTTTTAGGCTTTACTAATTGTCATATTTATGAAGATGGTAGACATAATGATTGTAGTGGTAATACTTACTATGCTAAAATTGTTGTTAATTGTAATAATGGTAACCATGATTTAGTTTAAGAGATTTTTATCTCTTTTTTTTGTGTTAACTTAGTGTCTTTTAATTCTTATATTCTTGTAAAAAAGAGACAAATATACTAGAATTATATATAGTAGGAGTTGGTTAGATGAATACTAATAATTCTAATAATACCGAAGTTAAGTCTCAGAATGGTGAAAATGTACAGAATTACGATACACCAGTACTTCAACAGTTACCTAGTACACCAGTTGGGCCTACTACTGTAGTATATAAAGTTAAAAATAGAGCTACACCTTTACTTTTATTGGTTATAGTATTATTATTTGGTGCTTGTTATTACATGAATTATACTACTAATCAAAAGATATATTATTACGAACATAAATATAGTCCTATTAATACTACAAAGAGTGTAGATTTAGAACTTAATTCTTATTTAGTAAAAGATTTATATAATACTATTAAAACTGATATTAAAGAAGATGTAGCTGATCCATACTTTGATAATCAAATGAAATTATATTTAGCTTATAGAAATATTGCGAATGGTTCAATTTTTAATTCTAATTGTAATATGTTTAATAATACTTCTATGCAATCAATTACTTGTGTAGAAAGTGGTGATTTTACACCTAAAGCTTTTAAAATAGATACTATTACTAATAGTATTAATAGATTATTTGGAGAAACTTCTGGTATACATTATGAGAATATTCAATTAGGACATAGTTGTTTAGGTGGTTATCAATATATACCAGGAAGAGATGAATTTGTACAAGGTAATTGTACAGTACAAAGTAGTATTATTTATACTGCAGATAAGCAATTAGTTAAAGCTACTAGTACTGGTAGTCAAATTGTTTTGGAAGAGAAAGTTTTATATTCTAATCCTACTGGTGGAGCAGTACCTGATGTTTTAAAGAGTGGTATATATCATCATACTTTTAGATTGGATAAGAATTATAATTATATATATGAGAATAAAGAATTAGTAGAGGAGAGAGGATAATAATGGACGTTACTAGAGTAGTTACTGGCCTTTTAGATGAAAACTGTTATATACTGAAGAAAAATAATAAAGTTATTATTGTTGATCCTGGAGATGACTATAATAAAATAAAAGCAGTTATTGGTGATGATAAAGTACTTGGTATTTTAATAACACATAGTCATTTTGATCATGTAGGAGCTCTTAGAAATTTCTTAGTAAAAAAGAGTATTAGAATATTTAAGAAGAGTAATCTTGAAGATAATAAAAGTTATGAATTAGGAGATTTTAAATTTAAATGTTTATTTACTCCTGGACATTCTAGTGATTCAGTTAGTTTTTACTTTCCAGATGATAAAGTTATGTTTGTAGGAGACTTTATATTTAAAGGTAGTATAGGTAGATGTGATTTACCTACTGGATCTACCATTGATATGAATAATTCTATTGCGAGAATAATGCAGTATGATGATGATATAACTTTATATACTGGTCATTATGATATTACTAATTTAGGTGATGAAAAGAAAAATAATCCATATTTAAAATAGGATTATTTTTTATTTTATCGTACTTGAAATAGATTTTCTTCTTTGCTATAATATTTAGTCAATGGGGGAGTAGGTATGAAAGTTTGGACTAAAGTACGTTTAACTGATTATAATAAAACAGTAGAGACTGTTAGTAAGAGTTTAACTAACTATTTATATGGATATGGACCTATCGATGATCTATGCAAGAAATATAAGATTAATGAGAACGATAGACATATACTTGATCAATATAGTGCCAATAGAATTGCAGGAATACTTATGTTATACCTAGCTAGAGATACTGATAGAATTAATGATATAGTAAATAAATATAATATACCTGATGGGGTAGTGAAGGAGCTAGTTCCAGAGATAGAAGGTTATGTAACAAAAAAGTCTTAGAAAACTAAGACTTTTTATATTATAACGGCAAATATCATTCCAAACATACCAACAAGCATAGCTATAATAATAATCCAATAAACTATTTTTTGAATAGTTTTATTCATTTTATCACCTCAATTAATATTATATAATATTATTATGATGATGTAAATTAAATGACTTTTATATTTCAACACTAATTTGTATAAAAATATGTCAATTTACACTTGATTATTTTTAGTAGAATATTTATAATTATAGTATAAGGTGGGTGATAGAATGAAGGAATTAAATGATGTTCTTTCAGAGCTTGGAATTAGTAAAGTAAGACTAGCTAAATACTTAGGTGTTTCACGTCAAATGTTGTATAATTATTTGGCTTTAGGAGATATAAATAAATGGCCTAAAGAGAAAGCTGCTAAGTTATTTAGTTTATTAAATGCTGATAGTATTGAAGACCTTTCCAAGAAAGAAATAACTGGTGAATATATTATCGAGGTAGAGAATAGACTTAACGAAGGAGTTAAGGATAGTAGCGATAGAGAATGTGTTTCTGATTTAAAAGGATTTAATAAGAAAGAACAAGATTTAATTGCTGATATAATTAATTTAATGAAAGAAAAACTTAGTAATGATAAGACTAAAGTTTCATATAATACATATGTATATTTATATAATTTCTTAAATTCTATGGAGACTAATGAAGAGTTAAGATATGTATTAGCATATTTCTCTAAGTCACTAGGATTTACTGATCCAATGGAATTTGCTTTTAATGAAGACAAACAATTTATATTTGAAAGTATAATCTTTAGTGCTATTACTTTATATAATGCTGGTGGAGCTTCTAAGTCTAAACTTATTTCTAGTCATGAGAAGTTTGTTCAAGATATAGAGAAAAAGAATGAAGAGAAGTTATCACGTACAGAAGAATTAAATGTTACTAAAGTACAAGCTTTGAAAGAATTAGGATATACTGAAATAAATGAAGATAACGCTCACGAAGTACTTGAAAAGATGGCTGAAATTGAATCAAGAAAAGTTTAACTTTTCTTTTTTTATGTCTACTACTCTATAGAGTAGGTTAGATATATATATTTATTAATTTAATTTGTATTGTTATGTAGTAGAAGTAAAATAAAAAAGATTATTAATATAATCTTTTTATTTATTTGTTTATATATCATAGATAGAGTGTAGTTATATTAATAAGATATCATATCTATTCAAAGAGAAACTAACTTCCTATAATTGATATTATGTTAACTTGTACAATCTTTTTGTTGATATTACTACGTTTTAGTGAACTATAGTTAATTGCATTTTTTGTCTCTCTTCTTCCTCTTCTCTCTTCTTTAATAAAATTAAATTTTAAATTCAGGAAAATTTTTTTCTTTAAAAAATATTTTTCTATTTATAACCTTATTATATTTAATATAAGGTATATATATTATAACCTTATTAATATATAAATAAGGATAGTATTATAACCTTATTATATATAATATAAGGATATATATATTATTGTAGCTTATCTAGGAAACTATCACCTATTTCTGGTTTATCTACTTTGAAGTTGTCGGCGATAGTAGCAGCTATGTCTGCAAGAGATTCTCTTTCATCTAGACGTTTTGGTTCTTTGAAGTTACGTGAATATAGTATTAATGGTACATTTTCTCTTGTATGACCAATTTCGGTAAATGTAGGATCACATCCATGGTCAGCTGTGATTATTAGTAAGTCATCTAGGTTTAGTTTATTTAATAGTATTGGTATATCTATATCTAACTCTTCTATAGCTTTAGAGTATCCTTCCCCATCTTTATTATGACCATATAATTCATCAAAATCATTTAAATTTAGTAAACATAATCCAGTAAAGTCTTTATCCATAATATCAATTAGTTTATTGATACCTTCATTATTTGATAGGGACTTAATACTTTTTGTTATACCATTATTAGCAAATATATCGTTTACCTTCCCCATTCCAATAACACTTAGTTTATTTTCTTCTAATGTATTTAAAATACTTTTATGATTTGGTGTAATAGTGTATTCTTTTTTAGCATTATTTATAAATCTATATGTTTTAGAATTAGTACCAGTAAATGGTCTAGCAATTATTCTTGATATTCTAATACCTTCTTTTAGAGTAATAGCTCTTATTCTTTCACAGTACTGATATAGAGCATTTAGAGGTATAACATCTTCATGAGCAGCTACTTGGAGGTTAGAATCTCCTGAAGTATAAATAATTAGTGATCCATAATTTCTTTCAGCATCACCTAAATCTTTTATTATAGAGTCATCTGTACAACATAGATTACCTATTATTCTTCTACCTGTTAGACGACTAATATCCTTTAAAAGCTCAATATCAAAGGCTTTTGGGAACGTTTCAAAAGCTACCTCATTAGGTATACCTACTATCTCATAATGTCCACTTAAGGAGTCTATTCCACTATTTTTGGGATGACATATAGTATAATATGCTTCAGTATTATCATCTTCAGTCATATTAATTGTATCTAGGAAGCCTATTTTCTTTAAATTAGGTATAAATGGTTCATACTGATCATTTATATGCCCTAGTGTATTAGCTCCAGTACTATTGTATTTATAAGCATCTTTAGCTTCCCCTACTCCTAGAGAATCTAATATTATTAAGAAAATTCTTTTAAATTGCATAGTTAATCCTCCTTATTACGTGGATGGTAGTTTTCATATTCTTTTTTAACGTTTTCATCGTTTATTTCAGTATAAATTCTAGTAGTTGATATATCTGAGTGACCTAGCATTTCTTGTACACTACGAAGGTCTGCTCCCCCATTAATTAAATGAGTAGCGAATGAATGTCTTAATGTGTGAGGTGATGCATTTTCATTTAAACCTTTTTCATGTAGTAATTTCTTTAATATTTTGAAAAATCCTTGTCTAGATATAGCTTTACCATGATTATTTAGAAATAATTTATCATTTTTACCACTAATTAATAGTTCATTTCTGTGTTCTAAATACATTTTTATGTACTTACAAGCATAATCTCCAATAGGAACTATTCTTTCTTTAGAACCTTTACCCATTACTTTTAGACTACCTTCTAATAGATCTATGTCATTTAACTTTAAACTAGTTAATTCTGATACTCTTAGTCCTGTTGCATACATTAATTCTAACATAGCTTTGTTTCTATAGGCAAATGCATCTGTTAATTCTATATCTAGTAATGTATCTACATCTTCAACACTTAATACTTGTGGTAGAGCTTTTCTAGTTTTAGGACGAGTAATAAACTCTGATATATCATCAGATACTATATTTTCTTTATATAAGTACATGTGAAAGTTTTTTATAACAGTTAAGTTATGAGCAAGAGTTGTTACTTCATCATTTGATCTAGATTTAATAAAGGCTTTTATATCATTAGAGTCAATACTATTAACATTAGTAATATGCTTTTTATTTAGAAATTCTTTATATACTTCTAAGTCATTTTTATATGATTCTTTAGTACGATCAGATAGACCTTTTTCAAATACTATGTAGTTTAAATAATCATCAATTGCTTCTTCTATACTCATATAATCACTCTCACATATATATTATACACTATAAATATAAAAAGTAGAACTAGTCTACTTTATACCTATATTAATTCTTTTATTTTATCTTCCATGTCTAGTGGTTCATATGTTGGGGAGTATCTTCCAACAACATTACCTTTTCTATCTATTAAGAATTTAGTAAAATTCCACTTGATATCTCCTTCTTTAGTAGCAGTTTTACTTATCTTTTCTACAGCTTTCATAGCCATTTTATTCTTTAATCCTTTAATTTTGTCTTCTTTTATTTTGTCTTTTAGATAAGTATATAGTGGTATTTCATTTTCTCCGTTAACATCAATCTTAGTATATTGATCAAATGATGTGTTGTATTTTAAAGTACAGAATTCATGTATTTCATCATCACTTCCAGGAGCTTGACTTCCAAATTGATTGCAAGGTAAATCAATTATCTCTAGTCCTTTATCATGATATTTTTCATATAATCTTTCTAATCCTTCATATTGAGGAGTAAAGCCACAACCTGTCGCAGTATTAACGATTATTAATACTTTGCCTTTAAAATCATTTAGTGAAACATCTTTGTTGTCTCTTGTTTTAATTTTATAATCATAAATAGACATATTATTCCACCTTTCTCTATTTATTAATCACTTGTATCTACATCTAGTGTTATATCTATCCTGTAGTCATTATATTTATCTTTTACTTTATCATAGATATCTTTATATATTTCTTCACGATTTTTAGCTTTAAAATCAATTATAATATCAAAACTAATAGTCTTTTGTTCTTCATCTAGATAGAAACCATGCATTTGAAGTATTTCTTTATGAGAGAAGACTATTTTAGTTATTTCTTTCTTGGCTTCTATTACTTCTTTATCTTTAGTATTTACTGAATATACTCCTATTGTATGTAAGATTACGCCATATTTTTTTACTATTTTTTTAGTAATCTTTCTCGATATTTTGTCTATATCAGCTACAGATAAAGTATCTGGTACTTCTATATGTACTGATCCTAGATATTTATCTGGTCCATAATCATTTAAGACTAAATCATAGGCTCCTTGAACCTCTTCTTCTTTAGTTATTTCTCTTTTTATAGCTCTAGCTAGATCACTTTCTACTCTAACTCCTAGCATATTATTAACTGATTCTTTTATTAATTCTATTCCTGATTTAATAATAAATAGTGATAATAATAGGCCAACATATGCTTCTAGGCTTATATTAAATATCATATAGATAATAGCAGATGCTAGTACAGAAATAGATAATATAGCATCATTAAATGCATCAGAACCACTAGCTACTAATGAGTCTGAATTTACTTCTTTTCCTTTTTTCTTAACATATATTCCTAATATGAATTTAACTAGTATACCAGCAATTAAAATAATTAATGTTGTAGTAGTATAATCAGATGTTTCAGGAGTAATTATTTTTTTTAGAGATTCTACTAGTGCTGTAATACCAGCATATAATACAATGGCTGATACTATTAAAGAAGTCATATATTCAATTCTTCCGTATCCATATGGATGTTTTCTATCAGGAGCTTTTCCTGCTAGTTTTGTTCCTATTATAGTAATAATACTAGATAAAGCATCACTTAAATTATTAACAGCATCAGAAATAATAGCAATTGAATTAGCAATTATTCCAACAGAAGCTTTAAATCCAGCAAGAACAATATTAGAAATTATGCTTATTATACTTGTTTTTATTACAACTTTTTCTCTTTTACTTTTCATATAATCACCACTTAATCTTATGATTTATTTAGGTTAATTATTATTCATACATTAATTCTATTAAAGATGAATCTTCACCTAATTTATTTATATAATCTTCACCTAATTTATTCTTTAAACTCTCAAATTTTTTTACAAATTCTTCATAGTTTAGTAAAAACAAATCTAATGAATTCAATAATAAATCTTTTGCATAATATATACCATTATCTTCTAAATATTTGAATATTCTTGATACATTATCAGAATCTATTTGATTTATTAAGCCTTCATCAAAATTTTCTTTAAGTATTTTAATATCTATTTCATCTAAATTCATTTTCTTACTCCTCCATTCATTTTTTTAGAATCTTCTTCATATGGATATTCTTGAATAAGCTTTTTAATATCTATATTATATTTTTTCTTTAATACTCCAGGCTGCTTTCCAAAAATTGAATTTAACTTATCATCTATAATCAATGGTAAATTATTATCTTTTAAATACTCGATTAAAGCATAATTTTGTGATGGTGAAAATAGTAAGAATGATGTATTTAAATAATTATCAATATTATTATCTTCAGCCATTTTAAATAGTAATGGTAATTTCAAAGTCATTGATTTACTCTTAGCTACTGTCGAAGAAGTGAGTAAGTTTGAATATCTATAATCTTTCCAATAATCCATTTGCAACAATTCTTGTATGTCTTCTAGCTTGGCATTTGCTAATGTTTGTGATGTGAATAGATCTGGATGTTCATTAAATTCAGGACTTTGAATAATTTTTTGTATGTCTTCTAGTTTGGCATGTGCTAATGTTGTTGAAGTAAATAATTCTGGATGTTCTTTGAATTCTGGACTTTGAATAGTCTTTTGTATGTCTTCTAACTTGGCATGTGCTAATGTTTCTGATGTGAATAATTCTGGATGTTCTTTGAATTCGGGACTTTGAATAATCTTTTGAGTCTCTTCTAGTTTAGCATGTGCTAATGTCTGTGATGTGAATAGATCTGGATGTTCATTAAATTCAGGACTTTGAATAATTTTTTGTATGTCTTCTAGTTTGGCATGTGCTAATGTTTGTGATGTGAATAATTCTGGATGTTCTTTGAATTCGGGACTTTGAATAGTCTTTTGAATCTCTTCTAGCTTGGCATTTGCTAATGTTTCTGAAGTGAATAATTCTGGATGTTCTTTGAATTCAGGGCTTTGAATAATCTTTTGAATCTCTTCTAGCTTGGCATGTGCTAATGTTGTTGAAG
>CAZALI010000018.1:0-25317 GCA_964486215.1 uncultured Muribaculaceae bacterium
CATTATTATACCATTTAACTAATCCCCTGTATCTTACTAATACATTGAATTTAAAGGGATTCTCCTCGACCTAGAAAACGGTTTTGAATATGATGTCAAGGTTAGAATAAAACTTAAACATAAGTATAAATTAAATAGTTTCTATAATTGTAATAAAATTTCCAATTTATAATCAAAAATCTTTATTTAGATTATATATGATATAATTATAAATATTATTTAATGTTTATTTAATAAATATATGTTTAATTATACCTGAGGTGAAGAGTATGCGTATATTAATAGTAGAAGATGAAGTATCTTTAGCAGATCTTTTATCTAATAGATTAAAGAAAGAGAAATATATAGTAGATGTATCTAATGATGGAGAAGAAGGCCTATATAATGCTTTATTAGACATATATGATCTTATACTATTAGATATTATGTTACCAAGTGTTAATGGTATAGATATTTTAAAAGAAATAAAGAAAAATAATATTAAATCTAAAGTAATTATGTTAACGGCTAAATCAGAATTAGAAGATAAATTACTAGGTTTTAATGAAGGAGCTAATGATTATATACCTAAACCATTCCATATAGATGAAGTAGTAGCTAGAGTAAATGCTTCTTTAAGATCAGATACTATTAAAGATAATAATCTAAAATTTGGAGACTTAATTCTAGATATAAAAACATCTACTATTATTAATAAAAATAATAATGAAAAGATAAATATTATTAATAAAGAATTTCAATTATTAGAATATTTTATGAATAATCCTAATCAAGTATTATCTAAAGAAATGATATATGATAAAGTATGGGGTATAGAAAATGATTCTATATCTAATAACTTAGAAGCATATTTATCTTTTATTAGAAAGAAATTAAAATTAATAAATTCTAATGTCCAAATAAAATCATTAAGAAATTTAGGATATAAGATGGAGTATAAAGATGAAAGAACTAAATAGAAAAGTATTTAAAACAATATTCTCTATATTATCAATATTTATATTACTAGGAATATTTATATATAATATAGATACTTATAAGAAAGAATATAATCATGTAAAAAGAAATTTAACTTTTACAGAAGATAAGAATAATCCACCTAAACCATTATCTAATGATAATAAAATGGATAATATGATGATTATGGATTATGAAGTATATACTGTAGAATTAGAAGATAATAAAATAAAGAAAATAATATATCATAGTAATAATATAAGTAATATTAATATTAAAAGTATTAGTAAAAAGATAATAAAAGAAAAACAAGGTCTAAAGATAGGTAATCTATATACTAATAAATATGCTTATAATTATATAAATAATAAAATAACTATAATAAATACTATAAGTATTAATAATAGACTAATAAATACTCTAATTATATCTATTATATTATTAATAACATTTGAAATAATAATATACTATGTATCATTAAATTTAACTAAGAGAATAACTAAACCAGCAGAAGAATCTTTCTCTAAACAAAAAGACTTTATAGCTGATGCATCTCATGAATTAAAAACACCACTAGCTATAATAATAGCTTCTTCTGATGAACTTAAAAGTGATAAGAAAAATAAAAAGTATATAGATAATATTAAGTATGAATCAGAAAGAATGAATAACTTAATAAAGAATCTATTAGATTTATCTAAGTTAGAAAAAGGAATATCTATAGATAGTTATAAAGATGAAAATATATCTAAAATAGTAGAAAGAGTATGCTTAACTTTTGAAGCTATAGCTTATGAAGAAAATATAAAGATAGAAACTAATATAGAAAAAGATATTATGTTTAAATGTAGTAAAGAAGAAATAGAAAGAGTAATATCTATACTAATAGATAATGCGATTAAACATAGTTATAAAGAATCTTCTATAATTATTAATCTAAGTAAAGAAAAAAATACTATTAATATAGAAATAACTAATACAGGAGATCCAATAACTAAAGGTGATGAAGAAAAGATATTTGAAAGATTCTATCGAGGAGATAAATCTAGAAACAGAGATTCTAATCGTTATGGATTAGGACTAGCTATTGCTAAGAATATAGTTATTAATCATAATGGTACAATAAAAGCTTCATCTAAAGATAATAAAACAACATTTAAAATAATTTTTAAAAAATAAGAACATATTTAATGTTCTTTTAATTTTCACTAGATATTATTAAGTCATAGAAAGGAGAAATGATAATAAAAATAAAAAAGTTTAGAAATTTAATATTTATTTAATTTTACTATTATAAAGTGTATATAGAAAAGGAGATGATATATGAATAATTAGTAAGAAGATAAACATAGTAATAAGTTATTTATATATAATGAAAGGAGTGATTAAGTGAAAGAAAAAATATTAATAGGAATTATATGCTTCTTAGTAGGAGCAGTTCTATCTACTGGATTATTTCTAGGTTATACAGTAGTAAATAATATAAGTGAATGTAATAAAACAAAAACTACAGAAGTATCTGGAAATCAAGGACAAATGCCAGGAGGAAATAATAGTCAAAACAGTCAAAATAATAATAACCAACCTCCAGAAATGCCTAGTGGAGAAAATAATCAAAATAATGGAAATACACCACCTGAAAAACCAGATACTAATAACAACAACAGTAATAGTAATAATAATAGTACAAACAATAATAATGCTTAAGAAAGGAATATAAGATGAAAGATAAAAAGACATTGATATATATAATTATAATAATAGTATTAACCATACTTCTAGGTACTTTATGGTATTTCATTATTAATATTACAAAAAATACTTATTCAGAAGATACCAATAATAGTTCATCTCAAACATATATCGCCAATAAAGAGATAACTAAAAATGAAAATATTAGTAATAAAAAATATAATTCTACAAAAGCAGATGAAAATGCCATATTAGTAACAGGAAATATAAAAGCAAATCTATCTAATATAACAGTAACTAAAACAGGAGACTCTTCTGGAGGAGATAATACTAGTTTCTATGGAACTAACTCTGCAATACTTGCTAAGTCTGGAGCAATCCTTAATATAAAGAATTCTACTATAAAAACAACTGCTACAGGAGCAAATGGAGTCTTTAGCTATGGAGGATCTGCTACTACGAGTAATGCTTCAGGTGATGGAACAACAGTTAATATAAGTAACTCTAAAATTACTACTACTAAAGATAACTCAGGAGGAATAATGACAACAGGTGGAGGAGTAATGAATGCTACTAACTTAACTATAAATACAGCTGGAACATCAAGTGCTGCTATTAGATCAGATAGAGGAGGAGGAACAGTAACTGTAAATAAAGGTACTTATACCACAACAGGTAAAGGCTCTCCAGCTGTCTATTCAACAGCTAATATCACAGTAAAAAATGCTAAATTAATATCTAAAGCATCCGAAGGACTAGTAATAGAAGGTAAAAATAAAATAAACTTAGACAATGTCACACTAATAGATACAAATAACACTTTAAATGGACAATCTACTACCTATAAAAACATCTTTATATATCAATCTATGTCTGGAGATGCTGATACAGGTACAGCAGAATTTTCATCTAAAGATTCCACTATTACTACTAATAAAGGTGATACTCTCTATGTAACTAATACTAAAGCTAAAATTACACTAGAAAATAATACTTTCATAAATAATGATAAGACAGGTAATTTCTTAAGAATACAAAAAGATTCCTGGGGAAATTCAGGCTCTAATGGAGGAGATGTTACTCTATTACTAAAGAATCAAAAAGTAAAAGGAAATATCGTAGTAGATTCAATATCTAAATTATCTATGAGTCTAACTAAATCATCTAACTATGAAGGAACTATTAATAGTAATAATACAGCTAAAGAAATAAAATTAGTATTAGATTCTACATCTAAAATAAAACTAACAGGAGACTCTTATATAAGTGAATTAGATGATTCTGATACAACTTATTCTAATATAGATTTAAATGGTTATAAATTATATGTAGGTGGTAAAGAATTAAAAAAGTAAAGTGAAGACAATCTTTACTTTTTTTATGTAAAAAACTATACGCCTAAATTTATGTAAACTATCTCTTCTATACAGACAATAAATGTAAAAATTCTAATAATTATTTTATTTATATATACAATGAATATTAAATAAAATATAATAAAAATAGTGGGAAAAATATATATGGGAGGGGTAATAATATGATCAAAGACGAAGAATTATTAGAAAGTAAAAAGAAAAAAAGCTTTAAAGAAAAGAAAATAAAAGAATTCTTAGATGAATATGCCGATAGTAATCTAGAATTCACAGATGAAAGAATTAAACTATGTTCTTCAGATGATTTTAATGACTTAAGTGATAGTTTTAAAAATTTACAAAAAGTAAAAAAAGCTCCTATTATGATTAGTCAAGTAGGAGGATTTTACGTAATGGCCTCTTTAGCCGGATATGCAGCACAAAATAGTAGAACTAAACCAGTACTACTATTTTTTGATAGAAAAACTAATAACGTTGCTAATGCTATGTATAATACTTTCTTAATGGAAGCTTGTGATACTAAAGAAAAATATGTAAAAACATTATTTGGTCTAGATGATAAAGATATAATTATAAGTCTAGATAAAAATAAATATATAGATTACATAATCCAAGTCTTTAAAGAACAAGAAGATACCGAAGAAATAGATAGAAAAAGACTAAGAGTAAAAGCACTACGTAAATATAAAGAACATAAAGAAGAATATGACAAAATAATAGCTAAAGAACATGACCTAGCTCATAGAGCTAAAAGAGAATTAGAAGAGAAATTTAATATATCTAATATAGAAAAGTATGCTAAAGCTAAAAAGTATGATAAAGATAAACATTTAGAAATAATAAATGAAGTAGTAAAAGGTAAACTAACTAAAGAACATAAATCTTTATTTGAACCAATAGCTAAGTCAATGACTGAGTATTTAGCTAAGAATGATAATTATAAAGACTTAGTTAAGTACTTATCAATAGATATGCAAAAGAATAGTGCTAATCATATACTATGTAATAATAAAATATATTATGGATATAAATCTCTAATTAATAAAAGTCTTTCTTCAGTTAAATTCTTACCTGGTATAGATATATCTACAGAAGCAGGTATAAATAAATTAGAATCTATCTTAGAAAATGAAAATATTATTACTAAAGAAAATTCTACTAACAGATTCCCAATAGATATAGCTTTTCTTCCCCATATAGAATCATTCCAAGAAGCTTTCCCATTTATTAAGAAAAATGTAGAAAGATATATAAGAGTAAATAGAGAAGGATCTAATAACTTTACTATGGATCCTACAGCTTCTCTTCATGTAAGAACATATGAAAGTATAGGAGCTAAATTCATAGAAGAAGAGCGAAAAGCTAGAAAACCATTAACTCATTTAACCCCAATAGAAAAACAGAAAAAAGGTTTTCCACTATTAACGTTTATAGCTGGAGCTAATATAGGTAATATTTATAATAGTGAAGAAGATCTAGAAAATATTATAGATATGGCTATAGCTGATAAAGTAGATACAGTATATGTACAAGGATTAATATATTCTACTTATTATCATAATCAAACTGATAGAAGAATGTTAATAGATCCAAAATATGAAACACTAGATCAAAGATTAAAAGCAGCTAAAAAAATAGTAAAAAAACTAAATAATAATGGAATTAAAGTAGTATATCAAATGGGTGATGAAGAATATCACTTATATGAAGATATGTTTAAAATATATACAAGAGAACAAGGAGTAAAAGGAAATGACTTCTTAAGAAGAGATGATTTAAAGTCAGCTCATGACTGGGTAAGACCAATTATTATTCAACAATTAATTCCATATTTAATAAGAAGTGGAGAAGATGTAACTAACTTCCATACTGATGAAGAAACAGAGACTAGAGTAACAGAGCTATGTAATGCTCTAAAGAACTATATCGAAGGACTACCTCTAGGAGAACTATCCAAGTATCTAAAACCAGAATTCTTAGAAGATACAGATATGTTCAGAGTAGTATATTCAACAATAGATCAGTATGGAAAAGATAAAGCTATATCTGTTAACTTATTAAGTAATCCAAATTATTCTAGTAATAATCAATATGCCAATCCAACAGCTGGTATTATTAAGAATTTAAAAATTCATCAAACAGGAGCACTAGGTAATACTAGATTAAATAAAACACCACAACTATTTGTCGATGGAAGACAAGCCATGCAGTCTATATCTTATAGAGGAGATCAAGTCACAATGAATGTTCCTCAAATGATAGATGATTCTAAATATCTAGAACATCCAGAAATGTTAGCTGGTATAAAAGAAAACATCTTATCAGATCCAACACATGCTAGAATAACCAAAAATGGTACAAGACCTAATTATCCAGGAGGCTGGACTATCACAGGAGATGCTAGAGACTTAATGACAATTATTCCATATTATAAAAGAGTAAGAGAAGTAACAGAATATGTTAATAAAACTGGAAAACCTCTAGAAGAAGTAGATGTCTTCTATCTTAATGATATTCAGTCAGGCTCACTAACAGAAAGACTAGAATATACTCTAAAAGCTCTAGATCATTTCTATTATGACTACAAAGCTCCAAAAGGTATCTGGGGAAATGGAGATTTCCAACAAGGTTGGAACTACAAAGACTTTGCTAATGAAACAAGACATCTAGGTACAATGAGTGTAGCTTCTCAAATGGAAGACTTTATAGAATTAATACGCCCATGGATGCAAGAATCTTTTGGAGTAATAAGACCAACTATATTTACTGAAAAATACAATAATAGAAAAATAGATAATAAAACAGCTGCTGATATAATGACTCATCTAAGTGAAGTAGGAGTAATAGATTCTAATAGAGGAATAAACAATAATTCTAATCTAATTAGAGATGATGTAGATTATCGTACAGTAGACTTAAAACTACCTAAAGATTTAGCTCAATATGAAGATTTAATTAGAGATAAATTATCTTCAGTTAAATTATTGAAGTTTATTCATCTAGCTGAAGGAAATCATGAGTATAATTCAGATTGGGATAAGAAGGGATTTAATTTAATAAAACTATTAAGACAAGAGCTAAATACAATGAAAGACTATTCTGGAGCAAATACAGAAATAGCTCTAAGTGAATTTATAGTTAATAATAGAGGAGATATCTTACAAGCACCAAATGGTTGTAAAACAGTAAATGGTTATAACGTAGTTTATTCTCATTTATATAAATCTGCTACAGGAAATACTCCTACAAAAGGTATGGCTGAGTACTTCAATAGAATGGGAGACTTATCTAATGAAATACATAGAGCCTTCATGGGACATTTACATATCTTTGAAACATCAGTAATAGATAATAAACTATTCAGTATTACTGGATCAGGTGCTGGACAAAGTGGTTTTGAACAAAACTTAGGCCTATCAAGTAAACCACTATTCGTAATAGATAGATACTTACCAGATGGAAGAATAGCTGTAGATACAGTTGGAACAGAATTCTTAAAAGACTATAAAATACAAAACCCATTTGTAAAACAAATAGGTCTAGAAAACTTTATAGATGCCTGTCTAACAGAAGAAGCAACTATCTATGGATTTGATGGTACTCCAGAAGATATCCAGCCAGTACATCAAAGAAAACTAATAGTAGCTGAACCTAATAGAAGAGTAGGACCAAAGATAGACTAATGAATAACTTTTCTATATTAATGTTTATATTTGGAATACTAATATTATTAGCTGGCTTATACTTATATACTGGTCATAAGAATGAAGTATTATTATGGAAAGTTCCAGATATAAAGGAATTTACTAAAGAAGAAACTATAAAATTAGGTAAATGGACTATGATTAGTAGTATTATTCCTTTTATATTAGCTATACTAGGAATAATATTTAACTTTGAATAATAGGAGAACTATGGAATATAAAATAATTAGTAATAAAATACAATGTAAAAAGTGTGGAGATATAATAGAATCTTTTTATACACATGATTTTAAATCCTGTAAATGTGGAGCAGTAGCTGTAGATGGAGGAAAAGACTATTTAAGAAGAGTAGGTAATTTAGAAGAGATTATAGAGTTATCTGTAGTTGAAAAGAAACATAAAACAAAAATAAAATAATATTTAATTTTTAATGAAATAATATTATAATATAAATACAATTTACATTATCAAGAGCAAGTGAGAGAATTGGCTCAATGACCTTGCACCAACCTATTAAATTAGGTGGTAAAACCAACAAAGGAAACTTTGAATGATAAATACGAATAAACTTATACTTTTTCGTATAAGTTTTTCTTTTCTTGATAATGTTTATTGAGAAAGGAGAAAAATATGAATAAATTTATTATTCACGTACCACATGCATCACTAGAAGTACCAGAAGAGTTTACTGATAAACTATTAGTAGATAGAAAATACTTTGACAAGGAAAATATATTTATTTGTGACTATAAAGTAGATGACTTTATCCCAAATAATTTTAATAATATTGTTAAGTTTAATTATTCTAGAATGTTTTGTGATGTAGAAAAGTATTTAGATGATTCTAAAGAAGTAATGTCTAAGTATGGTATGGGAGCAGTCTATACAAAAGACTCTAATGGAAAAGAATTTATAAAAGTAGATGATAAGTATAAAGAAGAAGTAATATCTAAGTACTATAAAAAACATCATAAAGAATTAGACAAGATAGTAGGTAAAGTACTAAGTAACTATAAAGATTGTTTTATTATAGATCTTCATAGTTTTAGTGATGAATTTGTCTATAAAATGTTTAATAAAAAGAATACTCCAGATATATGTATAGGTATAAATAAAGATAATTATGATAAAGAATTATTAGTAAAAACAATTAACTTCTTTAAAAGTAATAATTACTCTATAAGAGTAAATTATCCATTCTCTGGAAGTATTACTTCTAATAAATATCCTGAAGTTAAATCTATTATGATAGAGATAAATAAAAGAGTATATTTAGATGATAAAAATAATTATAATAAATTTCATAATTGTATGATGAATTACTACAAAATATTAAAATAAAAATACAAAGACTCTGGCATAATTGACGTTTTCCCATAAAAGTGCTATAATACATAGCTCACATGGGGGGTTAATTATGGAAAAAGGAAAAATAACTGCAGACATGAGACTAGAAGATGTAGTTTGGACTATGAGTGAAGGTAATCCAGGTGCTATCACTGTTCTTACAAAAATGTTACAGCATGGTACCAAAAATTATGGACATATTCTTCTTTGCGACGATTTAAATATAAGAGGATCAAAACTTTATTGCCTATATAATTATTGCTGCAATAGAGATTATAAAAAATTCGATTGTACTTTAAATATGTTTGGTAATGGAGTTTTCTCAGAAGAAGAAATTCATACTAATCTTGAATTAAGAAGACCTATACAATTTATTGATGATAGTATCGAAACTATTGATGAATTAAACCAAAATATCCTTGCTCAAGATCTTAAAGGCGGTCTTGAAGAATGGGAAAAATTCTGTGGATTAAATAAAGCATCTTTTGAATTAAACTTAGACATGGCTCTTGCCGAAGAAAATAGTTACAATAGAATTGAAACAGAAAGACAAACAAAAAGCTCTAACTTTTAAGTTAGAGTTTTTTTATTTAATATCTATTTGTTTAATTTCATTCTTATGATCTAATTCATCTTTCCTAGGAATTTGTACTTTCAAAGTACCATCTTTGAATTCAGCTTCTATATCTTTTTCTTTAATTTCATCTCCCACATAGAAACTTCTAGAACATTCTCCATGGAATCTTTCTCTACGTACAAATTTTTCATTTTTATCATCATTATTCTTATCTACTTTAGCAGATATATTAAGATAACCATTATTAAGAGATAATTTAATATTCTCTTTCTTAAATCCAGGTAAATCTACATCTACTAAATATTTATTTTTAGTCTCTCTAATATCTGTTTTCATTAGATTCCTTTCTTTCTTATCATTAAAGAAATCCTCATCAAACAAATCATCAAATAAATCAAAACTATTTCTTCTAGGTACTAACATCATATTCATCACATTCCTTTCTAATATAATTTTAATACTAGTAGTAATAATTTTTCTTTACTACAATTTCATATTAGCACTAAAATTAGCACTTGTCAAGCGCAAGTGCTAATTAATTTATTATTTACATTTTATTCATACAAATATCTTTTTTGATTGACAATTAACCAGTCACATTCTTTTTCTACATTATACGTTTTACCATTATTCATGACAAAAGTATAAATAACAGTATTGTCTTCACAAGCCATCTCAGTTTCTTTTATAAGTCTAACATTCTTCCAATCATTATATATATTTTTTATTTCTTCTTTATAAGTAATTTCTTCTGTTTCAACTCCACCTTCAGTAGCTTTATATATTTCTACTTTAGAAATATTTTTGATGTCTAAGTTTTTATAATATTCATTATCAAATAGTAAAGTATTATCAAGCCTCTTACTCCTATTAGGATCATTAAGCCATAAAACTAAAAACATAAATCCTAATATAAGTATTATTCCTAGTACTATTAATAATACTTTTTTATTTTTCATCTGAAACCTCCGTAGTCTCTTTCACCAAATATAGCAGTACCAATTCTTATATAATTAGCTCCACACTTACAGGCATAAATATAATCATTAGTCATTCCCATAGATAAGACTTTTAATCCTAAATAATCATTTAATTCTTTTAATAATTCAAAGTATTTAATAGTCTCTTCAGGATTATCTGTTTTAGGAGCAACACACATAAGACCAATACAATTAATATTAGGAAGATTACTTATCTCATCAAAAGCTTTTTTTAATTCATTCTTTTCTGGCTTAAATCCAAACTTAGACTCTTCTTCTCCAATATTTACTTCTAATAAAATATCTTGTTTATTATTAGACCTTTTATTTATTTCACAAGCTAATTTAACACTATCAACAGAATGTATTAGAAAGACTTTATCTTTTAATAAATCTTTTACTTTATTTGTTTGTAAATGTCCTATCATATGCCATCTAATATCTTTAGGTAAAGCATCTCTTTTATCTACTAATTCTTGTACTTTATTTTCACCAAAGTCTCTCATACCTGCATTATAAGCTTCCATAATTTCATCATTACTTCTAGTCTTAGATACACAAATTAGTTGAGTATTGTAATCTTTGATATTGTTTAAAACTTTATTAATATTATCTTTAATCATATATACTCCTATTAATGATGATGATCTATCTCTTTATAGTCAATGTGACACACTTTATCATCACAAGCTTCATCTTCTGTCTCTAATATAGAATGACATATATTATAATTTTCTAATTCTTCTCTAATTTTTTTCTTTAGTTTAGCTAAATCTTTTACTTTAGTTACTATATGCATAGTAGCATAGTTATTATATCCATCTATACTCCATACATGTATATGATGAATATCATCTACTCCTGTTATTTTTACTAAAGAATCTTTTAATTTATCTACGTCAACATCTTCAGGAGTCTTTTCTAAGAATAAATCTAATACTTTTTTTAAATTCTTAAATGAATTAATTAATATAAATAAAGCAACGCCTATACTCATTATAGAATCTAGTATACTTATATTTGTAAAATTCATTATAATAGCACCAATTAGTACTACTATCCATCCAAGTACATCCTCAAGCATATGCAAGTTAACTGCTTTTTGATTAATTGAATGACCATCTTTAGTAACATAAGCAGCAATAAAGTTTAATATAACTCCAACAATAGCAAAGATAATCATACCAGAATAGTTTACTTCTACAGGATTAAATAATCTCTTTACAGCACTTATAATTACTAAGATAGATCCAACTAATAGAATAGTAGTAGTAATAACGCCACCTAATACTGAATATCTAATATATCCATAAGTATATTTATTGTCTGCGCCTCTTTTACTCTTCTTTTCCATAAAATATGATATTCCGATAGAAACAGCATCTCCAAAATCATGAACTGAATCAGAAAGAATAGCGACTGAATTAGTAAGTAATCCACCAATGATTTCAAATATAGAAAAAGAAATATTTAAAACAAAGGCTATTAAAATATTTTTATCTGTTTTCATATATACACCTCTCTATCATTTATTAATTATTCTTACATAAAACATCATATATATTAGCATCAATATTATCTACAAGCAAACCAATAGCATTTTTATGCATATCTCCATCTTTATCAAATACATAGATTTTACTATCATAAAATGAATTATGGTCGTAAGCTCCAGTAACTCTATTTAATTCTATATAAGCATTATATTTATTATTTGATAATAAGATAATATTTTTATCTCTATTAATATAATCTATACCTTTATATAATTCTACTTTATATTTATTTGTTAATCTTTTTAAAATAACATCTAAATTTGTATTATTACATTCTGATGTTTTAACAGGGCCCCACCAAACATTATCTCCATCATATGAAGTATGTAATTTATAATCAGGAGTTATCTTTTCTACAAATTTTATAGTTTCCCTATATTCATCTAATTCAGTATTAGCTATTAATTTAAAAGTTCTATGACTAGGAGAATATATCTCTCTAAATGATTTTATACTATCTATAAATTTATTATCTGCATAAAAATGAAATATAGCTTTAGTAACATTATTATTATCTTTGTAATCAGCATATAAATTAATAGATACATCTTTTTTATTCATAATAGTATTATACTTACAATTAATATATTCACCATCTTGATATATATTTAAACCATTCTTTTCAACAGCTATCTCACAAGTCTTATCATTAAAGAATTTAATATGTTGCTCTCCACCATAGTTATCATCAAATTCTTTAGTTCTAAAATTACCATTTAAAGTTATATCACTTGTTTTATCTTCTTTTATCTTATTAAAATCACCTTTAGTATCAACAATATCATATTCATCTAATTTTAATATATCATTTTTATCACATTCATTAGAATCCTTATTATTATCACAATTAGAAAGAATATTAATACCACTATCAGTATAATAAAGTGCATTAAATTCATCAGCATTAACAAGAACTTTATCTATATTTTTTTCATTTAAGTATTTAATCAAGTAATTGTCATATTTTCCATTTTCATCTTCTAAATATGTCCAATCTTTATCTACAGTAAATGTATGAGTATATTTACTAGGATAATCAAGTGTAAAAATTATTTTATTGTTAGCTATTTTATAATAACACTTTCTATTCGCAATAACATCATTCTCATCACCAGTATATCTACACTTCAAATTACTATATAAAGCAATAGAAATATTTCTACCATCATTATCTATTCCATTAAATACTGCAATAGATAATTTATCATGTCTTATCTTATCTGAATCTATAAGATATAACTTAGGCTTAATATTTTTATTATCTACTTTTTTACTACTATTATTCTTATTAGTCATAGTAATACTAAAAATTACTAATAAAATTATAATGATTATAGTAGCAGCTATACTTATAATAAATATTTTCTTATTTTTCATAATTATCACTCCACTATCATCAAACTAATTATAACAGATAATAATAACATAAAAAAGAGAATTAAAATTTCTCTTTAAAATATTGTAAAAAATAAAAAAGCGAGGTACCATAAGGTACCTCTTCAGGGGGTTCGGTTGAATATACTCTCACGAAAGGAGAGATATCGGCGTGATTACTATCACGCATCTTCATAATAGGTTATAAAAAACAAAAAGTCAATTAGATAGAATAAAATACTTTTAATTTGACGTATATTAACTAAAAATTATAAAATTATGTAAAATTTGGATATTATATGTCTCATAATGTTTACAAAGCATATTTTACAGTGCTAAAATTAAATTAGATTAAAATAGGAGGATTAATTATGAGAAGAGAAACTAATATTCAAAATGTAATTATAGCTTTATTAGCAATTACAGTAGTTGTTATGTCTATAGGTTATGCCGTATATTCTACACAATTAAATATTAATGGACAAGCTACATTCTCTAGAGCAAAATGGGATGTACACTTTGATACAGAAACTTTTAGTGAAACTAGTACTATAAAAGCTTCAACTAAAACTGTAACTGATAATACAATTACATATGCTGTAACTTTACCAAAACCTGGATCAACATATTCATTTACTGTTAATTCTAAAAACTTTGGTACAATTGATGCTAATCTAACTGCTATCACATTATCTGGACTAGATGCAGCTCAACAAAACTATATTACATATACTGTTAGTTATAATGGTACATCATATACTTCTAGTGCTAGTAACTTATCTGTTGCTCTAGCAGCTGGAGCTTCACATCCAGTAGTTGTAACAGTAAGTTATGTTGCTCCTGCTGAGGCAACTGATTTACCTTCAACTGATCAAACAGTTAACATGACAGTTGCTTTAGATTATCAAAGTGCTGAATAAGAATTTCTATAAGAATTAGCCATTTTTTGGCTAATTCTTATACCAATATGGGGTTGTAAGATGAAAAAGATAGAGATATATTTCATAGAATTATTGTTATTTATTTCTATTATAGTATTCAATATCTTATATAAAAATTATTATTTATTTGGTCTATCAGTAATATTGATAGGTATTTATTTCATATATAAATATGGATTAATGAAAGACAATAATTATGCTAAAAGCAATGTAACTAAAATAGTAATATCTTGCTTACTTTCATATTTTGTTACTATATATTTATTAGGAATACTATTAGGATTTAATAAAACAGTACTATCATTCACACCAAGCTACTTTTTCAGAGTAGTCTTATTGGATGCCATTTTAATAGTATTTGAAGAATTAATAAGATATATTATTTGTAGAAATACTCAACATAAAAAACTACCAGTAATAATATATAGTATTATTCTAATTATATTGAATATCATAATAGAGATAAGTGGTTTTAATTTATCTGATAATGAAATGGTTTTTATATTTATATCTACAGTAATAATCCCAGTAATTGCTAGAGAATTATTATGTTCATACTTAACGTACAAAGTAAGTTATGTACCTAGTCTAATATTTAAATTAACTATGTGTTTATATGAATTAGTTTTACCAATAATACCTAGTCTAGGAAATTACTTATATGCTGTAGCTAATACAGCGCTACCATACATAATATATTTCTTTGTAAGTAAATTATTACATTATAAGACTAAAGCTAATGATTATCGTAAAAAAACAATAAGAGAAATAGCTTTAATTCCAACAGCAGTTTTATTAATTATCTTAGTAATTTTAGTATCTGGAGTATTTAGTCATACTATAATCGCTATAGGATCAAAATCTATGTTACCAACTTATGGTAGAGGAGATGCTGTAATTTATAAAAAAATAGAACCTAATAAAGTAAGAAAAGGTCAAATTATTGCTTTTAAAAAGTCAGGACGAATAATTACACATAGAGTAATATATATTCAAAAACAAGATTCTAAATATATATATAAAACAAAAGGTGATGCAAATAATGCTCCTGATACTTACCAAGTAGACGAAACTGAATTATTAGGTATAGTTACTAATAGTATTAAATTCGTTGGTTATCCAACCTTATGGTTCAATGATTTATATACTGGAAAGGAGACTAGTTAATGAAAAAAATTTATAATAGAAAACAAATATTATTATTTACTTCTCTCCTAGTGTTTATATTTATAGGTATCGTTTGCTTAGTATATGGGTACAATAATAAAAAAATAATTTCTATAAAGTATAAAGAAAACAATAATATTGATTATAAAGTATATTTAAAAGATAATAAGTATTTTGAAAGTAAATATATAGAAAAAGGTAAAACTTATATTACTAGTCTTATTGATCATATTCATATAGATTATCATTATGAAACAGAATATGATAAAAAAGTAAATGGTAATTATAAGTACAAAGTAGTTGCTCAAATAGAAGCAAATAAATCTAATAATGAAGTAGGTAATTATTGGACTAAGAAATATGATGTCACTAATTATAGAGAAGAAAAAGTAAAAAATATCCATGTATATAATATTAATCAGAGTATAGATGTTGATTATAATAAATATAATAGTTTATTAGAATCATTCAAAAAAGAAGTAGGTTTAACTAACTCAGAAGGAGTTTTAAAAGTATATTTAGAAGTAAATAGTACTATTGAAAATGAGGAAATATCTGCTCCAATAAATAATAAATTAATATTAAAATTACCTCTATCAAAACTTGCTATAGAAGCTAGTATTGATAGTGATGTTAATAACAAAGTAAAAACAGTATCTAATATAGTAAAAGATAAAGATCCTAAGTACCTAATCGCAACTTTAATAGGTATGATATCTATTGCTATTGCTCTTCTTAACTTATGGATCATACTTAGAAATAGACGTGTATATGAAATTAATAATAAATATGAATTAGCACTAAATAAAATATTAACTACTTATGATAGTATTATCGTTAATATAAAAGAAATGCCTAATACAGATGAATATAATGTTATAAAAGTAGAAAGCTTTGAAGAACTAATAGATGCTCATAGTGAAATAAGAATGCCTATAAATCATTATCAAACTAATGATAGAAGTATCTTCTTATTATTAAATGATAAAACGCTATGGGAATATGTACTGGATAAGAAACATTTAAGAGGTATTAAAAAATGAAAGGAAAAGAAAGATTATTAGTTACTATCATAGTACTCTTTCTTTTTTGCTTTATGAGTGTAGGATATGCTGCCTATGGAGCTCATAGTAGTATAAGCGGACAAGCTACATTCTATAAGAATGGACTAGTATCAATACAGAGTGCTACTTTAAGTGATTATAAAAATTTAGAAAATCCTGAAAATCCTGAAGTAGAAGGTAAAAGAATTTCTTTTGACCTTAATTTTAATGTGCCTAGAACTCCAGAAGGATTAGCTGATGATTACTATGCTACTTATACTATTACTATTCAAAATGATACAGTATTTGATTATCACTTTGAACCAACAAGCTTTGTCCCAACACTAACTACTTCTAATGAAGATGCTCAAGTAAGTTATAGTATAGATGGTATTAGTAATAATGAAGCTATTCCATCCAAAACATCTAAGACTTTTACACTAACTATTACTATGGTGCCTAATAATGCCGGCAACTTTAATATTAATGGTGAATCAGAAATTGACTTAGAAGAAGAAACAGAAACAGGTACTTTAATTGGAAGTATGCCTAGCGGTATAACAGGAGATCTAACTAATACAAATAATAGAGTAGAAGTAGATGTCTCTGTAATAAATTCTTATGAAGAAACTAAGACTTTTAATATTTCTCTAAGTAATAATAAATTCTATTTAGTAGATCAAAATAATAATCCTATTTCTACCTATACTATTAACGCTAATGGTGAAAATACTTATCCTGTATATATTAAGGTTAGAAGTGATGCTAGATTTGCCTCTACTAGACAAACAGTTAATGTTTATTTTGAACCAAGTGGTGGTACTAGAACAAGTATGGGTACTGTTAATTTAACTGTTACTAAAGATGAAGATTTAGTAGATACAACACCACCAACTATTTCTGATGTTGTAGGTACACAACAAACTACTAAGAGGGAAATAAATGTTTCATACAATGCCTCTGATAATATAGGAATAACTAACTGCAAAATTGAAGTTATTAAAGTAACAGATGATGTTGAAGAAACAATAAGTACTATTAATACTAATTCTGATGTTGATAATTACACAGTTAGTGTACAAGAAGATGGTAATTATTACTTTAAAGTAACTGCCTATGATGCTGGAGGATTAAATGCTACAGCTAGTAGTACAGAAAAAGAATATCGTTGGACAATGAATGTAAACATAACTATAACCAATGGAACTCCAAATGGCTCTTATACTGTTGACTATGGCCAAAACTATACTGCTACTTTAAGAGGTAATAATGGCTATAATACACCAGAATCTGTAACAGTAAACATGGAAGGTGGAACAGCAGATTATACATATAATAATGGTTCTTTAACTGTAAGAAACGTAACTGGAGATTTAACAATAACAGCAACAGCTCCTCAAGCATGCCTAGTAGAAGGAACTAAAATACGTCTAGCCAATAATAAAGTAAAGAATGTTGAAGATATTAAATATGATGATTTATTACTAGTATGGAATTATGATACAGGTAAGCCAACAAAAGAATATCCAATCTGGATAGAAAAAGAAAAAGAAGGAAACTCATATATAAAAATTACTTTTACTGATAACTCAAGTATCAATATAAAAGCAAATCATTCATTCTTCTCACCAGATTACAATAAGTTTATTGATATGAATGATATCAAAGTAGGAACAAGTATTACTAAATTAGTTAATAATAAATTAAAAACAGTAAAAGTAAAAGAAATAAAAACTATTAATAAAAAAGTTAAGTATTACTTCGTAGCTTCTACTAGATATTATAATATTATTGCTAACGACTTTGTCACAACAGATGCTTTTACTGAAATAACTAATCTATATCCATTTAATAGTAATATTATGTGGACAAATAGAAAAGTAAAAGAAATAGATTATAAATATTTAAGTGATATCTTACCATATTATATGTATAAAGGCTTTAGAGCTGGAGAGTTAGCCATCCTATTAGATAATCAAAGATTAAGTATGAATGACTTTAAATCATATGTTTCTAAATTAATCACAAATGATGATATGTTAAAACCACCAATCACAAAGAATAACAAAAGATATTGGATGGTCACAACAAGTAATAAAGTAAAGAATAAAGAAAAACACTTAGTAGAAGAGGGTACTTACTATAAACTACCTAAGAGTAAAAATATTAAATATTGGTATAGTACTTCAGAACATAAAAAGTATAAACCAGGTACTAAAGTAAAAGTATGGACTGGTATGCATTTCGAAAAAATATATAAATAAAAGTAGGAAGTAATTCCTACTTTTTAGTTCTAAGTCTTAATTAATAACTAAGTTTTATGTTATACTAATTCTAGGAGGCATATTATGAAAAAACAAACAAAAGCATTAATAATACTATCATTAGTAGTATTAGTACTAATAGTAGGTATTATCTTATTAGTCACAAATAAGGAATTAAAATTAGAAAGTAAAATTTCAACTACTTGGGGAAAAACATATTATAAGTATTTGAAGGACACAGCTGTTACTCTAGATCCTGAAAATAAAATTCATAAATACAATATTAATTTTTATGAAATAAAAGATCTAGATGACCCAATCTTAGTTCTAGAATATATTAAGGATAATAAGAAATATTCCAATATTAATTTTATATATAATAATGAAATAAGATTTATGAATGCAGATGATCCAACTACAATTGAACTTCTATATAATAAGAAAAAGAAAGTATATGACTATTATACTAATATGATAAGTAGTGAAAATGGTAATTTCTACGAAGACTTAAAAAGTCAATTAGTTAATTCTACTAAAGATGCAGAAGATACAACTAGAGTAACATCAGATAGTTATTATTTTTCTGATAAAAATAATAATAAATTTGAAGATGTATTTGAAAAAGTAAAAGTAGATAAAGAAGAAATAACTCTAAATACTGATAGTTCAAGTGAAGAACTAGCTACTGCGATTGCTAAAAAAATAAAAGAATATAAAACAATAAAGGAATTAACAGAAAAATAAGAGTATTTATGGAAAATATATTAGAAACTGGTAAACACATAACACTAGATAATAATATAGATTATGTAATAGTTAGTAATACTACTTATGAAGATGATAATTATATATTATTAATAAATCCAAGTAATCCTGAAGAGTATTATATATCTCGAGTTACTATGACATCTAATGGTATTAAATTATATCATGTAGATTTAGAAGACAAAGATAATGAAGAAATAATAAAAGAACTTTCAAAATTATTTCAAAATGATATACAAGAATACTTGATTAATAAATTAAAAGATGATTAAATATGAAAGCAAGAGGAGAAGTGAATATGAAACATAAAGTAAAATTTGAAAATTCTAATGAAGTAATTGCTGTCCACGATTATGTAGGTTCACTAGACATGAACCTAATGAATAGTGATACATATCACTGGTACTTAGAATATCAAGAAAAGAATACCTTTGATTTATATTCTTGCCGTAGTTGGTATAGAAATGATAGGGATCGCCTAAGAATTCTTTCAAGATTTTTAAAAGCTGAGAAAAGATATTATAATGACGAGTATATAAGAGACCATTCCATCTTAGCTGGTTGCTACATAGCTTTAGAAGGAATATTGATTGGACTTAAAGATATTGAACTAACTCCAGATAACATAGCTTGGTTAGGTTTAATGACAATGGTTGCAAGTTACCCAGTTGTAGAAGCTGTAAAAGCAAGAAAAAGAAGAAAAGATGTTGATAAAGATCTAGAGAAATTAAAAAAAGTACAAAAAGAAATATTTATGAAATGTGCTGAAAAGGGACGAGCTAAAAAGTTAAAAAAGTATAAATATACTTACGAATAAAAAATAGGCATTAGAAGATGTCTATTTTTTTAATACTTTTTTATATTTAGCTAAATATTCTTTAAAAAATTAAGGCATTTGACTTTACACTTCCTATAATATATTCTTTAAAAAGATTTGCAAATCTTATATATGAATATATACTTAAAGTAGGATAAAAGGAATCGAGAGTGTAGAATATGAGGAGACTTAAGTTAATTTTGTCTATATTATCAATAATGCTTACGCCATTTATGACTAATGCTAAAACTTGCGATCCAGATAAAATATCAATAAGTGGAATTACAGTAGAAGAAAAGTCTGAAAATGTAATTGAAACAGATGAAGCAACAGCAAATGGGAAAACCATCAATTTAAATCTATCTATGTCTGAAATAGGAGATAGTATAAAATATAGAGTTATGGTAAAAAATGAATCTAGTGAAGATTATGAAATAAATAACAAAAGTTTTAACATTAGTTCTGATTACATAGATTACAAAATTTCATCTGAAAACAATTCAAGTATAATTAAAGCAAATTCAACTACAACTATTTATTTAAAAGTAGAATATAAAAATGAAGTACCTGATGAAGCCTTTGAATCTGGAACATATAACGATAGTAAAAATGTGACAGTTAATTTATCGACTGGTAATACAAGCAATGTCACAAAAAATCCTAAGACTGGTATACAACTGCACACAATAATATTAATAATCATATTAATAACTATAGCAACTTATATGATATTAAAAAGAAAAAAGTATTCTCAAGTTTTGCTATTAATAATTGGACTTGAAGTTGTTATACCAATTAGTGTTTATGCTATTTGTAAATGTGAAATTACAATTGATAGTGATATAAAAATAGAACAAAAAGATTATTATTTATACTACTCCTCAAGCGACATGATAATGCCAGGTGATGTTGTTAAATACTTAAAAGATGATAAATATGAGGTAAATGAAGTACTTGTTCCAGGTTTGCATAAAAATTATCAAAATGTTTTAAAGCCACGTTCAATGATGGATGATTATGACATATATAATTTCTTTATAAGATATAAGATTTCAAAAGGAAAAATTAGTAAAATACATATGGGATATATTATTGATAATAAAGATTATTACTTAGAAGGACTATCACCAGATTCATATCAAGACAATCAAAGAATAATGCTAGAATCATTTGGAGCAGAGAATTGCAATATAAATGATGAAAACGAAGAATATAAAACAACAAGATGTTATATTCCAAAAAATAATAATTATACCGGATTGTTTATAACTGCAGATAATGGCGGAAATATTGATGCCTTTGATAGTATCTCTAGCGTAGATTATTCTGCATGGAGTTGTATGATCTACCAACACTATACATCTTGTACTATTCCAGATTAGAACATTAAAATATTTATATGATGTATTTGGCACAAAAAAAGATTTAGAAAAAATCTAAATCTTTTAATACTAAATGGCAGGGGATGAAAGAATCGAACTCTCAACAGTGGTTTTGGAGACCATTATTATACCATTTAACTAATCCCCTGTTCAAAATAACAAAGTTATTATAACACGATAGTATATTTAACGCAATATATTAATGAATAGAGGTGTTTATATGAAAAGATTTTTTAGAAGTAAAAGGAATAGAATAATAGTAATATGTATAGTATTACTTGTAGGAATAGGAGTAGGTGCAGCTTTCTATTTTTTAAGACCAGAAGAAAAAGAGCCAGTAAAAAAGAAAAAAGCTAAAAAGAAAATAGTCGAAAAATTAAAAATAGTAGATGAAGACAGTAATAAGAGACCTATAGCTATTATGATAGATAATAATGTTGGCTCTACTTCTCATAAAGGATTACAAGATGCCTATATTACTTATGAAATTATTGTTGAAGGTGGACTAAGTAGAATAATGGCTATATATAAGGATAGAGAAACAGCTGAAATTGGTCCTGTAAGAAGCTCTCGTCATTACTTCTTAGACTATGCCTTAGAAAGTGATTGTATATATACTCATTTTGGATGGAGCCCATTTGCTGAAAAAGATATAAAAGCTTTAGGTGTAAATAACTTAAATGGCTTATATGATAATGCCCCATTCTGGAGAGTATCAGATTATAGAGCTCCTCATAATGTATTCACTTCTATAGAAAAAATATATTCAGCAGCTAAAGAAAAAGGATATGCACTAGAAACATCAGACTGGAAATTATTAAATTACAGTGTTAAAAAGATTAATTTAAATGAGTTATACCCAGAAGATACTAATATTAAACAAGCTAATTCAGTAAGTTTTAGCTTTAGTCCTACACAAGTAAGAGGTTTTACTTATAATTCTGAAGGAGAATATTACTTAAGAAGTATGAATAATGTTCCTCATACAGACGCTACTACTAAAGAACAATATCACTATAAGAATGTAATCCTAATTAAAGTTGCTAACTCAACATTAGATAGTTATGGTAGACAAGACTTAAATACTACTGGCACAGGAGATGGTTTCTATTTAACAAATGGTTATGCTATTCCAATTAAATGGACAAAGAGTTCTCGTAATTCCAAAACTAGCTTTACGTATAATGATGAAGAAATAAAAATCAATGATGGAAATACTATGGTAGAAATAGTTCCAATAAATAATAATATAGTAATTGCATAACAAAATATGTTATAATTAATTTCTAGGAGGATAAAATATGAGTACATTTATGAAAAAAATATTTAGATCATCAATACTAACTTCACTATCATTATTTATATTAGGAGTTTTACTATTAGTAGCCAGTGAAGCAACTATAATATCAATATCATATATAATAGGAAGCATATTTGTTTTATTAGGAGTATTTGGTATTATACGTTATATAAGAACTTTTAATAGCAGTGACAGAAATGAATTAGATTTAATATATGGAATTGTTACAGTAATGTTAGGATTATTGGTAATTTCTAATCCTAAAGCAATTGCTGGTATTATACCATTTATATTAGGAATAATAATTATAATTAGTAGTGCTACTAAACTTCATTATGCTTTTCAATTAAAATCAGATCAAAATGATTTATGGAAATCAACTTTAATAATATCTATCTTAACAACTATTTGTGGAATAATATTATTATTCAATCCATTCGCAGGAGCTGTAGTTATTACTAAGTTAGTAGGTAGTATAATTGTTGTATATTCAGTATTAGATATTATTTCATCTATTACAATAAGAAATAATGTAGTAAAGATTCATAGAGAAATAGAAAACATAGTTAATGAGAATGTAACGGCTGAAGCCGAAGTTGTATCTGAAAAAGATGAAGAAGAAAAGGAAACAAAATCAGTAAAGAAGAATAAAAAGAAGAAATCAGGTAAGAAAAATGATAAATAGTTTCTATGTATTATCCTTTTTTGGAAGATTAGAAGATAAACTATCAGGATTAAATGAAAAGCTAAATGATTTCTTTGGAACCTATCTAAGTAACCCATTTGCAGGAACTATTATAATGGTAATATTGCTGGTCATTATGTGGGCAGCAGTAAAAGGATTTTCATCAAAATAGTTAAGAACAGTAAAAAACTGTTCTTTTTATTTGAAAAATTTTATAAAAAAATATATAATAGGTAGCGAATGAGGTATAAAATGGAAAATTTAGAAATAGGAAAGAAATATAGCATTCACAGCTATAAGCACGATGGTAGTATTCACAGAGGTTGGGAAGAGGCTATTCTCCTAGATATAAAAGATGACTATTTAGTTTTTGGAAATAGTAAAACTAAAGTTACGGAGTCAGATGGAAGAAGTTGGAGAACTAAAGAACCAGCTGTTCTATATTTTTATAAAAAAAGTTGGTTTAATATAATAGGACAATATAAAAAGGATGGTATTTATTATTACTGTAATATAGCTTCCCCATATATAATAGAGGATGATACAATAAAATACATTGATTATGATTTGGATTTAAGAGTATTTCCAAATGGAAGTTTTAAAGTACTAGATAGAGGAGAATATAAATATCATAAAAAGATTATGAATTATTCTAAAGATCTAGATACAATACTTAAGTATGAACTAACCAAATTAATTGATAAAGCAAGAGGGCAGGATGGTCCATTTCAACAATCAGAAATTAAAGAATACTACCATAAATATAAAGAAATTAAAGAAAATAATTAGAATAAATGAAAATTTATTCTTTTTTTGTCATAAAATCGTTATTAAATTTAAATATTGAGATTGCTGGTTTTTGCCTCGCAACTTAACGCGGAGTTTCTAAAAAAAAGTGCATTTTTTTGTTGACTAAATTGGAACTATTTGATATATTAATGAGGCAGTTGCGAAAACTGTAAACATTTAAAAATTCAAAATATTGAGTTTATCTGTTTATAGCAATATGCAATTGTAAAAATATGTACAAATTCCTATGTCAAATATTTTAGTGTAAAGCGTAAAAATATGTTGACATACAAATCAAAATTTGTTATATTTTTAATGCGACCCCAAAAAGTCGCAAAATGATCTTTGAAAACTAAGCAAAACGTCAATTTCGAGTAGCTAGGAAATTAATTGAACTTTTAATTACTCGTTAAGAGTAATATTTTATTTTTTTTTGAGAGTTTGATCCTGGCTCAGGATGAACGCTGGCGGCATGCCTAAGACATGCAAGTCGTACGAAGTGACCCTTTGAAGCAGAGTGCTTGCACAAAGTGGATAAGGATTTTCACTTAGTGGCGCAAGGGTGAGTAACACGTGGGTAATCTGCCTTCGAGACTGGGATAAC
>CAZALI010000019.1:0-19683 GCA_964486215.1 uncultured Muribaculaceae bacterium
TAATTCTGGATGTTCTTTGAATTCGGGACTTTGAATAATCTTTTGAATCTCTTCTGGCTTGGCATTTGCTAATGTTTGTGATGTGAATAGATCTGGATGTTCATTAAATTCAGGACTTTGAATAATTTTTTGTATGTCTTCTAGTTTGGCATGTGCTAATGTTGTTGAAGTAAATAATTCTGGATGTTCTTTGAATTCTGGACTTTGAATAGTCTTTTGTATGTCTTCTAACTTGGCATGTGCTAATGTTTCTGATGTGAATAATTCTGGATGTTCTTTGAATTCGGGACTTTGAATAATCTTTTGAGTCTCTTCTAGCTTGGCCTTTGCTAATGTCTGTGATTTGAATAATTCTGGATGTTCTTGATATTCTTTACTTTGAAGAATTGCTATGAAAGATGATAAATCGCCTTTATAAAATGCATAATTTGTAATCTTATTTATGTCAAAATTTACTTTTGTACATAGTTCAATAAATTCTTTCGCTATATCAATCTTATTTAATAAAACTGGCTTATTTATAACAATTTCCATAGGTATTTTACTGTCATTAATTAAATATTCAAATCTAGATTTAAAATCATCAAAATTCATTAATAAAATTAATGGATTTTTATTGATGAGTTCATTAATATTACCACTAGAAAGGTAATTATTTATTAATCTAATATTATTTTTAATTTCATTTATATCATTTATTTTATTTGAAAAATCATATGATAATGCATAATAATTATTTACTCCTATTTCCTTCAAGAAATTCTTTAATTCATTTTGCTTAGCATACTGATTTTCTATCGATTCTAAACTATTATCATTATTCTTTTTAATTAATTCTTTAACTATCTCATGGTAATCATTTATTTTTCCATTAATTTGTACCTGATTTTCTTCTAAATATTTATATACTTGGTAGAAAAAAGTTATTGAATCTAAGCTGTTTGTATTTATAAATAGATTATCATCTCGATTAATTAATTCATCTTCTACTTGTTCCGTTTGTTCATCACTAATAGTTAAATTATTATTAATTTTATAGTTATTAATTTTTAAGTTATTAATTAGATAAACAAAGACTTTTTCTACTCTTTTTGGATTAATATTTTTTTGGGTCACATAATCTAATAAATGCATTGATGATTTTTCCAAATTACAATCATTACATATAGGAAGTAAATTCCAAGGTTCTGTAAAGCCACCAAGAAATACGGGAATAACATGATCTAGATGCCAATTATCTTTCGTTAACATTTCATCTGATAAAGGACATTCTCCATCAAAAGTAACAAAACAATTTTGTATTATTTTAACTAATGTATTAGTATCAATTGTTCCTGGAGACCTTTTAAGGTTATTATATATTCTTTCCCTAATTTGATTTTGCATTTCTTCGATGCTATTATATCCCATTTTTTTTATAATATTAGTTATGTCTTCCATTGTTCTCACCTATTATTATTATATCATAATTTTTAATAATGAAAAAAGACCCCTAATGGGCTTTTTTAGTGTATCTAATTATGTCTATAAATTGTTGATATTACTCCTCCATTAAGATTACCATATCAGCTAATGTACCTTTGAAGAATCTACCTGGTTGATTGTTACTATCAAAATATCCACCAAATGCTACATTGGTAGTGAATGGTTGATTTAGATTTCAACTACCTTGATTAATAGTAGTTATTTCTCCACTATCAAATCCTGTATATTTATATTCTGCTGTAATAATTTTTTGATTATTAGCATTTGTTTTTCTTCTATAGATAAATTCTATTGGAGCATTTGTTACTTTAATTCCATTTGGTACTACATTTGTTGTTGATCCACCCCATCTATATGTTGGAAATAAAGTAGTAATACTATTATTGAATCGAATATTAAATCCTGGATATGTGCTGTTAGATTCATCTTTTACATTAAGTATAGTTGGTTGTTTTGGACTGCCTGATACATAATTCATTTGGTCATCATCAACTGACTTAAATGTTAATCTAATTTCAAAGTCTTTATCAATATTTGCTGTACTAAATACATTAATGCCTGTGTCAATGAAAGTAGATTGTGTTCCGTTAAATACAGCATCACCTGGGTGACTATATTCAATCTTCCACCACTGGGCATATAGTGTTACAACATCATCTTCAATATTACTTAAATTTCTTACTGCTTCTTCATCATCATAATATGTTCCAGATCCATCTGCAGCGGTATTCCATCCTCTAAATACATAATTAGTTCTTGTGAATGTATTTGCGGATAATGGTCTGCAGGATTATTGTAAGTAAATTCTTGATTAGTCATTGTACCAGTTCCACCATTAGCGTCATAATGAATTGTATAAGTTAATGGTTCTATAATTTCTACACTCATGTTTGATAATGTACCTTTTAAATATCTCCATGGATTTCCATTTTGATCTAGTCCTGCTCTAAATGTAGCTGGAACATCAAAATATGATGTAAATGAACTATAGTTAACTGTAGGAGTAAATGTTGTTCCATCATCGTAACTATAATATAATATCCTATTTTTTCTTTTAAAGATTACTTGTTGTCCAGTTATATATCCTGTATTAGGATCTTTAACTCTATCAGCACTATTACTAGATGAGTTAGCATTTACGTAATAACTACTATCGTCATGGAAGAATTGCATTCCTAAGTATGAACCACTTTCCATCATATCTTGAAATATAGTTGCCCTTTTATCTTTATTGTTAGTTGGATTATAACCAAGATATTCATCTGCAGTAAATGTTACTATAAAGTCTTTTTCAGCATTCTCTTCATTAAATAACATCATATCAGTATAGATGATATCATCACCATCAAATACTACTGGTCCATCATTTCTAAAGTATATTTTATTCCATTTGGCATATAATGTTGTATTTCCAGTTGGAATAAAACTCTCATCTACTTTAGTTGTAAAGTTAGAGTCTGTATACCATCCTAGTAATTTATATACATAGGCACATCCTTGTTGCTCATATGAACCTGTTGTTCCGGTACAGTCATTATATTCTACATCTGGGAAAGTTGTTATTGCTTCACCTTGAATTACATCTTCTGTAAATGAACTACTTCCATTATTTGGAACATATTTAATTGTATAACTCTCAGAGTATATTGGTTTTATAGTAGTATTTCCAGTTAATTGGAATGTATAATCAGGATTAGTTTCATTATTACTCCACCTAATAAATGGATATCCATTATTATTTGTTGCATCAGCTACTAAATGTATTGTTGTACCATAATAATATGTATCACATGGTAAAAAATTAAAACAACCAAGTAATTTTCTGACAATGCAGTTTAACCGTATTTAAAAAATATAAAATATAATACTTTATTTTAATAATTTTTCAAATGCATTTGCATTCAATATTGTGTTTGAAATAAACTTTCCTTTATAAAAGTTTGTCCAATTATTAAATACACAAGGAGCATTTTTTGCTTTCTCTAATGAATCAATTTTTATGAAATTTAATTTAATTCCTTTATCTTTTGCATAATCAGATAATTCTTTTACTTCATATTCTACATAAGGACATTCATTTGAATAATAAATAGTAAAATCTTGACTATTGATTTCCATTTTACGTGCTGTATCACTAAACTTAGGTGTTTCTTTATCATCAAATTGTAGAGCCATCAATTCATAATCATTAATCGTATCTACAACTTTAAATCCATAGTGTTCAAAGAACTTCTTATCTCCAATGAATGGTTTTTTCTTTTTTGATACTAATGTACAAATTCCACTCATTTTTTTCTTTTTAGCATCTTGGGTAGCATATTCTAATAATTCTTTACCGATACCTTTTCCTTTGAAACTACCTGCTACCCATAAACAATAAATGTACATATAGTTTTTACCATTGATAGGAACCCAAGCTGTTTCTATTGGTTCATATTCAATAAAGATTTTACCTCTAGCATTTAGTTTTCTAAATACATGCCCATCTTTTAATTTACTTTTAATCCATTCTTTCTTTTTATCTACACCATCTTGATGTTTTGGATCTCCTATTGCACAGCATATATGTTCTTCTTTAATATTCTTTTCATCTAAGTTAATGTACTCATTCATTTTTTCTATTCCTCCTAAATTACTAGTACTATTATGAATTATTTTAAATTTTTAGTAGTTAAATTTTCTTTTTATTATAAATTAATTATTAAGTCTTCTATTAGAGAAGTTGGGGTAAGATCAGTTGTTTTTGCTTTTAAGTCTATATCTGATAGCTTTATTAAGAACTTAGATATATCTTCTTTACTGTAATAGTAAGTTAATTCTCTTATCTTTTGAATTCTATAAGTACTATTAATATTTAGTGTGTCTGCTATTTGTTTATCAGTCATTTTTCTATCAGATAATACTTTTACTTGATACATTAATCTATATTGCATTTCTATTAGAGATATTAATCCTAATATATTTGGATTATATTCTTCTAATTCTTTAAAGAGACTTAGAGCTTTTTTAATATTCTTTTCTCCTAGAGCAGCTACAAAGTCAAATGTAAGATTAGTACTATCTCCATACTCTTTAGTAACTAGTAGATGAATATCTTCTTTGGTAAGAGACTTTTCATTGTACTTATAATTCATTAACTTTTCACATTCATTAGCTATTTTAGTCATATCATTATTTGAGTATGTTATTAATTCATTAATAAAGCCTGCTTCTAGCTTATAGTCTTTTAATTTGTCTCTTATATATCCTGCACTATTTACTGTGATTTCTTTATATGTACAATACTTTTTTAATTCTTTGTACATGTTTAATTTATTATTTACTTTGTCTACTACTATTATTAATAAATTATCTGGATTTGGGTCTTTTAAATACTTATATAAGTGTTTTAAGGCATCATCAAAATTATATTCTAGAGTAGTCTTTTTTACTTTATCTAGTCCTTTTACAATAATTATTTTCTTGGGAGTTAGTAGATTATAAGTATCTAAGTCTTCTAGAACATTTAATAGTGATATTTCTTCTAAGTCATAATTTGTTTTTTCTGTATCAGTAAATTTTTCTTTACTTATAATATCATCTATTTCAATATTAATACTTAAGTTGTCTGTTCCTTCTAGTAGATAATTATTCATCTTTTAATTCTTTCTCTATAGCAGTTAATACTTCATCTATATTATCAGAGGTCTTTCCTCCTCCTTCGGCGAAGGTATCACGTCCTCCTCCATTACCACCAGACATTTGAGAAGCTTTCTTTACTAATAGGCCAGCATGTTTATTAGATGTAGATCTAGCAATAAAGTGAACACTATTATCTTCTTTAATATTAGCTATAAAGATAAAGTAATTCTTTTCATTATTTACTAGACTATCAGCTATGGTCTTTAGAACGTTACTATCTTTATTATCAGTCTTTATTATTAGATAAGTTATATCATTATACTTTTTAAAGTTCTTTTTATATTCATCTAGATTATTCATTACTTGTTGTTTCTTTATATCTAGATATTTCTTTTCTAATTCTTTTACTTCTGTTTGAACATATTCTAACTGATTACGATAATTAATTATATCTTGATATGAAGATGGTTTTTTATTATCAATATAGATATCAAAATCTAAGTCTATTCCTTCTTGCTTAGCTTGTTTCTTTATCTCTTTAGCTTTTAATAATAGTTTTACTATTTCATCATTATATGGACTAATTACTTCATATAATTCTTTTTCAATATTATCAGAAGTAGCTCCTTCTATACGATAAATATTACTTCCTTTTGATTCTACTAAAGTAATAGCAAATCTCTTAATATTTTTAGTATTAGTAGTATGTGTTCCTCCACATAATTCAATAGATTTACCTATTTTTACTACTCGTACTGTGTCTTGGTATTTATCTTCAAATAAAGCCATAGCTCCTAACTCTTTAGCTTTATTTAGAGGCATTATTTCTGTTGAGACTATTAAGTTTTGATTAATCATTTCATTTACTAGTTTTTCTACTTTTAGTACTTTTTCGTCTGTCATTTGACCAGAGTATGTGAAATCAAATCTTAGTTTATCATCAGCCACTTTACTTCCAGCTTGTTTTATATCTTTGTCAATAGCTTTTTGAAGAATATACTGTAGGATATGAACAGTTGAGTGATTAGCTTCAATCTTTTTTCTTCTATTTTGATCTACTACAGCTTCAGCACTATCTCCTACTTTTATAATTCCATCTAATAGTTTTACTTTGTGTAAGTGTTGGCCATTAGGAGCCTTAATTACGCCTGTTACACGAGCTTTAAAGTGATCACCTATAATCATACCTGTATCAGATATTTGGCCACCAGATTCAGCGTAAAAGCATGTTCTATCAAGTACTATATATCCATCTTTATCTAAAGCTTTTAAAAGTCTACTACTAGTAATAATAGCTTGTATTTTTGTTTTTACGCGATATAGATTATATACGAAAGTAGATGGTTCTTTATAATCTAGAAGAATTTGTTGTTGCTTTGCCATAGCTGAAACATTCTTAGTACTTTTACGAGCTGTTTCTTTTTGAATATTCATGTACTTATCAAATTCTTCACGAGAAGTTTTATATCCTAATTCTTTTAAGTACTCTTCAGTTAATTCATATGGGAATCCATATGTATCATATAATTTAAAAGCATCTTCTCCAGATATTATTCCATCATGAGAATTCTTTATTAATTCTTTTAATCTTCTTTCTCCTTGATTAAGAGTCTTTAAGAATAATTTTTCTTCATTTAAAACTAATGTCTCTACAAATGGCCTTTTCTCTTTTAAATATGGATATGCTTCAGACATCATATCTACTACATCAGATACTAATTTATACATAAATGGACATTCTATACCTATATTCTTACCAAATCTAACACTTCTTCTTAGAAGTCTTCTAAGTACATAGCCACGTCCCATATTTTCAAAAGCAGCTCCATCTGCTAAAGCAAAAGTAATAGCTTTAATATGATCAGCTATGATTTTATATTCTTTTTGACCAACATATGAGTGTGTAGTTAGTTCTTCTATATGTTTAATTATTGGAGTAAAAAGATCTGTTTCAAAGTTAGAATCAGTATTTTGGAAGATAGTACACCATCTTTCTAAGCCTGCTCCTGTATCAATATTCTTTCTAGGTAATTCTTTATATTCAGAACGTTTCTTTCCTTCTTCAGAGTTAAATTGAGAGAATACAACATTCCAAATTTCTACATAACGCTCTTGATCTTCATCATTTTTAAATTTCTTTAGAGCATCTTTTTCAGGAGTATCATACTTTTCTCCTCTATCGAAGAATATTTCTGAGTCTGGTCCACATGGACCTTCTCCTATTTCCCAAAAGTTAGCTTCTAGAGGAACTAAATGATCTTCTAGCATTCCTTCTTTTATCCAGAAATTCTTAGTATCAGTATCTGTTGGATAATAAGTTACATATATTAGTTCTTTATCTATAGCAAAATACTTTTCACTAGTTAATAATTCAAAAGCAAAGTGAATTGCTTCTGGTTTAAAGTAGTCTCCTACAGAGAAATTACCCATCATTTCAAAAAATGTTTGATGTCTTTTAGTAATACCTACATTTTCTATATCATTAGTTCTAATACATTTTTGGATATCAACTATTCTTTTAGAATCAGGTACTACTGTACCATCAAAGAATTTCTTTAATGGAGTTACTCCAGCATTTATCCATAGAAGTGAATTATCATTCTTTGGTACTAATGGAGCACTTTCATATAATTTATGTCCATTCTTAGTAAAATAATCTATCCACATCTTTCTTATGTCATTATGTGTCATGTATTTCATTTTATCAGTCCTTTTCTTCTTATGATTTATTTATATTACATTTCTATATATGATATTATTTTATCTACTACTTCATCAATACTCATATTTGTAGTATCTATATATATTTGATCATCTGTTCTTTTTAGAGCACCTACTTCTTTATGAATATCGTTATAATCTCTTTTCTTAATATTTTCTTCTACTTCTTCCATAGTAGTATCAATACCTAATTCTTTATTTTGAAGGTATCTTCTCTTTACTCTTTCTTCTAAAGTAGCATCTAAGTAAAACTTATATTTAGCATTAGGAAATATTACTGTAGTTGTATCTCTTCCTTCTAGAATAACATTCTTACCTTTAGCTATTTCTCTTTGAAGATTTACTAGTATTTCACGTACTTCTTTTATATTAGATAGAGGTGATACGACGTCACTTACTTCTTTAGATCTAATTTCTTTAGTGACATCTTCTCCATTTAAATAAACATTTTTTTCTTCATCCATCTCTATCTTAGTCTTTTTAGCAAGCTCTATTATTTTATCTGTATCATTTAAATCTATATTATGTCTTAATGTATTTAGAGCAATAGCTCTATAAGTAGCTCCTGTATCGATACAAAGAAGATTTAGCTTCTTCGCAATTATCTCTGTAACTGTACCTTTTCCTGATCCAGCAGGTCCATCTATCGCAATAACAATATTTTCCATTACTTATCTTCCTCTAATTCTACTATTTCTTTCGCTTGAGCTTTTAGTTTCTTTAAACCACTATTTTTTACTAAATAATTAACATTCTTAATAGAATCTACTTCTGTTTCAGTAATATGCTTTTTCTCTTTATTAGTTAAGGTATTTATGTAGTTTTCTCTTTCTACTTTTATTACTGTACTATTATATTTCTTTTTTAAATTATCTATTTCTTTTTGAAATCTAATATCAGTAATTATAAATGTATCAAAGAATTCTTTTAAGATATCCATATCTTCCATTAATCTTTTTATTAAGAAATCTTTCTTATTTAATTTATTTTGTATTATTTCTACTCCTAGATTTTGTAAGAACTCTCTAGGTTTAGCATTACTTTTCTTATCCCATTCAAAGTAATCTTCTGCATAATGATATAGTGGATAAGTTACTTGCATTATACAAGGTTCATATTCTCTATTCTTTAACTCTTCCTTTAAATATTCTCCTAAAGCAGACTTTCCTGTCTCAGCTTTACCTGTGATTAAATATAATTTCATAAATACCTCCTTTTTATTAAAAAAAGACCATAATTAGGAGTGAAATTCACGGTACCATCCTAATGGTCTTAATTACAATAACGGTTTCCCGATTAGATTCATAAGGTAGCTTCTTAATATATACTTAACTATTTTCACCAAACATAGTCTCTCTAAAAAGTAATCTATTAATACTAGTCCTCACTCAATATCTAATATATTAATATTTTAACAAAATTACTCTATTCTTTCAATAATTTTATAGTTTTATTTTTAGAATATTTTTATTCTTATTTAATACTTCAAAGATAACTTTCATACTAGCAATAGCTGGAGTAGCTAGAATCATACCTATAATTCCAAAGAAATGACCAAATACTAATAAACCTAACATAATAGTAATTGGATGTAGTTGCATTGTATGACCCATAATTAATGGTTGATAGAAGTAATTCTCTAGTGATTGAACAATTAGTATAGCAAGTATAGTAAGTACTCCAGTTATAGGAGAAATAGTAAAACCAACTACTATAGCAGGTATTCCTCCAATATATGGTCCAAAGTATGGAATTACATCAGTAATAGCACAGAATAAAGCGAATACTAATGGGGCCTTTAGGCCAGCAAGAGCTAGTCCAATACTTTGAGAAATAAATACTAGAAGCATTACTAGTAATACACCAGTAACATAACTTCTCAATGTAGTATTTACTCTTGTGACTAATTCATGATATAAATCATGATATTTTTCTGGGAATAAATCTTTAATATTATCTTTAATCTTATGGAAACTTAATGATAAGTAGAAAGCTACCATAATACCTAGTCCAAATTGAGCTGCGAATGTGACAAATCCTTGACCAAATTCGAATAAGTAGTTAGGTAAATTTTTAGTAATACTACTATCTAATTTACCAATACTTGAATAAATCTCTTTCTTAGTAATATCACTATTAATACCAGTATTTTTAATTACTGATAATAAGTTATTAATAGTATGTTTTATGTCTTCTACTATATCTGGAAAACTAGAAATAAATTCTCTTATTTGAGAAGCTAGTTGTGGTGTGATTAGTACTATTAATGAAACAGCTATTGCGAGCATTACTACATAGACAATAATTGTCGCAACAGGTCTATTCATTTTACCATTATTTATTAATTTCTTAATTAATGGATCTAGTAACCAAGCTATTACAAAGCCTATAAATAATGGTAATATTACTCCTAATAACTCTCCTATTATGTTAATTATATTTAACTTTTGAGCAATAATAGTAACTAATACTATTAATAGTAAAAGCATAATTATATAAGTAACATTTAGTATCTTCTTACTTATCTTAAGAATTGAGTTTAAATTCTTGATGTTAACTTCTGGTTTCTTTTCTTCAGTCTTTTCTTCTTTTTTTTCTTTTTCCATAATTATCACCAGATATATTGTATCATAAAATTAAATATTATTATATAATAAATTTGGTGATTTTATGTATAAAGTTAGTAGTGATTATAAATTTGAATTAGAAGAGAAAAAATCTAAGTTTATTGGCTTTATATTTAATATTAATAGTGAAGATGAATTTAAGATTAAACTATTAAGTATAAAAGAAGAATATCCTAAAGCTACTCATTATGTTTATGCTTATAAAATAGATAGTATTATTAGAATGAGTGATGATGGAGAACCTAGTGGTACTAGTGCCTCTCCTATTATGAATGTCTTAGATAAAGAAAAATTAAATTATACTGGTATTGTTATTGTAAGATACTTTGGAGGTATTAAACTTGGAGCTAGTGGACTTGTTAGAGCTTATTCTACAGTAGCTAAAGAATTAATAAAGAATACTAAATTAGATGAAATAGTATTTGGTAAACTTATAAATGTTAATATTAGTTATGATAAGTTAGATACTTTTGAATACTTAGTTACTAAAACTAATAGTAAGATTATTGTAGAAGAGTTTGGAGAAGATGTTTCCTGTGAAATAGAAGTATCTAATGATAATTTAAATTTATTTGAAAAATATAATTATAAAATAAAAAAAGATATTACGATGTAATATCTTTTTAAAACTTTTTCTTTTTAATCCAAGTCTTTATTATATAGTATAAAAATATTATCATTATAATGACAAAGAGCCATTTTAAGACAACATTTATATCTCCTTTAGTATATCTATCTATGATAGCAAATATACTATCTGGGAAATACTTCCTTAAGAAAGAACTTAATTCTTTTAAACCAATATTATTCTTTATAAAAGTTAATATTCTTAGTAATATATCTACGATAGCTACGGAAAATACAAAAGCACTAAAGTGTTTAAAATACATAGTTAAAGCAATTATTACAATTACAATTAGTATTATATCTATATACATATACTCACCTCTATTATGATTTTAACATAAATTCTTATTTTTGACATATATATTTACATTTACTTTGACTTTTTACTATATAATTAGTATATTTATATTAGGATATGGAGGTTTGTTTATGGAATATAATAATTATGAGTATGAACCTTATAAAGAATTTATAAGAAAATCAGTTAGTGGACCTAATATTTCTAGTACTCCTCAAGAATATGTATCTAAAGATAAATACGATTCTGTTATTAATAAGGCTAATAAAAGAATTGTGGCATTATTTGTAGCTTGTTGTATATCAGTTGGTGTTGCAGTACCTAGTGTGATAGCTGCATCTCTTCCAGCAATTAAAGATGCTCATCATAAGTATCAGATTACAGATGTACAACTGGATAAAGATACACAGAAGTTCTATGAAGATGTTATTTATCCTAGTATTAGTCGTGAAGGTAATGATCAACATGTAGAGTATGATTATAATTCTATAGAAGAGAAATTGCATACTTATGGTGATGGTGATTATGACAAGAATATTTATTTGGCTTTTAGTGAAGCTGAATATCAAAAGAAATTTCCAAAGTTTGGTGTAGAGCCTTTTGATATTAATCTTGTTCTTGCTTCTAATACTGATTATAGAGCTAGTGGATTTAAAGGTTATTTAAAAGATAAAAACTTCTATGAAGATGGTGCTGATATAGATGATGATAAAGCTTATAAAAAAGCAGTTGATAATTATAAAGATATGTGGCAAGCTAGAATATCTATTGAAGATAGTATAGCTATAGCTGAAGAGAAAACTAATGCTAAAAAAGATGATCTTAATGAAATGTTTGAGGAACATAATTTATCAGCTGAGAGTAAAAGTAGTACTTTAGGAGGTAAATAGATGGATATTCCTGTATATAATATTGATGATAAACAATACCTATTAATTGAACAAAAAGAGTATAATAATAACAAATACTTATTTCTTCTTAATAAAGAAGATGACGATGATTATCTAATTAGAAAAGTAGATCCTGATAATAAGGATTTCTTAATACCTCTAGATAATGAAGATGAAGTTTACGAAGTACTAAAGAATTTAGTAGAAAATTAAAAAAGATACTTAGTATCTTTTTTTATTCTTCTATTTTAAACTCTTCTACACTACCATCTTTATTAACTAGTTTTGTAATAGCTTCTTCAGCTTTCTTTAGTTTAGCATCACATTTCTTAGACAATTCCATAGCTTTTGTAAATTCTTTTATAGCATCATCTAGTGGTACTTCTCCAGTTTCTAGTTTTTTTACTATTACTTCTAAATCTGATAGTTCTTCTTCAAAACTTTTATCTTTTTTTTCTGTCATAATTACCTCCTATAAACTAAATATTATTAACGATAATAGTAATACTACTCCGCTTAGTATTATTGTGATTACGTTGAGATTTGTTATTACAAGACTAAATGCTAAGCATATGCATATTATCGCAATTATGTTGGTAATAAGTTTGAATCTTGCTTTAGTCAATTTGCTTTCTTTTTCTAATGCATCTATTCTCTCTTCAATACTTTTTTTACTATCATCTTTCATAACTTCTCCTATTTTATTTGACGTCCTCCCCATTCTACGATGGTGAAGCCTTGTCTTTTTGCTTTTTCTAGTTTTTGTTCTTTGACATTAATTTTTTTATCTAGTGGTTTATAATCCATATATACTTGGATTAGACTATCTACTTTGTGATCTATATTTATTTTGTTATAAGTTTCTATTTCTTCTTTAGTTCTAAATCTTATATAGTTATATTTATTATTTTCTAGTTTAGGTAACCAATACACTATAAATTCATTTGATTCTTTATCGTTTAATCCTAGGTAAGATAATTTTTCTTCTAAGAATTTTGTTGTATCTTTACCTGCTACAACAAAGCCAACTTTCTCATTTATTTTTGTATTATCAATACCTTCCCAATATAAAGCATAATAATTACGTTTAGTATTAATATCATATATATTACTATTCTTATCTACTATTATTTCCCATCCATTATCATATTTTGGATATGAATGAGTTATTTTATTACTATTATTTAAAGTTATTTTTAACTTCGTTTTTTCAGTTGGATAGATATATATTATAGGCTTTTTTACTTCTGTACTGCTTTCACTAGTAGTAATTATAATACTTATAAATGGAAGTACAAATATCATTATTGCATATAATATTAGGGCTGTTTTTGCGAGAGTAATAGTACTCTTAGGTAACTTAGTAGCTTTTTTAATAGCTATAATAAATATAATTATTGTGCATATTATCATTATGATATGTATATAATATAAGATTTCACTCGATGTGATTGCATTAAGAGTATTATATATTTCTTTAGCTGTTTCATTTATATATATGCATGAAAATACAGCATCTCGCCTACATTGAAAAAACTTCTCAAGTATTTCAAGTATTATTGTAATTACTACTACTGATATGGATGCAATACTAAGTATTTTAATAATATCTATTTGGCCTTTTTTATTCTTTTTTTTCATTTAAATCACCTCGGTATTAATAGTACCATCTTTAAATTCTATATTTAGTTTATCACCTTTTGTTATATTTTTTACTGATGTGATTACTTTATCTTCTTTTTTAGTAATTGTATAACCTCTTTGTAATGTTTTTAGAGGACTTAGTGTTTCTAGTTTAGATATAATATTTAAATATTTATTTTTCTTTTTATCAAATAATACTTCTGGATTTTGTAATACTATTGAAGAATTTACTTTTTGATAATCATTTTGTTTAATATGAATTAAATTTATTAGAGAATGTTTTAATCTTTCATTTAGATTATCAAATGATAATTCTTTTGATTCATATATAGTTATTGGATTAGTAAAGATATAGTGTTTCTTTATCTCTTCTAAATGTTTTCTATTTAAAGTTATTTTGTTAGTTATAGATTTATTTAATCTGATATTTATTTGCTCTAAGTAAGATTCTACATCTTGTTTAGCAGGTACGGCTAACTCGGCTGCGGCTGTTGGTGTTGGAGCACGTAGGTCTGATACGAAGTCAGCTATTGTGAAGTCTATTTCATGTCCTACAGCAGATATTACTGGTATATTACAGTTATAGATAGCTCTAGCTACATCTTCTTCATTAAAAGGCCATAAGTCTTCTATTGAACCTCCACCCCTGCCTACTATTAGTGTATCCAAGTCATAATTTTCAGCTCTTTTAATCTGTTCAACAATGTTTATATGTGCTTCTTCTCCTTGGACAAGAGATGGAAAAAGAATTATTTCACATAATGGCCATCTTCTTTTAATAGTTGTTATGATATCTTTTATAGCAGCACCAGTTGGAGCTGTTACAACACCTACTCTTCTAGGTATTTTTGGTATTTTCTTTTTATGTTCTTCTCTGAATAGTCCTTCTTGTTCTAACTTCTTTTTTAACTGCTCGAAGGCAATATACAAGTTACCTATACCATCTTCTAACATTTCTTCTACATATATTTGATAGTTACCAGTTGCTTCAAAGACACTTACTTTTCCTTTTACTAGTACTTTTAGACCATCTTCTGGAGTAAATTTAACATTCTTAGTAGATGAAGCAAACATAATAGCAGATATTCTACTCTTTTCATCTTTTAAGGTAAAATAGAAATGTCCTCTAGAATGAGCTTTAAAGTTAGATATTTCTCCTCTTAAATAAACTTCATTTAAGTTTACATCGTTATCTATCTTATACTTAATATATCTCGTTAATTGATTAACACTTATATATTTATCATTCATTTACTCTCTCCTCATTATGAAATACTGAGTCAAGAACACCATTTATTACTTTAGGCATAGCTTCATCAGAATACTTTTTAGATAATTCTATAGCTTCATTTATTATTACTACATTTGGTGTATCTGTATATAGTAATTCATAGATACTTAGCATAATAATAGCTTGATCTATTACTGGAAGTCTATTCATAGACCATTTATCATTTAAATATTTATTGCCTAATTCTACTAATTCTTTTTCTTTATCTTTTACATTTTTAACAGTATCAACAATAAATTTATCTTCGGTATCATATTCTTTAATAATACTATTTAGATCATATTTATCATCTATTTTATCTAGTATTAGAGTTTGATAAATTATTTTTATAATTACTTCTCTTTTATCGCTTCTAGTCATATACATCACCTACTATTATTATATCTTATTTTTTATCTTTTAAGTCTTTTTTTAAATTATATAAGAAATTAATTGCTTCCATAGGAGTCATTTCTAATGGATTACAATTATCTAGTTTTTCTTCAACAATATTTTTCTTTGGAGTTGCTTCTTCTTCAGTTAATTCAAATAATGAAGTTTGTGTAAATACTTCTTTTTTATTTTTAGTATTTTCATATAGTTTTAATACTTCATCAGCTCTATCTATTACTGATGGTGGTAGTTTAGCTAGACTAGCTACATGAATACCATAACTTTTATCTATTGGGCCATTCTTTATTTTATGTAAGAAAGTTATCTCATTATTCTCTTCTTTAGCTGCGACATGAATATTCTTTAAGTGATGAAGATCTCTATCTAGTGTAGTTAATTCATGATAGTGAGTAGAAAACATAGTCTTAGCTTTGATTTTATCGTGAATGTGTTCTAGAATGGCTTGAGCTAGTGCCATACCATCATAAGTAGCTGTTCCTCTACCTAATTCATCTAATAATATTAGACTATTCTTAGTAGCATTTTCAATAGCATTATTAGCTTCTTTCATTTCTATCATAAAAGTAGATTCACCACTTACTAAGTTATCACTAGCACCAATTCTTGTGAATATCTTATCGAATATAGGCATTGTAGCTTCATCTGCTGGGACAAAACAACCCATCTGGGCCATTATAACTGTTATAGCAAATTGACGCATATAAGTGGATTTACCAGCCATATTTGGACCTGTTATTAAGAGAATGTTAGTAGTAGGATCCATAATTATATCATTAGCAACATATTTTTCTTTTAATACTTTTTCAATAACAGGATGTCTACTATTAATTATTCTAACTTCTCTATTTTTATTAATTACTGGTCTAGTATATTTATTAGTATCAGAGACTATTGAGAATGCTTGTAACATATCTACTTCACTTAATATAGCTGAAGTCTTTTGTAGAGACTTAATATATTTCTTTACTATTTCTCTTATATCCATAAATAGTTTATATTCTAAGTTAATTATTTTTTCTTCAGCACCAAGTATTATATTTTCTTTTTCTTTTAAGAGAGGAGTAATAAATCTTTCAGCGTTAGTAAGAGTTTGCTTTCTCTCATAACCATATTCTTCTTTTATAGTTTTAGCTTCTCTCTTTGGTACTTCTATGTAATAACCAAATACTTTGTTATAACCTACTTTTAAGTTCTTAATACCAGTCTTTTCTTTTTCTTCAGCTTCTAAGTTTAAGATGAAGTCTTTTGATCCAGAAGAGATACTTTTTAATTCATCTAGTTCTTTATTATAACCTTTCTTTATTAATCTTCCTTCATGTAGAGTGAATGGAGCATCTTCATTAATAGCTTTATCTAGTAGTGAATATAATTCTTCATAAGTATCTATTGTTTTATCATAGTGTAGTTCTTTTAATATTTCTTTGATACTTGGGAGTACTTCTAAAGATGTTTTTAATTGTAGTAAGTCTTTAGCATTTAAATTGCCATAATTAATTCTGCCACATAGTCTTTCAATATCATATACTTTTTCTAAAGCTTTTATTAAGTCATCTCTTAAGATAAATTCTGTAGAAAGAGTTGAAATTATATCATATCTTCTCTCTATTTCTTTAACGTCTCTTAATGGGTTTTCTATATTGTGTTTTAAGAATCTAGATCCTGGAGCAGTCTTACATTTATCAAGTAACCAAAATAATGAGTACTGTCTTGTCCTCTCTCTTAATGTTTCTGTTAACTCTAAATTAGCTTTAGTATTAACATCAAATTCTAAGTAAGAACTATTCTTTACGAAGTTAGCAGCTTGTAAGTGAGACATATCTCCTTTTTTAGTATCGACAATATAATATAATAAATGTTTAATAGTATTTACTAATCTTTCATCATCTAAGTCTTCATAAATATACTTATAATTTTCATCTTCTAATTTATCATCAATAATAGTTACTAAGACATTATATATTCTTCTTAAATCATCAATTAATTTACGATCAGTATCATTATTAACTATTACTTCTAAAGCTTGTAGTTTTGATAATTTTTCTTCTATTTTTTCATTGTCATTTTCTAAGATTGTAACATTTACTTCACCAGTAGATATATCGATATAAGATATACCTATAAAGTTATCTATAGTATAAACATTAGCTATATAATTATTATCTTTAGCATCTATTGAAGAGTCTAATCTAGTACCTTTAGTAATTATTTGGACTACATCTCTATCTACCATACCTTTTGTAGTCTTAGGATCTTCTAATTGCTCGACAATAGCTACTTTATAGCCTTTATCTATTAAGTCATTTACGTATGAAGCATAAGCATGATGAGGTATACCACACATTGGTACTCGCTCATCAAGTCCTGCTTGTTTACCTGTTAAAGTTAATTCTAGAACGCGTGACATTAGAATAGCATCATCAAAAAACATCTCATAAAAATCACCTAATCTAAAAAAAACGATAGCATCTTCATATCTATCTTTTATATCTAGATATTGATTCATAACGGGACTTAATTTTGTTCTATCTACTTCACTGCGCTTCATAAAATCACCAATATTAGTATACCAAATAAAAAGAATTTTAAGAAGTATTTACTTAAAATTCTATATTAATTTAGTTTCTTTTTTATAATTAAATATTTTAGCAATTAAATTATTAGGAAATTTATCAATAATTTTATTATATTCTTTTACTTTATCATTATATTTAGTTTTAATTTTATGTATCTTATCATTCTGTTCATTTAATCTCTCTAATAATTTTTTATAATTATAATTATCTTTTAATTCTTTTTTATCAGCATTTTGTATTATAAGAGCATTTACTTTACTATCTAGAGTATCATTTAATTCTAATTTATCTTTTAGGTTATGAGTATTAGCAATCTTTTTAATCTCTTTATCTATTCCTTTTACTTCTTTAGTATTATCACTATAACCTATTATTTTATTAACATTCTCTAATTTATTTTCTATTTCTATTAATATATTAGAATATTCATTATTTATATTTTCTCTTTTAGTATATAGTTTTTGATTACTAGATAGAATTATATATATGAGTCCTATAGCAATAACTATAATAGTAAATATTAATTTTTTATGTTTCATTTTCTATTTCTAAATAAATCTAATCTTTCTTTTATTCTGTCTTTACCCATTATTTTCATAATAGAGAATAAATCAGGTGACTTAGTTCTTCCAGTTACTACTACTCTTAATATTTCACATATATCTCCTACATGGCCTTTATATAGGTCAGGTACTTTTTTATACTCTTTTGGACTAGAGGCATAACCATTTTCTACTCCAAATGCTTTTATATGCTCAAACCATTCTTCATTAGTATCTTTTAAGTCTAAGATATTTAAATACTTATCTATTAAATCTAAATCATAGTCTTTATCACTATCTAATTTAGAATAGTTTTCTTTTTCAAATAATTCATCTATAGCGTAAGAAAATTCTTCTTTGACATCAGAATATTTAGCTATATCTTTTCTAGGTCTAGTACTATCTTTTTCTATATCTAGATATTTAATCATATCATCTTTGTTTGCTTCTAATATTTCTGCATACTCTTTATCATGTTTTTCTGCCCATTTTAGAGTACCATCATATACTTCTTTACCACTTAGACGTGAGAAGTATGTTTTAGAAATATTAGTTAATTTATCTAGATCAAATAGTGTTCCACCAGTAGCCATTTTATCAAAAGTAAAAGTAAAATCTTTAATACTTTTATCACTATTTTCTAAGTACCATTCTTCAAAGTTAGAATTAAGAATAGTAGCTAAGTATAATTTTACTGCTTCTATTGGAATACCTAATTCATCATAATAAGATACTTTAGCTTCTGGATCTTTTCTTTTAGATATTTTACGGATATTACCATTTTCTTTTTTAGTAATTGGAGCTGTATGACAATATGCGGGTATATCAAAGCTTAATACATTAAATAATTCTATATGAAGAGGTAGAGATGATACCCATTCATCTCCTCTAATAACATGAGTTGTATGCATTAAGTGATCATCTATTACATGAGCTAAATGATATGTAGGTGTACCATCTTTCTTTAATAA
>CAZALI010000020.1:0-17981 GCA_964486215.1 uncultured Muribaculaceae bacterium
CAAGTGTTCTCATTTAAGAGATTATCTACTAGTGTAATTTCTTCAAAATTAAGTGAGATTTGTAAGAAAGAAAAAATAAAGATCGATGATAATGTTTTATATAACATTGCCTTATATTCTAATGGTGGCATGAGGGACTCTTTGAGTACTTTAGATAAACTTAGAAGTTATGCTGGGAATAAGATAACTATGGAAGATTTTCTTGAAGTAAACGAAGCTATTTCACAAGAAGATATTATTAAATTATGTGATTTAGTATTTAGTGGAAAAACATCTGAAGTTCTTTCTATAATAGATAATTATGATAATATGGGTAAAAATTTAGTTTTAATAGTAAATCAAATTATCGATTATTTGAGATCTGTTATTAGTGATTATTATCTTAATAATACAACTTTAAAATATGATTTAGCTACTATTATAAACTTCAATATATTATTTATCGAAAAAATGTTTGATATCAAAAAAGCTGATAATCCTAGATTGTTTGTGGAAATGTTATTTATCAAGCTTATGAGTGATAATTCTAGAGAAACTATTACTCCTTCTTCAACTAAAGCTGAAATTCCTGACGACAAGGTTGTTACTGATAACAAGGAGGTAAAAAAAGAAGCAAAAGAAGAAAAGAAAGAAGAAATAGAAGAAACTAAGGTTGTGGAAAAAGAGATTGTTTCTAAAGAATCAACTAAAAAAACAAAGAAAGCTATTGTTGATAAAAAGATTTTGAATATAGATGATATTATGAATGCTAGATTTATTAATACTTTAATTACTAGTAAAAAGAGCATTAAAAATGATGAAATAAAGAAATTTGATAAACTTAAGAATATGAGTTTTGATATTAAAGAAGGTTTCTTTGCTAATAATTTACTTGATGGTGTAGTTAGATGTGTTAACGATGAGTGTGTTGTTATAAGCTTTGAGCATGATGCTATTGTTAGACAAAATTTAATAGATATAAGCAAAATGAATGCTTTTTATAAAAAGACAACAGGATCTGATAAAAAATTATGTTTAATTAGTGATGAAAGATGGAATGAAGAGTCTAATAAATTTGTAGAAGCTTTTAAGCATAAGAAAGTTGATGATTTATATAAGCATTTGAATGAACCAGAGCCTGTGTTTGAAGAAGCAGAGAAAGATGATATAATTAGTGATAGTGCTATTGATTTATTTGATAGTGATATTGTAGAAGTGGATTAAGGAGTTGATATTATGAATATGCAAGCTATGATGAGGCAAGCACAACAATTACAAAATAAAATGCTACAAACTAAGAAAGAGATTGATGAGAAAGAGTTTACGGGAGAGAGTTCTTTAGTAAAGGTTACAGTTTTAGGTACTAAAGAAGTAACTAAAGTAGAAATTAATAGTACAGAGTCTTTAAGTAAAGATGATATTGAGATGCTACAAGATATGATAATGATAGCAGTTAATGATGCTAATAAAAAAGTAGATGCAGAAGTAGAAAGCAAAATGTCTCAATATGGTAATATACCTGGATTATTTTAGGAATTAGTATGTATCCTGATAGTTTAAAGAAATTAATTGAAGCTTTTAAGTATTTACCTGGTGTAGGTGAAAAATCTGCTGAAAGGTATGCTTTTTCTGTATTAGATTTCGAAGATGAACAAGTAGAATTGTTTACTAATAGTCTATTAGATGTTAGTAAAAATGTTCATAGATGTAGTAATTGTAATAGTTTAACAGAAGATGATGTTTGCTCTATATGTAAAGATACTACTCGTGATGGGAAGACTTTATTTATAGTAGATGATCCTAAGAATGTGTTTTTATTTGAAAAACTTGGTATGTATCATGGTAAATATCATGTTTTAGATGGATTAATTAATCCGTTAGAAGGTGTTAATCCTGAAGATATTGGCTTAGAAAAATTAGTTGATAGAATTACTAAAGAAAAGTTTTCTGAAGTTATTTTTGCACTTAAACCAAGTGTAGAAGGAGAAACTACTGCTTTATATATAAAAAAAATACTTGAAGGATTAGATATTAATATTACTAGGATTGCTAGTGGAGTTCCTATAGGAGCAGATATGGAATATATGGATAGTCTTACTTTAGAGAGGGCTCTTAATGATAGAAAGGAAATTTAATGAATTTTAGATCTACAAATATTTCAAATTTTTTTGATTCAATTACGAGAATTTTTAATAATGATTCTCTTACGCATGCATATTTAATTGAAGTTAGTAATTATGGAGTAGATTATGCAGACGTTTTAAAATTTGTTAAATTAATTCTATGTAGTAAAAAAGATAAAACTATAGAAAATATTGATTGTAATGAGTGTAATATTTGTACTTTAATTGACGAGGGTAATTATCCTGATTTATATGTAATAGAACCTGATGGTTATAGTATAAAGAAGGAACAAATATTATTGTTAGAGAGAGAATTTTATAACTCTTCTTTGTTGGATAATAAGAGAATTTATATTATAAAAGAAGCTGAAAAGATGAATGATTTTGCTTCTAATACAATTTTAAAGTTCTTAGAAGAACCAAGTCCTAATATTATTGCTATATTATTAACTAAGAATAGATATAAGATGATTGATACTATTGTTTCTAGATGTCAATTGTTATCGTTAAAGAGTGTTGATGATTTAGAAGATTTTAACGATTATAGTTACTTTGCTAAATACTTAGTTGATCCTGATGATTTGCTTTTGAACTATGATGAGATAACTAATAAATTATTTATAGATGAAGAAAAAAAGATTGATAAGAAGAGAATGAAAGATTTCTTTTTAGAGTTATCTAAATTATTATTGGATTACTATAATCAATCAGGTAATATAGATGATGATACAATTAAAGTATTAGATAAAATTGATAGGAAGAGAATTTTTCATTTTGTTAAAACTATTGAAGAAGAAATAAGCAAATTAGATTATAATGTTAATAATAAATTATGGCTTGATGGTTTATTTGCTAAATTTATAGGAGGTAGTTATGATTGATACTGTTGTAGTTACTAATAAATTAAATAGAAATGTATATTATTTATCTCCTGATTCTAAAGATTATGCTGTTGGTGATGTAGTTGCATTTGAAGATAATGATGATTTGTTTTTAGGTACTGTTATTAAAGCAAATTATAAAGAAAAGAAAGCAAATTTAGTATTACCTCTAAGCAAAATTGTAAGAATAGCTAGTAAAGAAGATATGAAAAAGTATGATAGTAATGCTAAACTAGCTAGTAAAGCAATTGCTGATGCTACTACGTATAGTAAAGAGTTAAAGCTAGAAATGAGATTTGTAGATGCTTATTTTAATCTTAATAAATCTCAATTGATATTTGATTTTGTGGCAGAAAATAGAATTGATTTTAGAACTTTAGCTAAAAAATTAGCAGCTAAGTATAAAACTAGAATTGAATTAAGGCAGATTGGTGTTAGGGATAAGGCTAGAAAAGTAGGTGGACTTGGACCTTGTGGCTTGTTCTTATGTTGTAATAGTTTCTTAACTGATTTTAATAGTGTATCTATTAATATGGCAAAGAATCAGAATTTAGCTTTAAATCCTACAAAGATTAATGGCGTTTGTGGTAGACTTTATTGTTGCCTTGATTATGAAAATGATGTTTATAGTGAAATGAAGAAAGGTTTGCCAACTGTAGGTAGTGTTGTAAAGACTAAGAGTGGCGAAGGAAAAGTTGTTTCTGTTGATATTTTAAAGAGAAAATATCAAGTTGATTTAGGAGATAAAGGCTTGTTGGAAGTTGAGGATAATGGAAAGACTAAATGATATATTAGGTTATAAAAATAGAAGAATTTATCAAGATGATAATTCCTTTTCCTTTTCTTTAGATAGTGTTGTTCTAGCTAATTATGCTTCTATAAGAAAAAATACAAGAAATATAGTAGATTTATGTACTGGAAATGCAGTTGTACCACTTATTTTAAGTTTGAGAACAGATGCTCATATAGATGGCGTTGAAATATTGGATAATTTATATGATATGGGTGTTAGATCTGTTGAATATAATAAGCTTGATAAACAAATTGAGTTATTTAATTCTGATATAAAAGATTATTATTTAAGACATATTGATAATTATGATTTGATTACTTGTAATCCACCATATTTTAAAGTTAATGAATCTAATTATACCAATTTAACTGTGGAAAAGAGAATAGCTCGTCATGAAGTAAAGATTAATTTAGATGAAGTTGTGGAAATAGCTAGTAAGATGCTTCATGATAAGGGGTTATTTGCTATAGTTCATAGGACTGATAGATTACTAGAAGTACTAGAAACATTAAAGAAGTATGATTTAGAACCAAAAAGAATTATGTTTGTATATACTAAACTATCTAAGAATTCTGAGTTATTCTTTGTAGAAGCTAGAAAGAATGGTAATAGTGGATTAAAAGTAGAAAAACCTTTAATTTTATATAGTGAAGATGGTAAAATGACAGAGGAGTATTCTCAATTATTATTGGAAGTGAGAAAATGATTCAGAAAAGTTATGATAATAGTCCAACCTTGTACTTAGTTCCTACGCCTATTGGTAATATGGAAGATATGACTTTTAGAGCAGTTTCTGTATTAAAAGATGTAGATATTATTTTATGTGAAGATACTAGGACAAGCTCTAGTTTATTGAAATATTATGATATAAATAAAAAACTATTATCTTGTCATGAGTATAATGAAGATAAGATTAAAAATAAAATAATTGGATATTTGAAAGATGGTAAAAATTTAGCTCTAATTACTGATCAAGGAACACCAATCATTAGTGATCCTGGCTTTGTTATTAGTAAGTATGTTATTGATAATGGATATAATGTAGTTAGTTTGCCTGGGGCTACTGCTTTTGTTCCTGCTCTTACATCTTCTGGGTTAGTTCCACAACCGTTTTTATTTTATGGCTTCTTAAATCCTAAGAGCAGTAAAATGAAGGAAGAATTAGAATCATTAAAGAAAGAAAAATATTCTATTATCTTTTATGAAGCTCCTCATAGAATACTTGATACAGTCAATAATATACTAGAAGTATTTGGTGATAGAGAAGTTTCTATTAATAGAGAGATATCTAAGATACATGAAGAAATATTTAGAGGTAAGTTAAGTGAATTTGCTTCTGTTGATACTATTATTAAAGGAGAATTTGTAATAGTAGTAGCTGGGAATAATGAAGAAGAAAATTATGATAATTTAAGTATTGTCGAACATGTTAAACTATATTTAGATGATATGAGTGAGATGGAAGCTATTAAAAGAGTTGCTCATGAAAGAGGAGTAAGTAAGAGTATTATTTATAAAGAATATCATAATAATAAGTAGGTGATTGTATGAAATTAATTGTTGGTTTAGGTAATCCTGGTAAAGAGTATGAAAATACTCGTCATAATATTGGTTATATGTTTATAGATTATTACTTAAATTATAAGAAAATTAGTAATATTAATTGGAAGAAGAAATTTAATGGACTTTCTTTTATTACTGAGATTAATGGTGAAAAGACTTTGTTTTTGAAACCTACTACTTTTATGAATTTAAGTGGAGAAAGTATTATTAAATATATTAAGTATTATGATATTGACATAGATGATATGATAGTAGTTTGTGATGACTTAGATTTAAGTGTTGGATCATTTAAGTTTAAGGCTAGAGGTTCTAGTGGTGGACACAATGGCCTTAAAAATATAGAAACTAATATAGGTACTAATAATTTTAAAAGAATAAAGATAGGTATTGGTAATAATAAAAGTATTGATACTAAGGATTATGTTCTTGATAAAATTAATAAGACTGATATGAATACTATAGAAGATGTATATTCTAAGTGCTCTGAAGGATTAGATAGTACTTATGAAAATAATTTTGAAAAGGTGATGAGTTTATTTAATCAAAAGAATAAATGAGGTGATATCATGAATTTTTTTGACAATTTAGTTGATATTAAGATAAAAAAAGACATGGGTATACTTGGTGTTACCGATGAGTTTTTTTGTGTTTATTTAAATTCATTATTTTATAAAGAAAATAAGAATATTCTAGTCGTTGTTGATAGTATGACAGAGGTTAATACTATATATTCTAATTTGATTAATTTTACTGATAAAGTTTCTTTATTTCAAATGGATGATTTTCTTACTAGTGAAGCACTTGCTATATCACCTGATTTAATGATGGAAAGACTTGATACTTTAAATTCATTAGTTAGTGGAGAAAAAAGAATAATAATTTGTAATTTAATGGGGTATTTGAGATTCTTGCCAGATACTGATATATATAAGTCATCTTTGTTGGACTTAGAAGTTGGTATGGAGATAGATCCAAAGCTACTACAAGAAAAGTTGGTTAGACTTGGTTATTATAGAGATAGTTTAGTTAATAAAACTGGTGAATATGCATCTAGAGGTTATATTACAGATATATTTCCTATAGGAGAAGATAGTCCTATACGTGTAGAATTCTTTGGAGATGAGATATCTTCCATTAGATATTTTGATCCTAATACACAAAGAAGTTCGGAAGAAATTAAAACTTTTAGTATTAGACCTTGTTTTGAGTTTATTACTGATGATGAAATTGAAGATGAAAAATTTGGAAAACAAAAGTATTTGCCAGAAGTAAGTAAGGTATCATCTTTAAATGATTATATTGGTGATGGGATTACTGTCTTTAAAGATTTTAATCAATTAATAGCATCTGTTAAAGCAATAGAAAGAGAGACAGAAGCTTATAGAGAAGAAAAAGATACTTTATTTAAAGGTAAATATATGTTTTCTTTTGATGAAATAAATCCAGAGTATAAGTTGTTTTATATGTCACTTAATAATATAAAAGAATCATATATTTCTTCTACTATTAATTATGATATTAAAACTGTACCTATGTTTTATGAAAATGTAGATTTAATAAAACAATATTTTAATAATTGTTTAAAAGATAATAAGACAGTTATTGTATTACTTAAAAAGTATCAGATAACTTCTTTGATTAATCAATTAAATATACCAGCAGAAATTACTGATTTTGATAATATTTATAATAATAAGATTAACTTTATTGAATCTAATATACGTGTATCTTTTATTTATAAAGATTATGTTGTAGTAACAGCTAAAGAATTATATAAAGAAATAGTTAAGAAGCATAGATACAAAAATAAATATAAATATACTACTCCTATTTCTGATTTTTCTAAGTTAGATATTGGTGATTATGTAGTACATGATTTATATGGTATTGGTGTTTATAAAGGAATAAAGACTCTTACTTCTGGTGGATTAAAGAAAGATTATTTAGAGGTAGCTTATTCTGGTAGTGATAAGATATATATTCCTGTAGAAAAGATAGATTTATTGTATAGATATTCTGGTAGAGATGGATTAGTACCTAAGATTAATAGTTTAAGTGGTAGTGATTGGATACGTACCAAGAATAGAGTTTTAAATAAAATTCATGATATGGCAGATGAACTTATTAAACTATATGCAGAAAGAAGTAAAAGAAAAGGCTTTGCTTTTAGTAAAGATAATTCTTTTCTTCAAGAATTTGAGGATTCTTTTCCATATGAGTTAACTAAAGATCAAAGAAAAGCAATTGTTGATATTAAAGCTGATATGGAAAAAGATGCTCCTATGGATAGGCTTCTTTGTGGTGACGTTGGTTTTGGTAAAACTGAAGTTGCTTTTGTTGCGGCTTTTAAAGCTATTTTAGATAGTAAGCAAGTTTTATTCTTATGTCCAACTACTATTCTTTCTAATCAGCATTTTGCTAATGCTTTAGAAAGATTTAGAGAATTTCCTGTAGAGATAGCTCTACTTAATAGATTTAGTACTCCTAGTGAAGTGAGACGAGCTATTTCGGGATTAAAAGATGGTAGTGTAGATATGGTAATTGGTACTCATAGATTGCTTAGTGAAGATGTTAAGCCTAAAAATCTTGGGCTATTAATAATAGATGAGGAACAGAGATTTGGAGTTAAACATAAAGAAAAAATTAAAGAATATAAAACTAATGTTGATGTTTTAACTTTAACAGCTACACCTATACCTAGAACTCTTCAAATGAGTTTAGTTGGTATTAGAAGTTTATCTTTGATTACTACACCTCCTGTTAATAGATATCCTGTACAGACATATGTAATAGAAGAGGATGATCATATTATAAAGTCAGCCATTAATAAAGAAGTATCTCGTGGTGGGCAAGTATTTGTTTTATATAACCGTGTTGAATCTATTGAATATGAGAAAGAAAAGCTAGAGACACTTGTTCCTAATGTTAAGATTGGTATAGCTCATGGTCAATTAAAGAAAAATGATATTGAAGATACGTTATACAAATTTATTAATAAAGAATATGACGTGCTTTTATGCAGTACTATTATTGAGACTGGTATTGATATGCCTAATGTTAATACTTTGATTATTATTGATGCAGATAGATTTGGTCTTGCTCAACTATACCAGATAAGAGGAAGAGTAGGTAGAAGTGATAGATTTGCTTATGCTTATTTGATGTATAAACCATATAAAAAACTAACTGATAGTGCTACTAAGAGATTAAATGTAATAAAAGAATTCACAGAACTTGGAAGTGGTTTCTCTATTGCAAACAGAGATTTATCTATTCGAGGAGCAGGAGATATTCTTGGCAGCGAGCAGGCCGGATTTATTGATAGTGTAGGTATAGATTTATATTTAAAATTATTAAATGAAGAGGTTTTAGAAAGAGAAAGTGATAAAGAAGAATCAGAAGAAAATTATACTCATACACTTTTGAATATTTCTACACATATTAGTGATGATATGGCAGAAGAAGATGAACTTAAGATTGAAATTCATAAACTTATTAATTCTATTGATTCTGAAGACAGATTTAATACTGTTCGTTGTGAATTAGAAGATAGATTTGGTAAGTTGAATGATGATGTAGTTATTTATATGTATGAGAAATGGTTTGAAAGTTTATGCAGTAAATTAAAAATTACTAATATTCATGAGACTAATAATTTTATTGAAGTAATTATTCCTGAAGAAATAATAAAAAAGCTTGATATGGGAGATGTATTTTCTGAGACTGTTAAAATTTCTGATAGATTTAAATTTAAAACTAGAGGAAATAATTTAGTTATAATTTTAAATATTATTAGATTAGATGGATCTCCATTACAATTACTTATAAAATTATTGTCAATGTTATATAAATATTATTCTAAATAAAAGAAATTATGATATATTAAAATTACTGGGTGATGATATGAATGATAAAGAAAAATTAGAATTAAAAAAACAGCATTTTGATAGTTATAAACAAGCTGTTTTAAGTAATATAGAAAATAATACTAATGTACTTTTTGATGAGGATATAATGAGTCTTATTAAGAAACCTCCTCTTGATTCTATGGATTTAATTAAATCCAAGTTTTTATCAATAGCTAAGAAAAATAAGACTGTTATTAATGGAGAAATATTAGACAAATATTTAGATAAATATAGAAAAAATATTATTTCTTTATTTGATTCTATTAAAAAAGATAGAATAAAAGTACTAAGTACTAATATTAATAAAATTAAATTTAAAGATGATAATACTACTATTACATTATTAAAGAAAGACTTTGTTAGTTTTAATAAAAAAATGAGAAAAGAATTAAAAGATAGTATTATTTTATCTTTAGATAAGAACGTAATTACTAGTTTAGATAAAATCTTTGTAGATAAAGATATTACTAATTATGAAAAAGTAAAAAAAGAAATGATAAAGTTTCTTAAAAATAATTATTTAAAACAATTACTTGATAATATTGATATTAAAGTTTTAATTAAAGATGCTACTCTGATGAATAATGTTAGAGAACTTAGTGATAGATATGTATTTACTCTTTTAAATTCTAAATTGTTTGAATAATTTGAAAAAATATAATTATTATGTTAATATAGGCATAGTTTAAATGTTGTGATGAAGAGTTTTGTAAAAAAATAAATTTTAAAGAGAGTCTATGTAGGTGAGAGATAGATAAATTTTATTTACAAAATATGGCTTCTGAACAGTTATACCGATATGTAGGTATAAACGTAGATAGGCGTTAACTATTAATGAGATAATAAAGTATTATTAAGTACGGTGGTATCGTGATTAGTTCGCCCGTATAGATAATACTTTTTTTGTTAGGAGAGATAATATGGGAGAAAAGTTTTATATTAGTACAGCAATTGCTTATACATCAGGTAAACCTCATATAGGTAATACTTATGAGATCGTTTTAGCTGATGCGATTGCGAGATTTAAGAGATTAAAAGGATATGATGTTTATTTCCAGACTGGTACAGATGAACATGGTTTTAAGATTGAGCAAAAAGCATTAGAAAAAGGAGTAACACCAAAAGAATTTGTCGATGATATTTCTAGTCAAATTAAAGATATTTGGGATTTGATGAATACTAGTTATGATAAGTTTGGTAGAACAACAGATTCTCAACATGAAAAATGTGTTCAAAAGATATTTAAGAAGATGTATGATTCTGGAGATATTTATAAAGATAAGTATGAAGGTTTATACTGCGTACCTTGTGAATCCTTTTGGACTGAATCACAATTAGTTGATGGAAAATGCCCTGATTGTGGAGGAGAAGTTAGTTATCAAAGTGAAGAAGCTTATTTCTTTAGATTATCTAAATATCAAAAGAAATTAGAAGAGTTATTTGAAACTAATCCTGAATTTGTTCAACCTGAAGCTAGAAGAAATGAAATGATTAATAATTTTATTAAACCTGGAGTTAAGGATTTATGTGTATCTAGAACTTCTATTAAATGGGGAATACCAGTAGATTTTGATCCTAAACATGTTGTTTATGTATGGTTAGATGCTTTAACTAACTATATTACACATATTGGTTATGATCCTGATGGTAGTAGTGATAAGTTTAATAAGTTATGGCCAGCAGATTTGCATTTAATAGGTAAAGATATTATTAGATTCCATTCTATTTATTGGCCTTGTTTCTTATGGAGTTTAGGCTTGGAGCTACCTAAGAAGATATTTGGACATCCTTGGTTATTAATGAATGCTGATAAGATGAGTAAATCTAAAGGAAATGTTATTTACGCAGATGAATTAGTAGAAGAATTTGGAGTAGATCCAGTTAGATTCTATTTATTAAAAGAAATTCCTTTTGCTAGTGATGGTAATATTACTAGAGATTTAATAGTAGAAAGAATTAATAGTGAATTAGCTAATAATTTAGGTAATTTAGTTCAAAGAACTATAAGTATGGGTCATAAGTATTTTGAAGGAAAAGTATCTAATAAAAAGATTAGTGATTCTGTTGATGAGACATTTATTTCTAAGATTAATGATTTAGATAAGACTGTTACAGAGTCAATGGATGATTATCATGTTAGTGATGCTTTATCTAATATATTTAATTTATTTAGAGATACTAATAAGTATATTGATGAAACAGCTCCTTGGGTATTAGCTAAAGATGAATCTAAGAAAGATAGATTAGATACAGTTTTATATAATTTATTAGAAGCTATTAGGGTAGGTGCTGTTCTTTTAGAACCATTTATGCCTGATACTAGTGAAAAAATATTTGCACAACTTAATATATCTGATAAGAGTTTAAGTTTTAATGAGAATAACAATTATGAATTAAATAAAGCTGAACCACTTTTCAATAGAATTGAGGTTAAGTAGATGTTAATTGATACTCATTGTCATTTATCAGAAGAATATTATGATGATTTAGAAAAGACTATTGATGATGACTTTAAAGCTGTAGATAAGATTATTATTTCTGGATGTGATAAAGTTGGTATAGAAGAGAGTTTAAAAATAGCAGAAAAATACGATAATATATTCGTAACTATTGGATATCATCCTGATCAAGTGGATGTTGTAACTGATGAAGACATCAAATATTTAGAAGAACATCTTTCAGATAAAAAAGTAGTTGGTCTTGGTGAAATTGGTCTTGATTATCACTATACTAAAGACGATAGAGATCTTCAGATTAAACTATTTGAAAGACAATTATCTATAGCTGAAAAATTAAATATACCTGTTGTTATACATAGTAGAGAAGCTACAGAAGATACTATAAATACTCTTAGTAAATATAAAGTACATGGCGTTATTCATGCTTTTAGTGGTAGTTATGAGACTGCTTGTAAATATATTTCTATGGGATTTTTATTAGGCGTAGGTGGAGTACTTACTTTTAAGAATAGTAAATTATACCAAGTTATAGAAAAACTATCTTTAGAGAATTTGGTATTAGAGACTGATAGTCCATATTTAACTCCACATCCATATAGAGGCTTAACTAATTCTTCTAAATATATTCCATTAATAGCTAAAAGACTAGCTGAAGTTATGGAAAAAAGTGAAGAAGAAGTAGCTGAAAAGACTTCTAAAAATGCCTGTAGTTTGTTTGACTTGGTATAGAAAATATGGTAGTCTTTAATAGAAGATAGATAACTAGAGAAGGTGATATTTTGTCTAAGAAAAGAATAATTTTATTATTATTAATTATTTTTCTTATATTGCTTTTCTCTTTTTTATTTAAAAAATTCTTCCTTACTTATGATGATAGTGTTGATAGAGAATATGTTGAATTATTAAATACTACTAAGAAGGTTTCAATCACTTCTCCACTGTCATTAAATGATGAAACTGGTAGAAAAATTAGTAGTAATAAAGGTGGAGTAACTGTTTACTATAAAATTAAATTAAAATCTAAAAGAGATAAAATATCTAGATATAAGATTTTATTAGATACTAATTCTTTTAATAGTAATATAAGTGATAAGTATGTTAAAGTTTTGTTATCTAGCAAAGAAGATAAATTACTTAGAACTTATGATAAAAAGAGTTATATTACTTTAGATAAGTTGCCTATTTTTAAGAATAAGCTAGTTCTTCATGAAGGAAGAATTTCAGGTCACATTACAAAAGAATTTATTCTAAGATTATGGATGAGTGACTTTTATGTTATGGATAAAGATAATCAGGTGTTTGAAGGCTTTGTAACTGTTTATAGTTATTAGGAGGTATTATGAATAGAAAGGTTTGGCTTTATGTTGGGGTTATTAGTACAATTACATTTTTTGTATTATTAATATGTGTTTCTATATTTTTAAATAGTCCAAAGGAAGAAAAAATTAAGAAGTTAGATGGAGGAGATATATCTCTTACTTATACTGATGATATTAATGGATTATCTATGACTAATTTAAGATTAATTAGCGATGTTGTAGGAATGAGATTAGATAGTGCTGATATGTTCTTTGATTTTTCTGTCGCAACTGATCTTACTGAAGCAAATGAAATAGATTATGAAATCTCTATAAAGAAAGATACTAATTATTCAACTACAATAGATGAAAATATTAGAGTATATTTAGAAAAGCAAAAGAGCACTAATTTTGTTAAAGTATTTGGACCTGAAACTTATGAACCACTAGCAAATAGTAATGGTTTAACTAAGAAAGGTTATATGCCTGTTTATAAAGAAAAAGTAACTACTAGTGGTATTGATAATTATAGATTAAGAGTTTGGGTATCAGATAAAGCAAAGATACCAAAAGGTGCTAAACAAAATATAACTATGAAAGTATATGTTAATGGTAAAGCTAAATAGCTTTACTTTTTTTTGTAAATAAAAAAATTATATTTCTTTGTTTATAGTAAATATTTTAACTAAGTAATATAATAAATTTATAATAGGAGTGATATTTTGTCTAATAAGAAAGCTAAAATATATTTAATAGATCCAAAATTATCTTTTAAAGACAAATTTAAGTTCTTTAATTATTTTATAGTGAGAGCTTTTTTAATAGCGGTATTTTTAGTATTTATTATTTTTGTACTATTTCTATTTATATACTTTGGTGACTTACTTGTGAATGTCAGAAGTGGTAAGTACAAGAAGCCTCTTTATAGTGCTTATATTATCGTATCTAAAAGTATGATTCCTACTATACAAGTACAAGATGGTATTTTTGTAAAAAGAAATAATAATTTGAAAATAGGAGATATTATTACATATACGGCAGTTGATCCAGAATTATCTGATATTAATATTACTCATCGTATTGTAGGAAAAGAAAAGTTAGAAAGTGGTAGAATTGCTTATCGTACTAAAGGTGATAATAATACTGGTACTGATAAATTCTTAGTGCCTTTTGATAATATTTATGGTAGAGTAATGGCTATATTTCCTAAATTGGGATATCTTCGTATGTTAATTTTGAATCCTATTGGATTTATTGTTGTAATATTAATACCTATAGGATTGATTATATTAATTAATAAAGATACGAAGAAGATTAAATCATACTGGTGATATTATGGAAAAATACAATGTACATTTGAAAAAGAAGTTTGGACAGAATTTTTTAAAAGATTCTCATATTCCTAAGATGATGGTTAATCTTATTACAAATAAAGATAATTCTGTAGCAGTAGAAGTTGGACCTGGTGGTGGAATTTTAACTCGTGAATTAGCTGATAATTATACAAAGGTTTTAGCTTATGAAATAGATAATAGTTTAGAAAGAGAACTTAATAGTAGAATAGGTTCATTTGATAATGTTAAAGTATTATATAAAGATTTTTTAAAGACTAATTTAGAAGAAGATTTAAATGAATATAAAAATATGAAGAAATATTTTATTAGTAATGTACCATATTATATTACTAGTCCTATTATTTTAAAATTACTTTATAGCAATATTAAGTTTGATAAAATTGTAATGATGGTACAAAAAGAAGTAGGAGAGAGATTTACTGCTGCTATTAATACTAAAAATTATGGAGCTATTTCTGTCCTTCTTCAATATTTTTATGATATTAAAAAAGAAATTAATGTCAGTAAGAATAATTTTATACCAATACCTAAAGTTGACAGCCTAGTTATTTCTTTTACACCTAGAGATAATAAGGAAGAAGTAAAAGATATAAATAAGTTTAGAAAACTTGTGAATGATGCTTTTCAATTTAAGAGAAAAACTATAAAAAATAATTTAAAAAATTATGACTTAGAAGCTATTGAAAAAGTACTATTAAAAAATAATCTAGATTTAAATTCTAGAGCCGAAGAAATAAAGGTTTCCGTCTTTTGTGAAATTTCTAATATTATATAGAAAAAAGTTGCATTTTACTTTTAACTATTATAGAATAATGTTATAAAGTGAATTGCTTTATGGGGAGGAATAAGACATGGAAATAACATCTGTTAATGTACGCAAGATTGAAAAAGAAGGATCTCGTATGAAAGGAATTGCTTCAGTTTTATTAGACAACAGTTTTGCAGTACATGACATCCGTATTATTGAAGGAGATAATGGTCTATTTATAGCAATGCCTAGCCGAAAGACATCAACAGGCGGATATAGAGATATAGCTCATCCAATTAATCCGGAAGTTAGATCAATGTTTGAGGATGCTATTCTAGAAGCATATAAGAATGCTCCAGATGAAGAAGAGTCAAGCGAAGAAGCAGAATAGGAATACCTGTAAAAAGGTATTTTTCTTTTTGTAAAAATTTTGTCAATTGATACTTTTTTACTTTTATATTATTGATATAACTTTTACTTATTAATATACTTATAGTAGGTAGGAAGGTGTAGATATGGCGAAATATCACAGAAAGAGAAGGCCAAAGAAGACATTTTTATTTACATTACTTTCACTAGTTATAATTGCGTTTACAATTATAAGTACTTTTTCGTATGGAAAAGAGATTTATGATAAATATAAAGAGAAAAGTAAACTTGAGAAGAAACTAGTATTACTGAGAAAGAAAGAAAAAGAATTAAAGCTAGATGCTTCAAAGTTACAAAATCCTGATTATGTAGCAAGATATGCAAGAGAGAAATATTATTATTCAAAAGATGGAGAATATATTATAAAAATTCCTGAAGATAAATAATAAACTCTCTTTTTTTATGCTATAATATTCTTGTTTGGTGATACTATGATTAAAATTGATGAAAATTTTAAATTTAAAAAGAATGATATTATTATAGTTGGCTGTTCTGGTGGACCAGATTCTATGGCTCTAGTAGATATGTTATTAAAGATTAAATCTAAGTATAATTTAACTATTGTACTGGCTAATGTTAATTATAATGTTAGAAGAGAGGCAAAAGAGGAAACTGAATATGTTGAAGAATTTGCTAAGAAGAATGATTTAATTTTTGAAAGCTTATCTATAGAAGAATATGGTGATGATAATTTTGAAAATGAAGCTCGTAAGATTAGATATAATTTTTATGATAAATTAACTTCAGAGTACAAGGCTAACTATGTAATGACTGCTCATCATGGTGATGATTTGATTGAGACTATATTAATGAAAATAGTCAGAGGATCTAATATTAATGGCTATGCTGGTTTTAAAAAGATAGTTGATATGGGTAATTATAAGATAGTTAGACCACTTATTTACTATACTAAGGATGAATTAGTTGAATATGATAAAGAAAATAAAGTAAAATTTTATGTGGATAAGAGTAATTATGATACTACTTATACTAGAAATAGGTATAGGAAAGATATTTTGCCATTTTTAAAGAAAGAAAAGAGTGATGTTCATACTAAGTTTCTTAAATTTAGTAGTACATTGTTAGAAGCTACTGAATTTATAGATAAAGAAAGGGATAAAGCTCTTAGAAAATGTTATAAAGATGGTATACTTAATATAGAAGAATTTAAAGATATAGATAGTTATCTTCAGAAAGAAATTATTTATTATTTGTTAGATAAATTTTATCAAGATGATTTATTTTTAGTTAGTGATGTACATATAAATTTAATCTTAAATTTAATTAATAGTAATAAAGCTAATAATTCTGTTAATCTACCTAATGATGTAATAGTTATTAAAAGTTATAATAATCTAGAGATTAGGATGGTTACTGATCAAATAGGTAGTTATGAGATTGAATTATGTGATAAAGTTATGTTACCTAATAAACATAAAATAGTAAGAATAGATAAAACTACTGATAATTCTAATAATATTTGTAGACTTGATAGTAGTGAGATATCTTTACCTCTTACTGTTAGAAGTAGAAGATTAGGTGACAGAATGAATATTAAGGGATCTACTGGTTCTAGAAAGATTAAAGATATCTTTATTGATAAAAAGATAAAGATGGAAGATAGGAATTTATGGCCTATAGTAGTAGATGCTTCAGGTACAATAGTTTGGTTACCTGGTATTAAGAAATCTGTGTTTGACAAAAATAAGAATGATAGATATGATATTATATTGAAATATCAATAGGAGGGAACTGTGAGTAAAAGTAGAAAAATGGATAAAAAGACAATTCAAAGAGGATTATTGCCTTATGTATTTATGGCTGTTGTATTTGTAGCAATATTTTATATTTTTAATGTTATGAATAAGACAGTTAATGTATTAACTTATAATGAATTTATTAGTAAATTAGATAAAGGAAAGGTTACAGAGTTAACTGTTACTACTAGAGGTAGTGCTTATACATATGATGTTACTGGTAAATTAGATGAATATGATAATAATGAAATATTTACTTCTAGATTGCCACTTAGTGAAGAGGTAATGAAGAAGTTGACTGATGCTAGCGACATGCAAGAATTTAAATTAACTATTAAGCCTGATCCTGAGTCATCATCATTATTAATAATATTAGTAAATGTTTTACCAATTGTTATTATTCTAGGAGCTGGTTTCTGGTTCTTTAATAGACAGATGGCTGGTGGAAAGAGTTCTATGGATTTTGGTAGAAGTAGAGCTAAATTAAATACTGATGATAATAAAGTTACATTTAAAGATGTTGCTGGATTAAAAGAAGAAAAAGAAGAAGTAAAAGAATTAATTGATTTCTTAAAGAATCCAAAGAAGTTCCAAAAACTTGGAGCTAGAATACCTAAAGGTGTACTTCTATTTGGTCCTCCAGGAACAGGTAAAACATTACTTGCTAAAGCTGTAGCTGGAGAAGCAA
>CAZALI010000021.1:0-17111 GCA_964486215.1 uncultured Muribaculaceae bacterium
CCGCAGCTTCAGGTGGTTCTAAAGTATTAAATGCGAATGCTAGTTTTACAGGGACAGCAGTAACTAATTACACAACGACTAATGCCTGGGCTACAACGGCTAATCAAACTTTATATGCACAATATAGTCCTAATACGTACACAATAGCGTATACAATGAATAATGGTACAGATCCTAATCCTAAACCAACAAGTGGTACATATGACTCAGATGTTTTGATTGGTACAACTTCAGCTCCAACAAAGACATTGACATTTAAAGGAAATGCAAACTCAACGAGTGGAGCTAATGCTGCAAGTGGAACAGTAACGATTGGAGAAAACACCACAAAAGCTCAAACATTTGCAGGATGGAATTCGTCATCAAGTGATGGACTAGGAAGTAATGCGAAAACTGGTACAGCAGCAAGTCCAACTACTGCTTGGACAGGTTCAACTACAACAAATAAGTACTTTAGAAACTTGAGAGATACAAGTGGGACAGTTACATTAACAGCCAAATGGACAGCAGTAGCTGGAACACTACCAACCGTAACTCGTACAGGATACACTTGTGGATGGAATACAAGTAGTAGTGGAACAACAATTCAGTACGCAAGTGGAGGAACATTCCCAACAAGTGCCATAACAGAGTCTATGGGAACTACAGTAAATTTATATGCAGTATGTACAAGAACAAAAATAAGAATAACTGAGCAAGTAAAAGGAAATGGAGCAGATGCAACAAAAGACTTTACCTTTACTATAAATGTTAAAGATAATGGAACAGGAATATCAGGTACATATGCTTATACAGGATCTAAGTCAGGTAACTTAACATTTACTTCTGGTAATGCCACGTTCACGCTGCATCACGGACAGTATATAGAAGTATACTTCCCAACAGGATATACATATACAATTACTCAAAGTGATAATAGTGGTTATACAGTTACTAAGACAAATGATGCTGGTACATTTGGAAATAGTGATATAACTTCAACTTTCACCAATGAATTAACATCTACTACACCAACAGGTATCTTCTTAGATATAATGCCATATATAATATTACTTGTTGGTAGTTTAGGAAGTGCTTTCTTAGTAAGCAAATTTAGAAGTATATAAAAAGAATTATCAAAAGATAATTCTTTTTAATGTTATAATTTAAGTGGTGATTATATGGATGGAATATTATTAATAAATAAAGAGCGTGGTATTACTTCATCAGATGTCGTAGTTAAATTAAGAAAGATTCTTCATACTACTAAAATAGGCCATACTGGTACATTAGATCCTCTAGCTGAAGGTCTATTAATCGTAACTATAGGTAAAGCTACAAAGATATCTAGTATTATAACTTCTAAATATAAAGAATATATAGCTACTATGAAATTAGGTATAAAAACAGATACTTATGATATTACTGGTAAAGTATTAGAAGAAAATAAAATACCTAATAATCTTGATATAGAAAAAACTATTTTGTCTTATAAAAAGACTTATCTTCAAGAAGTACCTATATATTCATCAGTAAAAGTAAAAGGTAAGAAGTTATATGAATATGCTCGTAATGGAGAAAAAGTAACTTTACCTAAAAAAGAAGTAGAAATAAAAGATTTAGAAGTTCTAAATATAGAAGACGACTTAGTAACATTTAAATGCTTAGTCTCAAAAGGAACATATATTAGATCATTAATTAATGATATAGGTAATACTCTAGGTATAGGAGCTACTATGACTAAGCTAATAAGAACAAAAATAGATAAGTTTTCACTAGATAATAGTTATAGTCTAAAAGATATTGAAAATAATAATTATAAATTAATAAGTATAGAAGAATCTTTAGATTATCCTAAAGTAATAGTAGATAAAGAAATAGAAGAGAAGATATCTCATGGAGTAAAATTAGATAATACTTATAATGTTAAAGATAAAGTAATTTTCTTAAATGAAAATAATAAATTACTAGGTATTTATGAATTAGATAATAAAAAGTTAAAAGTATGGAGAAATTTTGTTTAAAAAAATATTAATTAATCAATAATTACAGTCAAAATAAAATATTGATAAATAAGCTAAAAACAATTGAAATAAAACATAAGTTTTATATAATGCGATTAGGAGGTTATATAAAATTTATGAATTACTACAAAGAAATAAAAGATAGATTAATTGATAATGAGATATATGACAGAGTAAAGGATTATTCAAAAGAAAAACACAGAGTTATTACATATTTTGAAATAGGTAGATTGTTGACTGAAGCTGGCGGGAAATATGGCGACAATATATTCAGGATGAAACAATTCTATAGCACCTTTAATAAAGAGAAAGTGTCGACATTGTCGACACAGTTATCATGGAGTCATTATACAGAATTATTACCTATAAAAGATGAAAATAAATTGTTGTATTACCTTAATCTATGTATAAAATAGAATATAAATGTAAGAAGTTTACGTGAAAAAATAAAATTAAAAGAATACGAAAGATTACCAAAGAATACAAGAAATAACTTAATTAAAAAAGAAACATTAAATGTAATAGATTTTGTTAAGAATCCAATAATAATAAAAAATAGTGTTAACTCTGAAAATATATCAGAAAAAGCATTGCAAAAACTAATTTTAGAAGATATTGAATCATTTATGAAGAAACTTGGTAATTCATTTAGTTTCATTGGTAGTGAATATAAAATTAAAATTGATAATACTTTTAATTATATTGATTTGTTATTATTTAATATAGAATATAATTGTTATGTAGTTGTTGAACTTAAAGTGACTGAATAAAAGAAAGAGCACATAGGACAAATACAAGTATATATGAACTATGTTGATAAGAATTTAAGAAAGATAAACCAAGAAAAAACAATTGGTATAATAATTTGTAAGAAAGATAATAAATATGTAATAAAATATTGTTCAGATGATAGGATTATTGCAAGACGTTATGAATTAATATGATATAATCAAAATAGAGGTATAATATGAAAGAAAAAGTGATTGTAATGATAGTATTATTAGTAATGGTTATAATATTGTTTTTTATTTTCAAAAAGTCTCCAGAAATCACAACCATAAAAAGATTATATTTTACATATACTAATGGCTATGCCATTAATAGTTATGTAATTTATGAACTTAATTGTGATGATAAATGTACAGTTAAAATAAAACCATTAGGTGAAGATGAAGAAAATGCTAAAGAATATAATGTTAGTAAAAAAGATTTAGAAAGAATAGAAAAAGTATTAAAAGATAATCATGTAGAAAAATGGAATGGTTTTAATAAAAATGATAAAAATGTTTTAGATGGAGATTCTTTTTCTATGAGTATTACTACTAGAGAAGGAGAAGAAATAGATGCTCATGGTTATATGAAGTGGCCTACTAATTATGGGGAAGTCAAAACAGAACTAGATAAGATATTTGAAGATATTAGGAAGGATTAATATGAAATTATTAAGAATTATTATTGTAATAATTGCTATTTTTAGTTTAGTTGGTTGTAAAAAGAATATATCCAATAGTTTTAAAAATCCAAAAGATATTAAAATGAAAGATGATATTGGTACAATTAAAGTTACTTATGATAATGATGGTACTTTTACAGAACAAAAAGATGGTAATTTTAAAACACTAGATAATCGTCAAAGTAATTTTCGTATCTCATTTAAATTTGCTGATAAAAGAGTTAGTGATATAAAAAAACTAAAACAAAACTATAAACAGGCAACAATATATGATGTTATAGATAATATTGAACATAATGGTTATAAAGGCTTTGTAGTTATAAATAAAAATAATTTGACTGCTCAAGTATATCTATATATTAAAAAGAATAAGAGCATTACTTTAATAGTAAAAATAACTCCTATAAGTACAAAAGATGCTATAGAGTCTTTAAAAGATAAAAATAAACCACAAGATGTTTTATATAAGAAGAAGAAAGTACAAGATATTTTAAATACTATTAAATATACAAAATAGAGTGTATAATAGAAATAATTTATTGGAGTGATTATATGTATTCTATAAATGACTGTGTATTAATTAAAAAAGTAAGAGAATTTCCTGAATATGGTATTTTAAAAACACCAATTCATAATCGTGATTATACTTATAGTGGTTCTCTTATTTTAGGAAGTGTTATTAATAAAAAATTAAGTTATTTATTTGATGATATAGATGAGTTTAGTATAGCTAGTAAAAGATTTCGTATCTATAATGATATACCAGATAGAACAACTCACTTTACTATTAATGGTATAGGAGAACAAGGTAATTTTAAATATGCTATTATTGAACCATTAAAGTATCATATAAATGATTCATCATTAGAATCATTAAGAGTAGAAGATACATACTTTTCTGATGATATGGAACTATCAAATGAATCTATAATCTTAGTACCAGAAGAAGACAATAATATTAAAGCTCCAGGTATATGTACATACACTGGATCATTAGATGAAGCTATTAAAAATAAAATGATTGAAAAAAATTATCCCATCTTTACTATTACTCATCATGGCTATTTATATGGTAATGGAGAAAATACTAATGATAATGAAATGCTAAATCTAATAAATAATTTAGCTAAAGAAAAAGGTATTTCACAGGAAAGATATTATTTAAGTGAATACTATTATGATGATTTAGGGAAAAGAAATGAATCTGATAATAAAATAGATAAATTATATTTAAAATATATTTTAAGTAATTGTAATATTACTAATAGTTATTATAATAAAATATTAAACTTAGTAGATTTAGTAGAAAAAGAAGATGATTATGACTCTAGAGACATATTAGATGAAGAGTTAACTAAATTAATAGATCATATAGGATTAACTAAACTAGATACATTAACTATAAAATTTAATAAAGAGATGCTTACTAGAAGAAATAGTGAAAAAGCAAATACAAAAGGAAAAGCAAAATAATATGAATATAAAAGAATTAAATAATTATTTAAAAGATTTATTAGATAATGTTTCTTATAAAACTAGTCCATCTTATATCCAAGCTGTTATCTTAGATAAAGATAATTATAAAGAAGAGTTCTTATCTAGTATTAAAATATCTTCTAAAAAAGTAAAGATTATTTCTACTAAGGATAGTCTTAGTGATATTTTTAATAACTGGTTAGAAAATGACTATTCTCTAACAGAGACTGTTATTAGTAGTATTATAAATAAACTAGGTGAACCAATTAAGATTATGAGTGTTGATAAAAAGACTCTTGATAATCTTAGTTGTAGAAAATATGCATACTGTTATTTCTATGAAGATATGTACTTTGTAGAATTTAAGAAGATAACTATTTGTTTTATATTAGGTAATAATGAATAAATGCTTTGAATTTTCAAATATATATGTTATAATACGTTTTAGAAAGGAGTGGAGAAATATCCACTCCCGTTTTATTTGTTTTAATAGGAGGCTCTATGAAAGATAAAATAATTGATTTACTTGGAACATCAATAGATGAATTAAATGTTTTTGTAGATAATGTCTATGAAGAAGATGTTGAAGGTAAGAAAGTATTAAATATAGTACTAGATAGTAAAGAAGTAATAGACTTAAATACTGTTACTAAAGCATCACGTATTATAAATAAAGTGTTAGATAAAGAGAAAGATTTATTAAAAGATATCGATGAATTAGATATTTATTCTAAAGAAAAAGGTGATAAAAATGAATGGTAAAGAATTTAAATTAGCACTAGACAATATTGTTAAAGAAAAAGATATTGATCCAGAAATAGTGTATTCTGCTATGGAAACAGCCCTAACTGCTGCTTATAAGAAAAACTATGGTAAGACTAATGTCAAAGTAGTATTCAATAGAGATACAGGAGATATCAAAGTTATATCATTTCTTACTGTTGTACCAGATGATAAATTAACTAAAGAAGAATACGAAGAAAAACGTTTTGAAGAATATGCTGAAAATGAAGATATTGATACTAAAGAAGAAGAAGAAAAAGAAGAACAAGAATATGAAGAAGAAGTAAAGAAAGCTGAAGAAGAAGGTAAAGAGCCACCTAAGAAAGAAAAGAAAACAAATGAGTATTTCAATCCTGATACAGAAATTAAATTAAGTGATGCAAAGAAACTAGATAAGACTTTAGAGATAGGAGATTCTATTGATAAAGAAATAACTCCAGCTGACTTTGGAAGAGTTGCTACTTCTACTGCTAAACAAGTAGTAATTCAAAAGATAAGAGAAGCTGAACGTTCATCTATTATGGATGAATTTGGTGATAAACAAGATGAATTATTAATTGGTACTGTATCACTTGAAGATACTGATAACTATTTTATTGATCTTGGTAGAACAAATGGTATCTTACCTAAGAAAGATATCATTCCAGGTGAAAAGATTACTATGGGTTCTAAAATAAAAGTATATGTTACTAAAGTAGATAATAATGGTAGAAACTTAGTAGTACTTTTAAGTAGAGCACACTTTGGTTTTGTAAAGAGATTATTTGAAAATGAAATACCAGAAGTTAATGATGGTACAGTTATGATCTTCTCTGTAGCTCGTGAAGCTGGAGCTAGAAGTAAAGTAGCTGTATATTCAACAAATATGAATGTAGATCCAATAGGAGCTTGTATTGGAGAAAAAGGTACAAGAATAGCTCGTATTATTGAAGAATTAAATGGAGAAAAACTAGATATAGTTAGATATGATGAAGACCCAGCTATCTTTATTGAAAATGCCCTATCTCCAGCTAAAGACTTAAAAGTAGCTATTACCGATCCAAAGAAGAAAGAAGCATTAGTAATAGCTGATGGAGATAACTTCTCACTAGCTATAGGTAAAAAAGGACAAAATGCTCGTCTAGCATCACGTCTAACTCATTTCAAGATTGATATAAAGACAACTGATCAAGCTCGTGAAGCAGGAATTAATTTCCGTTAGGAGTAATTATGAAAGTAAGAAAGATACCATTAAGAACTTGTATAGTTACTAAAGAACAATTACCTAAAAAAGAATTATTAAGAATTGTTCGTGATAAAGAAGGAAATGTCTCTGTAGATGAAACAGGAAAAATGAATGGAAGAGGAGCTTATATAAAAAAAGATTTAGCTGTTTTAGAAAAAGCTCGTAAAAGTAAAGTATTAGAAAAGAAATTAGAATGTATAATAGAGGATAATATATATGAAGAAATAAAAAATATAATAGAAAAGTGAGGTGTATAATATGACTTTAAAAGAATATGCTCTTGATGTTGGAAAAAGTGTTGAAGAAATTCTAGCTTTATGTGAAAGTCTTGATATTAAAGTAGAAAATGAAGATACTGTTCTTGATGAAATGGATATTGTTGTCCTAGATAATAATATTCCAGAAGATGAAGAAGATTCTACTTCAGAAGAATTTGATGAAGAAGAAGTAGAAGATAAAGCTGAAGAATTAGCTGAAAACACTAAGTATGATTTAGATGATTCTCATAGTATAGAAAAAGTCAAAAAGAAAACTCCAAGTAAAGAAAATAAGAAAGAATTCTTAAAAGAAAGAAAACAAATATATAAGCATCGTAAAAAATTACAGAAGAATACTACTAAAGAAGAAAATGTTATTGTTTTCAAAGAAAATAGTACTGTAAAAGATTTAGCTGATAGCTTAGAAGTATCTGCTACTGAGATAATAAAGAAACTTATGTCTTTAGGTAATATGTTATCTCAAAATGATGTTATTGATTATGATACAGCTGAAGTAATTGCTGCTGACTACAATAAAGAATTAAAGAGTGAAGAAACTAGAGATATAGCTAACTTTGAAGCTTATGAAATAAATGATAAAGAAGAGGACTTACTAGAAAGACCTCCAGTAGTTACTATCATGGGACATGTCGATCATGGTAAGACAACACTTCTAGACTACATTAGAAATACTGATGTAGTATCAGGAGAAGCAGGAGGAATTACTCAAGCTATTGGTGCTTACTCAGTTAAGTATAAAGATAAGTCAATCACATTTATTGATACTCCAGGACATGCTGCTTTTACTGAAATGCGTGCTAGAGGAGCTCAAATAACTGATATTGTAATTATTATAGTTGCTGCTGATGATGGTGTAATGCCACAGACAAAAGAAGCTATTGATCATGCTAAAGCTGCCGGAGTACCAATAATAGTTGCTATTAATAAAATCGATAAACCAGATGCTAATGTTGAAAAGACTTTAACCTCACTAACAGAAGCTGGTCTAACTCCAGAAGAATGGGGTGGAGACGTAATTGTTAATAAGATTTCAGCTAAGAGTGGAGAAGGTGTTAATGAATTACTTGATAATATCTTATTAGTAGCTGAAATGAATGAATACAAAGCAAATCCATCAAGATATGCAACAGGTACTGTAATAGAAGCCAAGAAAGATGATAAAGTGGGTTCAACTGCTACACTATTAATTCAAAGTGGAACACTACGTTTAGGAGATCCAGTAGTTGTTGGTAACTTCTATGGTAAAGTAAGAACACTAAAAAATGATAAAGGACAAAACATAGTAGAAGCTAAACCATCAACTCCAGTAGAAGTAACTGGTCTATCTGAAGTACCTAATGCTGGAGATAAATTTATGGCTTTCGAATCCGAAAAAGAAGCTAAGAAAGTAGCTGACGAAAGAGCACTACGTGCTAAAGCAGCTGATACTAACTTCACTGGTATGAGCCTAGAAGATTTATTCAGCCGTATTCAAGAAGGACAAAAAGAAATTAATGTTGTCTTAAAAGTTGACGTTAATGGTTCTCTAGAAGCTGTTAAAAGTGCTCTAGAAAAGATTGATATTGAAGGTGTCAAAGTAAAAGTCATTAGAGCTGATGTTGGTGCTGTAACAGAAAGTGATATTGTACTAGCCTCTGCTTCAAATGCCTTAGTAATTGGCTTTAATGTAAGAGCTAATAATAAGACACTTGATACAGCTAAGAGTTATGGAATTACTATTAAGAATTATGATATTATCTATAAATTAGTAGAAGATATGGAACAAGCTATGAAAGGTATGTTAGATCCAGAATATGAAGAAAAAGTAGTTGGAGAGCTAGAAATAAGAAAAATATTTAAATACTCTAAAGTTGGTTTAATAGCTGGATGCCATGTCTTAAATGGTACTATAAATATTAATAATAAAGCTCGTATTATAAGAGATGGAGTAGTAGTCTATAATGGAGAAGTAAATACTCTACAAAGAGAAAAAGAAAGTGTTAAAGAAGTAAAGAAAGATATGGATTGTGGTATTACTCTAACTAACTGTCAAGATTATAAAGAAAATGATATTATTGAAGTCTACGAACTAGTAGAGATTAAAAGGTAGTTATGAAGAATATTCGTATTGAAAGATTAAATGATTCTTTTCAAGAAGAAATAAGTAAAATAATCATGACAGAAGTTAAAGATGAAAAATTAAAATTTGTTACTATCACAGAAGTATCCACATCATCTGATTTAAGTTATGCTAAAGTATACTTTACTTGTCTAGAAGATAAGAAAAGAGAAGAAATTACTGCTAGTTTAAATAAAGCAGCTCCATTTATTAGAAAATGTTTAGCTCCAATGTATGATATTATGAAAGTACCAGAATTAACTTTTATCTATGATACATCTCTAGAATATGGTAAACATATAGATGATATAATTGATAATATAAAAGATGAATAAAGAAAAATATGATGATAGTCCAATATATATACTTTTACTATCATCATTTACTATTTTATTTAATACTTTAAGTTATCATAAATTTAATATTTTAAATACTTATATTGTATCGTCATCTTTGTTATTACCAGTCATATTCTATATTCAAAACATTATTTTTAATAAATATAGTTTAAAAAAGAATATACTTTCAATCATAATATCCGTTATTAGTACTATTATTTTTAATATCATTATGAATTTCTCTGTAGGTAAAGATATCTCATCAAATATTTTTACTATTAATATCATGATATTATTTATATCTAGTTTTATAAATTTAGTTATTTTTAATTTTATAAAATATGAAACTAAAGAAACATATATCTTAGTACTTATAAGTTATTTATTAGTACAAATAATTTATCATCTAATATATGTAATATTTAATTTAGATAGAATAGTATTAAAGAATTATTATAAAGAATATTTATTAGTAATATTAATTGAATTTCTAATAGTAATAATTGTATCTATTATAGATAAAATAACTATAAGAAAACCAAAAGTCATTAGTAAGAACTAATGACTTTTTTATATAATAATAGAAATACCTATTAAAAGAACATTATGCAGAGTATGGAATATATAACTAGTAAAGAAAGTATTTGTCTTATAATAAGCTATCATAAAACAAGCTCCAAAACTACCATATGGAATAATATATAGAAAATCAACTAAACTATTAGCTGTACCATATACATGTAAGAAACCAAATACTAATCCACTTAGTAATACACAAAGAACTTTGTGATTATTAAAGAGATTTTTAAAAGCTTTTCTAAAAGTTATCTCTTCATTAAATGGAGCCATAATACCAGCATCTATAAACATAACTAGAGGTAGAGCAGTTATCATCTTTTGAACTATCTTTTCATTACCAGCACCAGTACCTTTAAATACTACTGATATTAAGATATTAGAACTAAGCATAATAATAAAACCAAGTATCCAAAAGATAAAACCAGTATTTAAACACTCAAGTTTTTTCTTACTGAATATTTTCCATTCTTTTCTAAGCTCATCTCTATACATAAAGTATAAAATAAATAGACAAATAACAGTAGAAAAAGCTGACAATAAAACTCTTATCTTAGGCGTAATATTCTTAATATTAAATAACATCACAGGTATATATTGTAGATAATTACTATAATAAAATATTAAGAATGTACATAGACTTTTAATTATATTACTGATTCTTTTCATAAGTTATTCTCCAAAACATCATTCATAAATTTATCATTACTAGTTAATATATTTCTTTCATCTATAAATTTAATTAATTCTTCTTTAACAGTACCACAATAGTTATTTAGTAAACTTTTAGATATTCTTTTATTATCTTGTACATTACAAGTTAAACTATTATCTTGATACATACCAGATAATGCAAGCATAGAATAGTCTGTATTATTCATAATTAAATATTCATATGTAGTTTTTTTATTTTCAAAATTATATATTATTGTCAATGTATTATTAATATCAGTCTCTTTAGTAAATAAATATTTATAAATAAAATTATTACTTTCAGGTGAAATAGTATATTCTTTATACTCATCTAAAAAACCAGCATCAGTCTTATCATAATATTCATCAAATGTATTATTAGTAAGTACTTTACTGTAGTTTCCAACTTCAACTTTATCTTTAATATAGCCATTTTTATTTAAAAATTTAACAGTAGAAGGACTAATAAAAGTATAAATTAAGTATCCAACTACTATAGCTATAATAATAGCAATCCCAATAATAATATTCTTTTTCATATTCCCAACTCCATTATAAAAATATTATATCATTAATTAAAAAAGATGTATAATAAAATTATGAAGTATAACTATATAATTGGGAAGTGATAGTATGAAAAAAGAAGATAAATTAAACTTAGTATATCCTGTTAGTTATGAAATTAAAGAAACAAATAACTATTATGATCCATTTGATAGACATAAACTAAAAGATAGAGATGAAATAAGTATAATGCCTGATTGTGAGTATAAATTACAATTCGAAGGAATAGACTTACAGACTGGAGAAGATGTCTACCATACTAGTACCTATATAAATAGTTGGGAAAATATAACATATTATGATCCAGTATTTAAAAAGTATCACGTCTTATTCACATCTCATATAGATGACTGCTATACGAATGCTAAATACATTAAAGAAAGAAAAGTAAGATATAGTAATGTTTTATATGAATACTTTAAATTGGTAGTTGAAAGAAAAGACTCTGAAGAAATTATTAAAACTATGATGAGTAATTATAATCCAAGAAAAGCTAAAGTAAAGAAAAAAACTAAAATTAAGATTGCCAAAAAGAAAAAAATATAATATAATATCTATGTTGCTATGGCGAGGTAGTGGAATCTTCCGACCTTTACTTGGCTATAGTGTATTAAAAGAAAGGAAGTGTATTATGGCTTTAACAAAAGAAGCTAAAGCAAAATTAATTAAAGATTTTGCTAAAAGCAAAAACGATACTGGTTCAACTGAAGTTCAAATAGCTATTTTAACTGAAGAAATTAATAACTTAACTAATCACTTAAAAGAGCATAAGCATGATTATCATTCTAATCGTGGACTTCTAAAGAAAGTTGGACAAAGAAAGAACTTACTTAAGTATCTTGCTAAGAAAGACATCAAGAGTTATCGTGAAGTTATTAAAAAATTAGGATTAAGAAAGTAGACACATTTTTTCGGTGTCTATTTTTTTGGAAAGGATTATATATGAAGAAATTTGAATTGGATTTTCATGGTAAGAAAATAATTGTAGAACATGGAGAACTAGCTAAGCAAGCTGATGGAGCAGTACTTGTTAGATATGGAGATACTGTTGTATTAAGTGTAGCTGTTGTAAGTAAAACAGTTAACTTATTATCAGACTTTTTTCCATTAACAGTTAATTATCGTGAAAAATTATACTCAGTAGGAAAAATACCAGGTGGATTTATTAAGAGAGAGGGAAGACCAAGTGATTCCGCAACACTAGCTTCTCGTATGATTGATAGACCAATGAGGCCATTATTCCCAGAAGGATTTAAGAATGAAGTACAAGTTATCTCAACTGTTCTATCAGTAGATCAAGATTGTTCACCAGAACTAGCTGCTATGTTAGGATCATCTCTAGCTGTATCTATTTCTAAGATTCCATTTGATGGACCAATAGCTGGCGTTAAAGTAGGATTAATAAATGATAAATTAGTAATTAATCCAGGTGCAGAAGAATTAGAAGACTCTCTACTAGACTTAACAGTAGCTGGTACTAAAGATGCTATCAATATGGTTGAATCATCTGCTCATGAATTATCAGAAGAAACTATGTTAGAAGCATTAATGTTAGCTCATAAAGAAATTAAGAAGTTAATTAAATTTGAAAATGATATTATTAAAAAGATTGGTGTAGAAAAGATGGAGTATGAAACTCTAACTCCAGAAGATGAATTAGTAGAAGAAATTACTAATAAGATAGAAAAGAAATTATATAAAGCTCTACACTTAAAAGAAAAATTAAAGAGAAATGATGCTATAGATACTATAAAAGAAGATTTATTAGAAGAATATAATACTAAGTATGAAGATGAATTAAAACCAGATGAATTAAAAGAATTACTTGCTAAAGTGGACTTAGTATTTGAATCTCTTCAATATAAATTATTTAGAAGTATCGTTGTTGATGAAGGTATAAGACCAGATGGAAGAAAGAAAGATGAAATAAGAAAGTTAAGTGCTGATATAGACTTACTTCCAAGAACACATGGTTCAGCTCTATTTACTAGAGGAGAGACACAAAGTCTTTCAACTGTAACTCTAGGTGCTCTAGGAGAACATCAAGTAATAGATGATTTAGGTCTAGAAGATCAAAAGAGATTTATGCTTCACTATAACTTCCCACAATTTGCTGTAGGTGAAACAGGAAGATATGGAGCTCCAGGAAGAAGAGAAATAGGACATGGTGCTCTAGGAGAAAAAGCCTTATCTCCAATCATTCCTAGTGAAGAAAAATTCCCATATACAATTAGAGTTGTATCAGAAATTCTAGAATCAAACGGATCATCTTCCCAAGCTTCAATTACTGCTGGTTGTATGGCTCTAATGACTGCTGGTGTTCCAATAAAAGCTCCAGTTGCTGGTATTGCTATGGGCTTAATTACTAATAATGATGATTATACTATTTTGACTGATATTCAAGGTATGGAGGATCACTTAGGTGATATGGACTTCAAAGTAGCTGGTTCTAAAGAAGGAATAACTGCTCTACAAATGGATATTAAGATTAAAGGTATTACTGAAAATATTCTAAAAGAAGCTTTAGCTCAAGCTAAAAAAGCTCGTATGGAAATATTAAAATTAGTAGAAAAAACTATTAAAGAGCCAAGAAAAGAAGTATCTAAATATGCTCCTAAGATGGAAACATTTATGATAGATCCAGCTAAGATCAAAGATGTTATTGGTCGTGGAGGAGAAACTATTACTAAGATTATCTGTGATTCATCTGATGTAACTGAAGTAACTAATGTTAATGCTGTAAAGATTGATATTGAAGACGATGGTCAAGTAATTATCTATCATACAGATCAAGATATAATTGATAAAGCTCGTCAAATGATAGAAGATATTGTTCGTGAAGTAGAACCAGGAAAGATCTATAGTGCTAAAGTTATTAAAGTAGAAGACTTTGGTTGCTTTATAGAATTATGGCCTGGTTGTGAAGGAATGGTTCATATCTCTCAACTAGCTCACGAAAGAGTAAACAAAGTAACTGATGTTGTTAATGTCGGAGATGAAATACTAGTTAAGGCTCTAGGTAAAGATAAGAGAGGAAGAGAAGATTTCTCTCGTAAAGAAGCTCTACCTAAACCAAAGAAGAAAGAAAAGAAAGAAGAAAATGTCTAATTTGGCATTTTCTCTTTTTTTTATCCATAAATTATTCTATAATACATAATAGAGGTGAGATAATGAAAGGGAAAAATAAAACTGGTGGAATTCTAGGTGGAATTATACTAGTAATAATAGGTATTTGTTTATTATGGTACAACGAAGGTAGAACAGTAAAAACACAAAAAGCCATAAGTGAAGCAAGAAAAACATACATCGAAGTTAAATCAGACAAAGTAGATAGCAAAAATGAAGGCAAATTAATTGCTACTAATGGTAAGATAGATCTTACTAATGCTAATGAATTAGTAGATGATACATTTGGTATAAAAGTAAAATCTGCTAAGATGATTAGAACTGTAGAAATGTATCAATGGACAGAAGAATGTAGTACAGATGACAATAATAATGAACATTGTGAGTACAAAAAAGAATGGAAAGATGAATTAGTAGACTCTAGTGAATTTAAAGAAAGTGGACATTCTAATCCAACATCTATGCCATATGAAAATAATACATATCTAGCAGATAATGTTAAGTTAGGAGCTTTCACTTTATCTAAAGATTTACAAGATAACTTAAGTACTGATAAATCTGTAGGTAATGAACAATTAACAACTGAATATATTAATAAAAAAGAAGGATTAAAAATATCTGGAAACTATATAGACAATATACCAGAATCTGGTACTCCAGAAATAGGCAATATTAGAATATCATTTAAATATAATGATTCAGATTCTGCTACTGTATTAGCTGTACAAAATGGAGAAACATTCTCTAAGTTTATAGCTAAGAGTGGAAAAGCAGTTTATAGAATTAAAGAAGGAGTTCACACAGGAGCAGAAATACTACAAGATATGACTAATGAAAATAACTTTATCAAATGGTTATTAAGAATTTTAGGTATTATCTTAATAATAGGTGGTATTAATTCACTATTCGCACCACTTCAAAAATTAGCTAACTTTGTACCAATCTTAGGTGGTCTTGTAGGATTTGCTAGTGGTTTAGTATCATTTGTATTAGGATTAGCCATTTCACTTGTAGTTATTGCCTTAGCTTGGTTTAGATTTAGACCATTATTATCAATAATCTTAATAGTAATTGTTGTAGGACTTGTACTATTATTAAAGAAAATGAAAAATAAAACTCCAGAAGATCAAACAAAAAAAGATGAATAAGAGGAGATTAACATGAAAGATAGAAAAGCATTTACGATGGTAGAGTTATTAGCTACCATTACAATTCTAGGTATAGTTATGGCAATAGGTATAGGATCCGTTTCTCTACTAATTAATAATGGTAAAAAGAATTATATAAAATCACAAAAGAAATCTTTAATAGTAGCTGCTCAACAATACTTTAATGCCAATCCACAAGAATTAGAAGATGGCGCAGTAGTAACATATGGTACATTACATGGTAGAAAATATATAGGAAAAATAACAGATTTAGATCGTAAAACACCTTGTGATCCTAATCAAACTAAAGTAGTAGTTAAAAAAGTTGGAAATCACTATAAATATAAAGCTACTTTGTACTGTAATGGTAGAATCTTAGCTGCAAATTCTACTTCTAGTAGCTCCTCAGGTAGTGGGAGTTCATCTAGTTCTAGCAGTTCATCAAGTAGTTCATCAAGTAGTTCTTCAGGAAGTTCATCACCAAGTAGTGGGAGTTCATCTAGCTCATCCACTTCAACTCCCAGTGTAAGCAGCATCCCAATTACACACCATGCCGCAGCCGCAGTAGATGAAGATACTACTGCCTATGGTCTAGGAAAATATAATGGTAAGTATTATTATGCCGAAAGCTTTAATAATAGTTATCATGGTGAAGGCGATAGAGTATGTGATGAAGATTATGATGGATACAGATTATTTGAATGGGATGGAACTAAATGGGTAAACGTATATCGGAATAGTGGATCAAGATGTAATGGTGGTAATGGTGTAGTCCCACCAAGTAGTAATGAATACTATGCAGCTTGGACTAATGCTTGGTCTCATAGAAACTTGGCAGACCATGGTGCATCTTATTGGACATCAAGTAGTTCATCATCAAGCTCTAGTTATGATGATAGAGATTGTCATGGTGCAACTGATTGTAGATAACTAATTAATAAATCCAGCATTGCTGGATTTTTATTTGTTTAAATGGATAAAATATAGTATAATTAAACAAGGTGAATAATATGTACTTAAAAGAAATAATCGCAAGCGGTTTTAAATCTTTTGCTGAGAAAATTGATATAAAATTAGATAATGATATTACCTGTATTGTCGGACCAAATGGCTCAGGTAAAAGTAATATTGTTGATGCTGTTAGATGGGTCTTAGGAGAACAATCAGTTAAATCTTTAAGAGGATCTTCTTCTATGCAAGATATTATCTTTTCCGGATCTAAAACAAGAAACCCATTAAATGTAGCTTATGTAGAATTAATATTTGATAATAGTGATCATTATCTAAATATTCCATATACTGAAATATCTATTAAAAGAAGAATATATCGTAGTGGAGAAAATGAATATT
>CAZALI010000022.1:0-12037 GCA_964486215.1 uncultured Muribaculaceae bacterium
AAAAGTCCTCTCTACATTATCAATATATTTACTATTATTAAGAGTTAATAATATCTTATCTAATTGTTCTAAACTAGTAACATAAATACTAATTTGATATACCATATTAGAATCACTATTAACTACTTTAGCTTCTTCTATACTAAAGTTTAAGCCTGTTAATGTCTGTAGTATATCTAACATATGATTATCTCTACTATTAGAATAAATAGTTAAGTAAGATAAATATTTCTTATTATTATGTTCTCCCCACTTAACATCAACAAGTCTCTCTTCAATATCATCTAAGTTACGGCAATTAACTCTATGTACACTAATACCATTAGTCTTAGTAATATAACCAATTATTTCATCACCATATACTGGATAACAGCAATGAGCTAAATTAACTTTAACTTTATCTATACCACTAACAATAACTTCAGTATCAAACTCTTCTGGAGTAGTAACTTTCTTAAAAGAAGTTTTCTTTACTTCTTCTTTATAAATAGTATTAACTACTGTTGTCGCAGAAAGTTTTTCATTACCAATATTTAAATAAATATCATCTAAACTCTTAACATCTTTAATTTCATCACATATAGTTTTAATATTTTCATCTTTATAAAAATCACTTAGAGTTATCTTTCTCTTTTTAAGAGTTTTCTCTAAAATATATTTACCTTTTTCTATATATACTTCACGATCATTCTTTGTGAAGAAGTTCTTTATCTTGTTCTTAGTCTGTGTAGCCTTACACATTGTAAGCCACTCACGAGAAGGAGTTGCACTCTTATTAGTATTAATCTTAACTATATCATTATCTTGTAATTCATAATCAAGTGTTACAATACTATCATTTACGATAGCTCCTACCATAGTTTCTCCAACTTTAGTATGAATCTTATAGGCAAAGTCTATTGGAGTAGCCCCTCTAGGTAGTTCTATAACATCACCCTTAGGAGTAAAACAATAAATATTATTATTTAATACTTCATCTTTAACAGAATTAACAAACTCTTCACTACTCATATGATCTTGTGATAAATCTATTATTGATTTAAAGAATTGTAATTTCTGTTCTGTTGTAGTCTGAAGATTAGCTGCTACATTACTTCCTCTATTCTCTTTATATGACCAGTGTGAAGCAATACCATTCTCATCTACTTCATCCATGTCATACGTTCTAATCTGTATTTCAAATAGTGTTGCATCTATTCCAAAAACTGTCGTATGAAGAGACTGATACATATTAGGTTTAGGCATAGCTATATAGTCTTTAAATCTATGAGGCATAGGTCTAAACTTAGAATGAATTATACCTAGAGCTAAATAACAATCTTGTTCTGTATTAACTAGTATTCTAAGACCTAACATATCATAAATATTACTAAATTTTTTACCCGCATTAAGTTTATTATAAATACTATATATACTTTTAGCTCTACCTTTAATTTCATGATTAATATGATGCTCAGTAAGTAAGTCAGATAACTCTTTCTGCATTTCTAAGATAGTTTGTTCCCTATTTAGTTTAGCTTTATTAATATGTTCAGCTATATCGTAATAAACATCTGGTTTTAAGTATCTTAAAGACAAGTCCTCTAACTCGGCTTTAATTCTGTGTATTCCCAAATGATCTCCTATAGGAGCAAGTATCTCTAAAGCTTCATGAGCTTTTCTTTTTTGACTTTCTTTAGGTATAGCCCAAAGTGTTCTCATATTGTGAAGTCTATCCGCAAGTTTAACAATAATAACACGTACATCTTCACTCATACCTACAATTATTTTTTTATAATAATCTATTAAGTATTCATTCTCTGTAGAAAAGTGAATCTTTGATAGTTTAGTAACTCCTTGTACTATCTTAGTAATATTTTTACCAACAATACTCTCCATCTCTTCTACAGTACAATCACAGTCTTCCAAAACGTCATGTAAAAGACCTGCTGAAATAGTCTCATAATCAGCATATATATCTGTAAGAATTAAAGCCACATTAAGTGGATGTATGATATAAGGCTCCCCGGATTTTCTATATTGTCCCTCATGTTTTTCATGAGCGAGAGCATAAGCTTTATCAATAACTTTTAATTCTTTTGGACTTGTTATATAAGTTTTAACTCTTTTTAAAACATCATCATAAGTAATAGTATCTTGATTTCTAGACAACCGGAGATCACCTCCTTAACAATTTATTCCCTTAATCTTCCTCTCTTCAAATTCATCAGTATAAATACGTTTTTTCTTACGAGGTTTATCTATATAATGTTTTTCTATAGCTAAGAATACAAATGTTGCAATCATAATAGATGAATAAGTACCAGAAAGTAAACCAACCAACATAGCCACATTAAATGTCAATATATCATTAGTACCTAATACCATTAAAGCAATTATAGGTAGTAATGTTGTAACTGTTGTAAATATTGTTCTATTAAATGTAGCTTGAACAGCTTTATTACAAACTTCTTGTAACGCTTCTTTAGTCATCTTCTTATCGTATTTAGCAATTTCTTCTCTAAATCTATCGAATAAGACAATTGTATCGTTTATTGAATAACCAATTATTGCAAGAACAGCTGCTATAAACATAGAAGATACTTCAAATCTAGTGAAGGCAAAGAATACAAACATAATAGCTACATCGTGTAATAATGCTACTATACCACCCATTGCATAACTAAATCTAAATCTAATAGATACATATAAAATTATTCCAACAAGTGATGCAAGTACTGCTAAGATAGCATTCTTAACTAATTCTCTTTGTACTACATTAGATACAACACCAATATTAACTTTAGCACTATATTTATCTTCAAAATATTTATTTATCTCTCTAACTTCTTTAGCAGATAAAGCATCATCTATCTTAAAGATAATTTCTTCATCATCAGTTTCATAACTACTCATTTCTAATTTATATTTCTTTAAATCATTAGCTATATCATCTTTACTAATATCTTCTTCACTAACAATAGTAATACTAGTACCAGATCTATAATCAATACCAAGATTTAAACCTTTAACAGCAATTACTATTCCACCTACAATAATAATTATTAATGAGACTAAAGCAAAGTATTTAGCATGTCCTAAGAAATTAACTTTTCCAAATGGAACTTTCTTAACTTCTTCTCCTCGACTTACATTAGGAATATCTTTCTTATTAACATTTATAAATAAATTAGTCTTGTTATCAAAATATCCACCACTTACAAATAACTTCATTATTAGTTTAGTTAAGAATACCATAGTAAACATTGTTACTATAACTGTAATCATTAACATAGTAGCAAATCCTTTAATAGAAGATTCACCAAAATTAAACATAATTAGAGCTACAATAAATGTCGTTATATTAGCATCCACTATCGCACTAATACTAGACTTAGATCCTTCTTTAAAAGCATTTCCTAAACTTTTACCTTTATATAATTCATCTTTTATTCTAGCAAACATAATAATATTAGAATCAACTGCCATACCTATACCAAGAACTAAAGCAGCTATTCCAGGAAGAGTAAGTACTCCACCTACTAGCCAGAAAAGTAAGAATACTAAGAATGAATAAATCATAATAGATACACTAGATATAAATCCAGCAAAGTGATAAACAATTAATAAGAATATTATAATAGCACTTATTCCAATAACACCTGCTGTAAATGTTGTAGAAAGTGTTCTATCACCAAAACTAGCTCCTACAGTTGTAGATGATACTTCCTCTAACTTAGCAGGAAGTGAACCACTATTAATTAAATCAACTAAATTACTAACTTCATCTTCTGTAAAGTTACCTTGAATAATAACATCACTAGCAAATCCTTGAGATACACTAGCAGCACTTAAACATTTAGAACCACTAGTACCACATTTATTTCCTTCACTAGAATAACTACTCTTACCATCTTCAAAGTCTAACCAAATAACGATTAAATTTCTTCCTTTATCATAATCTTTAATCTTATTAGTAACTTCAAAGAACTTACCTTTATCTTTAACACTAAGTGCTACTGCTGGTCTACCAGCAGCATCTCTACCTATCTTTGCTCCTCCAGCAGTTAAAACATCACTAGACATAAGTAATTTATCATCTACATCTCTGAATGATAATGTTGCAACTGTAGAAAGTTGTGTTCTAGCTTCATCCGGATTCTTAACTCCAGCTAATTTAACTCTTATTTTATCATTTCCTTCTACAGTAATCTCTGGCTCACTAACACCGAGACTATCTATTCTCTTAGATAATGTTTTATATGTAGCCATTATCTTTTGATGATTCATCTTAGATCCATCTATACTTTTAGCTTTATAAAGTACTTCGAATCCTCCTTGTAAATCTAAACCAAATTTTAAATTACTAAAAAGTGGTTTAAATAAAAAACAAATTCCTACTATTAAACCTATAAATAGAACTGTAACTATCGCAATATGCCAAGTCTTTTTCATAAACTTCACCCTCCATAAAAATCTTTAAGTTCTCTATAATCAAGTATCATTATGTCATTCACAATATCATATAAAGTTAAGTTATGAGAAACCTTCCATTTAGTTTCTACTAAAAATAACCATATATTGTTTATACCAACCTCATAACCTAATTTTTTAAACAATTTTTGTTTTAATTTTAATAAAGGCTTTATTCTTTTATACAATGATTCTACATCATCAAATTTAACCTCACCCATAATAACACCTAAAACAATAATATTATAACTAATTTATATAAAAAAAACAATTATTTATCAACGGATAAATAAATTATTTTTTATTACTAGCTCTAGGAAAACTATTCCTATAAACCTCTTTTAATCTATCAGTAGAGACATGAGTATAAATCTGTGTAGCTTTTATTGATTCATGTCCCAGTAATTTTTGTACTGTAAGTAGACTACAGCCATTATTAAGTAAGTGTGTTGCGAATGAATGTCTAAGCATATGTGGAGATATCTTTTTATCTATACTAGTCTTATTAATAATCTTATCTAGTATATATCTAATACCTCTCTCAGTAAGTACTCCACCTCTATCGTTTATAAATAGATATGGACTATTATTAGTATTAAGTAATATATAGCCATCACCTAAATATAGATTAAGATATTTAGCAGCATAATCTCCATACCTAACATATCTCTCTTTATTACCTTTACCTAGTATCTTAATAGTCTGTTCTCGAGTATCTATATCTTTAACTTTAATACTAACAAGTTCTCCTACTCGAACTCCAGTAGCATATAACATTTCCAGTATTAATCTATCTCTTTGTCCAGTCTTTTTCCTTAAATCAGGAACTTCAAATAACTCTTCTAACTCAGCATATTCAAAAAATCTAGGTAATTTCTTTTCTTTCTTAGGACCACTAACTAAAGAAAAAGGATTACTAGAAACAGTACCTTCATTAGCTAGATAATTATAATATCCTCTTAAACTACTTAACTTTCTATCTATAGAAGAATTAGTATCATGCCTAGTATCTTTTAAATACATTAAATAAAATCTTAAATCACTATATTTAATTTTATTATATTTAAGTCCTTCTTTATTAATAAATAATAAGTATTCAACTAAATCTTCTTTATAACTTAAAACTGTATAATTAGAATAATTCTTCTCATACTTAAGATAATCTAAGTAAGGATTAATAAGTTTAGTAACTTCTTCTTCCTCTTTATCTAACATAGCTTTCTTTCTTACCTATATCTTTAGATATCATTCTAGAATGTATTTCACAGAAATTATAAGCTTTAACATACATAGCAGGATGATTATCTCTATATTTAACTAAAGTCTTTTGTAAATCTCTTTTATACTGTTCACGTGCCTCTTCACTAGCAGCAGAATACTGATGATTTTCATCAGAATACATTTGTACAAAGAATAAGTTTTTCTTTATAGGAGCACCTAATAATTTATTAAGTACTTTCTTATCTTCTTCTGTATATTTAAAACCAAATTTATCCTCAAGTACATCAAAATCTATATTATATTTTCCATCTTCAGTAGAAGTTATACTATGAATAGGCATAGAATTAAAATTAGTTAAAAATGATAATATTTCATTAACTTTAACTCCATCAGCAGTCTTACTCATATAATCATACGGAATAGTAAGTTTACTTGTCTTAGAATTCATATTACCAATATGTTTAGATTTATTAAGTGAACTATTATCAGGAATATTTTCTAAGTAAACATTCTTTAAATGAACAGTACCACTAGCATCATTCACAAACATCATTTGATCCATACCTTCTCTAAATTTAATCAATAGAGAATCATTTAAAACTTTTCTATCATTATCTAAATCTAATTTTTCTCTAAACTTATTTTTAAGTTCTTCTTCATCTAAATCTTTAATATTCTTTTCATAATCTTCCATGGCATATATTGCATCTCTACCCATCAAATAATTATCTTTAATCCAAAAATTCTTATTATTTAATGAAATCTTAGACTTAAACATTGAATTATTAATAGCTTCCTTATACTTTTTCATTATTACATAATAATTCTTTTCTACAAGTTCAGGAAAAGTCTTTGAATACTTCATCATATTTAAGAATTTAGTACTACAAGGAAGAGTATTAACAACACTTTCTTTAGCAAATTTAGCTACTTCATTATCACCATATACTATCTCTCTACGTCTAATGTAGTCTCTATAGTTGCTGGCAATAAATAAATCTACATCATCATCTAATTTTAAATTATGATCAGCTAAATGATTTAAAAAAGATTTCTTATCTTCAAATTTACTAGTATACAAATCAATAGTCTTTAAATCATTTCCATCATCTATTTTTACTAAATAATATTCCATCTTTTTAAGAACTTTTGCAACAATATAATAACCTGCCATGATATCACCCCATCATTTATATCATATCACCTTTACGTCAAATTATCAAAAAAGAGTGTCACTTAACATAGTCACACTCCATACATTTGACACATCCGTCTTTATCTTCTACTAAGAGTTTGCCACAACTTGGACATAACTCTCCAGTAGGTTTATCCCAGGTAGCTGTTTTACACTTTGGATAATTATTACAGCCCCAGAATATCTTACCTTTCCTAGTCTTTCTCTCGACAATTTGTCCTTTCTTACAAATAGGACAATCCATAATAACTTTCTCTTCTTTTTTCTCTTTCTGAATATATTTACAAGTAGGATAATTAGAACAAGCTACAAACTCTCCATACTTACCTTTTCTAATAACAAGAGGTGAACCACATTCTGGACACATCTCACCAGTTTCTTTAGCTGGTGTTTTCTCCATATCATCAAAAGCTTTCTTAATACGAGAATCAAATAATTTCCAGAAATCATCTAATACTTCGTTCCAAACTAACTTTCCTTCTGCAATCTTATCTAAGTCTGTTTCCATATCACTAGTATATTTAACATTGATAATATCACTAAAGAATTCTTGTAGTTTATCTGTCGTTGTGAAGCCAATCTCTGTAGGAACAAATTTCTTATCTTGCATCTCTACGTAATTACGTGTTCTAATTGTATCAAGAATAGTCGCATAAGTACTTGGTCTACCAATACCTAACTCTTCCATCTCTTTAATTAACTTAGCTTCAGTATATCTAGAAGGAGGCTTAGTAAAGTGTTGTTCTTTCTCAACATCTTTAGTCTTCTCTTCTTCTCCATCTTTAAACTCTGGTAGTATAGTATCTTCACTAGATTCATAATCACCATATACTTTTAAGTAACCATCAAATACAATAACACTACCAGTAGTCTTAAATTTATAATCATTGTTATTCAAAACAATTGTCGTTTGATCAAATATAGCATCAGCCATTAAAGAAGCAAGAGCTCTCTTATAAATCAAACTGTATAATTTAAATTCATCACCATCTAAGTATTCTTTAATCTTCTTAGGTTCTCTATCTATACTAGTTGGTCTAATACCTTCATGAGCATCTTGAACATTTTCTGTTGACTTGCTCTTCTTAACATAACCAACATAGTCTTTACCATACTCTTTTTCAATATATGTCTTAGTAGCCACAATAAACTCATCAGATAATCTAATAGAATCTGTTCTCATATAAGTAATAAGACCAGCTCTCTCACTACCAAGATCAATACCTTCATATAACTTTTGAGCTATATTCATTGTTTTCTTAGCAGAAAAACCTAACTTAGTAGAAGCTTCTTGTTGCAAAGTACTAGTAATAAATGGTGGTTTACTACTTCTTTTCTTATTCTTTTTATCTATAGATTCAACTATATAAGTATCATCTATATTATTAAGTACTTCATCAGCTTCAGCTTCACTCTTTAACTTAACATCTTTATCTTTATACCTAAAGTATACAGCATCATAATCTTTAAAATGAGCTGTAATAGTCCAATACTCTTCTGGTACAAAAGCCTCTATTTCACGCTCTCTATCGACAATTAACTTTAATGCTACACTCTGTACTCTACCAGCACTCTTCGCATTTATTTTACTCTGTAATAATTTACTAAGTCTAAAACCAATAATTCTATCGAGTATTCTACGAGTCTCTTGAGATTTAACTAAATCATCATCAATATCAGTATAATTATCAATAGCTTCTAATACTTTATTCTTAGTAATCTCATTAAATCTAACTCTTCTATACTTTTTATCGTCTATTCCTAAAACATCTTTTAAGTGCCAAGCAATAGCTTCTCCCTCTCTATCTGGGTCGCTTGCAAGATATACCATATCAGAATCTTTAACATCAGCTTTTAACTCTTTAATAACATTCCCTTTACCAGGAATAGCTATATAACTAGGCTTAAAACCATTCTCTATATCAACACCTAATCCATATTTACCACTAGTTGCTAAATCTCTTATATGGCCTTTAGAAGAAACAACTTTATAATCTTTACCTAAATATTTACCAATAGTACGACTCTTACTAGGAGACTCCACTATAACTAAATTCTTAGCCACAAAACCACCTCAATTAAAACTTATACAAGCAAAATTCTTATTTGTCAAATAATTGTTATACACCATTAACATTCTTTTTACAAATTAATTACTCTTTTTAACTAAAAATAAATATTCATAAGTATACAAATTTCTATTCTTTAAATTTCTAGAAGCTTTATAAGTATTATATTTTTTTCTAAATATTTTTACTTTACCTATAGTAGATAACATATCTACCATTTCTTCTCTACTAATAAATCCTTCATTATTAAAAGATATAAGTATATAATCACTATTACAATTATTACATAAGTTTTTTAAAGAAGTTAAAGCTAATTGTTTATGATTGTAATCTGATCTATGCCAATCACTAGGTATACCAGCTACTTTACTAATATTAAGTGGTTTCTCATAATCATTAATTAAATTTAACATAAAATAATTAGAACCATAAGGATGTTGATTATATGGAGGATCAATATACATTAAATCAACATGATCAAGTTCTTTAACAAGTTGATTAGCATCTTCCATATAATTAGTAACTTTACATTCAAAATTACTAAAGACAGGAAAAGGTATTTCTATATCACTCTTTATTCTAGATAAAGCATTATTACCAGTACCACCAAACATACCAATACCAGTATCTCTGTCTTTATAAAAACCTTTAAATACTCCAGCAGTATTATTCTTAATAGATGCTTCTGTAAGTAATGGCCCTAAAAAGAAAGGCCTAATGTACTTAGGAAAACTATTAATTATTTTAACTGCCGTATCTATATACATAGCATTACGAGTAGTATAAAAGACTCTCTCCCCAGCTTTTATATTATTATCATTACTAGGAGCATATAACTCCGTAATAAAACCAGGTTTTAACTCTTTTAAGCCATCTTCTAATTTACTATAGTATCTAAGCATAGTAATATTAATATCACTCTTATTAGCTAAATAACATTCATTTAATGTATAAGAATAACCATCTAAGTCATTAGTAATTAAATGATTACTATATTTTTTAAAGTATCTAGAAACAATACCAGATCCAGAGAATAAATCTACTATATCCATTCTAACTTTATGATCATGCTAAAGTACTTCTTTAACAGCTTTACCAATAAAATCAAGAAGAGATCTTTTATTACCAAGATAAGTAATTATCTGTGTTAATAAAAAATCTCCATTTTCTTCTATACACATAAAATCATCTCCAAACATCCAAAGTTTCTTGTTTTAACAAAACATCTCTAACTGGACCAAAACTCTTTCTATGTTCTTTGATTATTCCATGCTTCTTAATTGCTTCTATATGGTCTTTTGTAGGATATCCTTTATTATTTTTAAAATTATACATTGGATATTTTTTATCTAATTCATACATCATCCTATCACGAGTAACTTTCGCAATAACACTCGCAGCACTAATACTAATAGATAATAAGTCTCCTTTAACTATACTAGTAGTAGGAATAGGTATATCTAGTTTCATTGCATCTATTAGTACATGTTCTGGTTTAATCTTACAATTATTAATAGCTTCTTTCATAGCTAACTTAGTAGCTTCATAAATATTAACTTCATCTATTTTTTTATTATCAATAATACCTATACCCACAGAAATAGCTGATTTCATTATTGCATCATAAAAAAACTCTCTCTTATTTTCACTAAGTTTCTTACTATCAGTTAATCCATCTAATTTAAAATTAAGAGGTAATACTACACAAGCAGTTACCACTGGTCCAACAAGAGGCCCACGTCCTACTTCATCAACTCCTCCAATTAATTTAATACCAGAATTAACTAGTTCTCTTTCATAATAATAATTATCTATACTAGAGAAATTATATTTTTTAATCTTATCTATTTCTTTACATTTATTCTTATCATAAACAAAGTATTCTTTAATAGATTTATCTATATTATTAAAATCTTTCTTCAAGCAAGAAATACTAATAACATCTATATCTTTTAGAACTCCATGCACCATTAAAGAAGCATCTCCACTAATAACGTAAGAAGCTGTATCCAAATTCAAAAGTCCTAATTTTTCATACATTTGTTTTTTGTTCATATTACTATTGTGTATGAATTCCTAAATTTAATCAAGTTAAAATACGAAATTTATATATTTAAATTTAAAAGTAATTTTTTTCGTACAAATGTCTATACTAGTAAAAATAAAAAAGATAGATTTTATCTATCTAATGTTATACCTCCAAAAGAGTTATTATTAACGTCTCTAATTATAATATCAACTACTCTATCATAGTCAACTTCTCCACCTCGTACTAAACATCCTCTCTTCTTACCAATATTATCGTATACTTCAACCATATCAGTAATATCAGTAATACCATATCTTTCCTCTAATTTAGATGGATATAGTTCATATAATTTTTTAATAATAAATTCAGCTATTTCCTCTTTATTAACTACTTCTTCTTTAATTATAGAAAGACTAGCTAATACTAAAGCTTGATTTTGGTCTTCAAATTTAGGCCAAAGTACTCCAGGAGAATCAAAAAGTTCTACATCTTCATTAATTCTAATCCAGTTAAGATTCTTAGTAACTCCCGGTCTATTACCAACATCAGTTACTTTCTTATTAACAAGTCTATTAATTAAAGTACTCTTACCCACATTAGGTACTCCAACTACCATAACACGAGCTCTTCTCTTCTCTAAACCTTTTTCTCTTCTTCTTTCATTTTCTTCTTCCATTAATTTATTAGTAGTATTAATAATCTCATTAATACTATCTTTTTGTAGATTAAGTTTAATGATTGGATCTTTAATATTAGAAAGTAATTTGTCAGTTACTTCTCTATCACATAAATCATACTTAGTCACAATAATAATTCTAGGTTTATCCCCAATTACTTCATCCATATCTACAAGTCTAGAAGACATAGGACATCTAGCATCAATAACTTCATAACATATATCTATTAAATTAGATAATTCTTTTAACTCTCTCTTAGTCTTAGACATATGTCCAGGAAACCAATTGATTTGGCTCTTTTGAAACACTTTTTCATTATCTTGATTATTCATTAGAAAGCACTTCCTTTTTTCTATAACATTATAACATAATTATTAAATAGAATTTATATCTT
>CAZALI010000023.1:0-11091 GCA_964486215.1 uncultured Muribaculaceae bacterium
TAGAGTACAAAGAGTACCAGTAACAGAAGCAAACGGACGTCTTCAAACATCAACAGCTACAGTACTTGCTATGCCAGAAGTAGATGATAGTATTGATATTGATATAAACCCAAATGATATAAGAATAGATATTTATAGATCTAGTGGTAAAGGAGGACAAGGAGTAAATACAACAGACTCAGCTGTAAGAATAACTCATTTACCAACCAATATCGTAGTAACTTGTCAAAATGAAAGAAGCCAAATTCAAAATAAAGAAGAAGCTTTAAGAGTATTAAAAGCTAGACTATATGAAAAGAGACGTGAAGAACAGGAAGCTGAAGAAGGAGCAGAACGTAGAGATAAAATAGGTACAGGAGATAGAGCAGAAAAGATAAGAACATACAATTATCCACAAAACAGAGTAACTGATCATAGAATAGGCTTTACTACTAAAAACCTAGATAGAGTTATGGATGGAGACTTGGACGAATTATTTACTGCTCTAAGAAAAGAAGCTGAAATGAGAAAACTTCAAGGAGAAGAAAGTGACAATTGATGAAGCAATAAGCTATGGTAAAAGCAAAATACATAGTGATTATGCTAAAATTCTATTATCAGACTTATTAAAAATTAATTCTTTAGAATTATTATTACATTTAAATGAACAAGTACCAGAAGATATATTAGATAAATATAAAAAAGAAGTAGAAGCAGTTTATAATAATAAACCAATACAATATGCTATGGAGCATATTAACTTCTATGGAGAAGAATACTTAATAAATGAAAATGTTTTAATACCACGCTTTGAAACAGAAGAATTAATAGAAAAAGTCTTAGTAAAATTAAAAGAAGAATTTACTGAACCAATAGATATTATAGATTTAGGTTGTGGTAGTGGAGTAATAGGTTTAACTCTAGAGAAAAAAGTAAAAACAAATTCTATAGATTTAATAGATATATCAGAAGAAGCGCTAGAGGTAACAAAGAAGAATATTACTAAACACAATTCTAAAGCAAATACTATTAAGAGTAATATGTTGGAGTCTGTTACTAAGAAATATGATTTAATAATATCTAATCCCCCATATATAAAAGATAATGAAGAAATAGAAGAGATTGTAAAAGATAATGAACCACATATAGCTTTATATGCAGGAGAAGAAGGACTAGATTGCTATAAGCTAATTATTAAGGACTTAAAAAGTCATTTAAAAGATAAAAGTATAATAGCTTTTGAAATAGGATCTACACAGACAAATCAAATAAAAGATTTATTATTAAAAGAAATACCATCTTTAGAAATAGAAGTATATAAAGACTTAAATAATTTAGATAGAATTATAATTGCTAGATACGATGTACACAATGAAAAATAACAGTTAATATAATTGACAAAAAATAAGTATTTTCTTATTATGAAATTAGGTGATGATATGTTAGTAAATTTTATTGATATGATGCAAAAAGCTAAGAATGAGCATTATGCTATTCCACATTTTAATATTAATAATTTGGAATGGACAAAGTACATCCTAGAAGAATGCCAAGAATTAAATGTACCAGTCATATTAGGAGCAAGTGAAGGAGCTGCTAAATATATGGGTGGTAATGATGTAGTAGTAGGTATGGTAAAAGGATTATTAAAAGACTTAAATATAACTATACCAGTATGCTTACACGTTGATCATGGATCTTCATTTGAAGTATGTAAAAAAGCTATAGATGCTGGATACACATCTGTAATGATAGATGCATCTAGTCATCCTTTAGAAGAAAACATAGCTATTACTAAAGAAGTAGTAGACTATGCTCATGAAAGAGGAGTAAGCGTTGAAGCAGAAGTAGGTCATATTGGTGGAACAGAAGATGGAGTATCTGCTGAAGAACTACATGCTACCCTAGAAGAATGTAAGACTTTATATGAAAGAACAGGTATCGATTCACTAGCTCCAGCACTAGGAAGTGTACATGGACCATATAAAGGCGAACCAAAACTAAACTTTGAAAGAATGAAACAAATAAATGAAGCTCTACCAATACCATTAGTACTACATGGAGCATCAGGTATACCAGATGATATGATAAAAGAAGCTATTGCATCAGGTATATCAAAAATAAATGTTAATACAGACTTCCAAATGGTATGGACAGATGCTGTTAGAAAATTATTGGAAGAAAATAAAGAAGTCTATGATCCAAGAAAAGTAATTGGAGCAGGAGAAGAAGCTATAAAGAATAAAGTTAAGGAGAAAATAGAAGTATTTAACACAAGAAATAGTTAGGAGAATATTATGAAAATAATGGAAGTAGAAGGTGGACATAAACTATCAGGAACTATTAGAGTAAGTGGAGCTAAGAACGCGACAGTTGCTATCATACCCGCTGCTATATTAACAGATGAAGAAGTAACTATCTGCAATATTCCAGAGATAACTGATACTGATGCTCTATGTGATATATTACATGAATTAAATGTAAAAACATCACGTGCCAGTGGTTCTATGGTAATAGATGCTAAAGATATGAAAAACACTGAGATAGCAGAAGTTCACTCTAAAAAATTAAGAGCTTCATACTATTTTATGGGAGCCCTACTTGGTAGATATAAAAAAGTATCTATGTTTTTCCCAGGAGGTTGTTCTATTGGAGCAAGACCAATAGATCTACATCTAAAAGGATTTGAAGCACTAGGTGCTAAAGTTACCAAGTCAAAAAACAAATATACTGTCGAAGCAGATGAATTAAAAGGAGCTAATATCTACCTAGATATAGCATCTGTAGGAGCAACTATAAATATAATGTTAGCTGCAGTACTCGCAACAGGAACAACAGTAATAGATAATGTTGCTAAAGAACCAGAAATAGTAAACGTAGCTACATTCTTAAATAATATGGGAGCTAAAATAACTGGAGCTGGTACTTCAACAATTAAAATAGTAGGAGTAAAAAAACTACATAAATGTTTCCATGAAATAATACCAGATCGAATTGAAGCTGGAACATATCTAATAATTGGAGCATTATGTGGTAATCCATTAAGAATAGATAATATTATTCCTGAACACTTAGATCCATTAATTTCAAAATTAGAAGAAATGGGAGCAGAACTAGAAGTAGGAACAGACTATGTAGTAGTAAACAAAAAAGATGATCTAAAACCAGTAACCATAAAAACGGCTGTCTACCCAGGATTTGCTACAGACTTGCAGCAACCATTTACTGTTTTACTAACTCAAGCAAATGGAACTTCCAAAGTAGTTGAAACTATTTGGGAAAATAGATTTATGCACGTTCCATACTTAAATGATTTAGGAGCAGATATAACTGTTAAAAACCAAACTGCTACTATCCAAGGACCATCTAATATAGTAGGTACACAAGTAGTAGCAACTGACTTACGTGCCGGAGCAGCTATGGTCGCCGCAGCTCTAAAAGCTACAGGAAAAACTACTATTACTAATGCCGAACACATCTTAAGAGGATATGAACAAATAAAAGAAAAACTAGAAGCAGTAGGAGCAAAAATAAACTTAAAAGATATTTAACTTGCTAAAATAAACAAATACTGTTATAATAATCAAGTATTTATATATCTATGGCGAAAAAATCGTCATGGCGAGAGGAGGAAGTATTGTGAAAAAAGATATACATCCAGAAATGAAAGATTGTACAGTTACATGTGCATGTGGCAATACATTTAAAACTAAATCTACAAAAGAATCAATCAATGTAGAAGTATGTTCAGCTTGTCATCCATTCTATACTGGTAAACAAGCAAGAGCATCTCGTGCAGGTAGAGTTGATAAATTTAATAAGAAATATGGATTTGATAAAAAGAAGGCTGAATAATCAACCTTTTTTTGTTAAAAAAATAAATTAGATATATAATATAATTAATTGATAAGGAGAATATTATGAAAATAGGAATAGCAAATGATCATCGTGGTTATAAATTAAAAGAAGAAATAATATCTAATTTAAAAGATAAATATGAATTTGTAGACTTTGGTACTGATAGTGAAGAATCAGTTGATTATCCAGATTATGCTTTTAAATTAGGAGAAGCTGTCGTAAAAAGGCAAGTAGACTATGGAATAGCTATCTGTGGATCAGGAATAGGTATATCTATAGCTTGTAATAAAGTAAAAGGAGTACGTTGCGCTAAAGTATCTCGTATAGAAGAAGTACTATATACAAGACATGATAATGATGCTAATATCATAGCGTTTGGAGAAAGGACTTCTATAGAAGATGCTATTAATATGATTAATGCCTTCGTAAATACAGACTTTTCTAATGAAGAAAAACATATCAGAAGAATAAATAAAATAACTGCATATGAGGAGAAAAATAATGGTAGGTAAACTATTTATATATATAATTGTTTCAGTATTAGTAATATGGTCAATAGACTCAGTAAATATTAATGCTATCTTTAAAAAGAATAGAGTAATGCAATCAACTATGTTTTATTTCTTATTAACTCTATCTATGATATATCTAGTAACTAATTTTATTATGGATATATTCACTAGTATTAAAATGTTATTCTAATATGTTATACTAATTATAGGAAGTGATTAATTTGAGAGAAGAAATTATACACTCTGGTGAAATAGTACTAGTAACTTTCATTGTATCAGCTATTATCATGGTATTTATGAAAAAAATAGCTAAACATATAGGTGCTATGGACATACCAACTAATAAAGAAGGACATCGTCATATCCACAAAAAACCTATACCAAAATTAGGAGGAGTAGGAATATTCTTAGCTTTCTTAGTAGGATATATGCTCTTTGGAGAACAAAGTATAAGAATGAATTCTATTCTTATAGGTAGTTTTATTATGATATTAACAGGTATTGTTGATGATATCAATCCAATAAAAGCTAGAAATAAATTATTAGGTCATATCATAGCAGCTTCAGTAATAGTCTTTTATGGTGGAATATTACTAGATAATATATCTGTATTTAATCATTCAATAGATTTTGGTATCATGGCTTATCCAATCACAATATTCTTCTTAATAGCTTGTGCTAATATAATTAATTTAATAGATGGACTAGATGGACTAAGTGGAGGAATATGTGCTATATTCTTTACTACTATAGCTGTAATTGCTATCTATCAAGGAAGATATGAATCACTTGTCTTAGTATTAACACTCATAATGTTAGGTTCAACACTAGGCTTCCTATTGCATAACTTTTACCCAGCCAAAATATTTGCTGGAGACTGTGCTACATTTATGGGCTTTATCATAGGAATAATTACTTTATTAGAATTTAAAGGCCCAGCCTTCATATCATTCTTTATACCAGTATCAATACTAGGTATACCAATCTTAGATACTTTATTTGCCATAATTAGAAGACTACTCAAAGGAGAACCACCATTTAAGGCGGATAGAGAACATCTTCATCATCAATTACTTGGAATGCACTTCTCTCAAGTAACAACAGTCTTAATAATATATGCTATAGATGCATTATTTGCTATAGCTTCTATATTCTATATATTAAAAGATCCAACTACTGGACAAATAATATACATAATAATTTTCTTACTAGCTATCTGGTTTGTCTTCCATACAACAATACTTGTTGATGAAGACTCCAAGATACCATTAAAGTTAAAGAAGAAAATATCTAGAAATAAGTAGTCCCACTACTTATTTTTTGTTATAATAGAATTAGGAGGCGACAATTATGGAAATTATCATAAGAGGTGACAAACTAGAAGTAACCGATGCTATGAAAGCATACATCAAAGATAAACTAAAAAGACTAAATAAATACTTTGAAGATGGTACTCATATAAGAGCTAAAGTAATAGTAAAGGTAGATAAAGAATCGCAAATAGTAGAGGTAACAATACCATTAAAATCATACATATTGCGTTCAGAAGAGGCTAAAGATGATTTCTATGCAGCAGTAGATAAAACAATTGATAAACTAGAAAGACAAATTAGAAAAAATAAAACTAGACTTATGTCTAAGAAAGTTAATAATAGTAAAGAATTTGCTTTAGAAGAAATAAAACCAGTAAAAGAAGAAAGAAAAATAGTTAAGAGAAAAACAGTAGAAGTAAAACCAATGAATGAAGAAGAAGCTATTCTTCAAATGGAATTATTAGGTCATGACTTCTTTATGTACAAAGATAGTGAAACTGGTAAAGCTTCAGTTATATATAAACGTAAAGATAAAGATTACGGAATAATAAGTGCAGAATAGTAAGAGACTTTTCATCTCTTACTTTTTTTGTTATAATAAATCTTAGTATTACAACGGAGGTGGATTAATTTGTCAATATTAAAAAGATTATTAGATCATCAATATAAAGAATTAAAGAAATTTGCTAAGTTAGCTGATCAGATAATGGATTTAGATGAAGAATATTCTAAATTAACTGATACAGAACTTCAGAATAAAACAGAAGAATTTAGAGAAAGACTAGATAAAGGAGAAACTCTAGATGATATTCTAGTAGAAGCATTCGCAACTGCTAGAGAAGCAGCTTATCGTGTTATTGGAGAAAAACCTTTCTATGTTCAGCTCCTTGGAGCTTGTGCTATACACTATGGAAATATAGCTGAAATGAAAACAGGTGAAGGTAAAACACTAACTTCTGTTCTACCAGCCTATCTAAATGCCTTAGAAGGAAAAGGAGTACACATCATCACAGTCAATGAATACCTTGCATCTCGTGATGCTAACTGGATGGGTGGAATACATAAATTCTTAGGTTTAACTGTAGGAGTAAACTTAAGAGAATTATCAACAGAAGAAAAGAAAGAAGCTTATAACTGTGATATTTTGTATTCAACAAACAACGAAGTAGGATTTGATTACTTAAGAGATAATATGGTAGTAAGAGCTGAAGACAGAGTACAACGCCCTCTAAACTTTGCTATAGTAGATGAAGTGGACTCAGTACTTATAGATGAAGCCAGAACACCATTAATTATTTCTGGTGGAGAGATGAAAAATGCCAACCTATACCAAGAAGCAGATAGATTTGCTAAAAGTATAAAAGAAGGTAAAGACTTCATCTACGATGAAAAAACAAAGAGTGTTAACTTAAATGATCAAGGTTCAGAAAAAGCTGAAAAGATGTTTCATTTAACAAACCTTTATGACATAGAAAATACTACGTTATTACACTTTATCAATCAAGCATTGCGTGCTAACTACGCTATGAGAAAAGATGTAGACTACGTAGTTCAAGATGGAGAAGTAGTTATAGTTGATCCATTTACTGGACGTCTTATGAAAGGAAGAGCATACTCTGATGGACTTCATCAAGCAATAGAAGCCAAAGAAGGAGTAACTATTAATGAAGAAACTAAGACCCTCGCAACAATTACTTTCCAGAATTTATTCAGAATGTACAATAAACTATCTGGTATGACTGGTACAGCTAAGACTGAAGAAGAAGAATTTAGAAACATCTATAACATGTATGTTATTGAAATCCCAACTAATAAACCAGTAATTAGAGTAGATGCTCCAGACTTAGTATACGCAACTAAAGAAGCTAAGTATAAAGCAATAATTGAAAAAGTAAAAGAAATTTATGACAAAGGACAACCAGTATTAATAGGTACTATAGCTATTGAAACATCTGAATTAATTTCTAATTTACTAAAACAAGCTCATATTCCACACGAAGTATTAAATGCTAAGAATCATTTAAGAGAAGCAGAAATAATTGCTAATATTGGTCAACAAAAATCAGTTACTATCGCAACAAATATGGCTGGTCGTGGAACAGATATTAAATTGTCAGATGAAATAAGAAATTTAGGTGGTTTATGTGTCATTGGTACAGAGCGTCATGAATCACGTCGTATTGATAATCAGTTAAGAGGACGTTCTGGTCGTCAAGGAGATCCAGGATTCACTCAATTCTTTGTCTCAATGAAAGATGATTTAATGGTTCGTTTTGGATCAGATAGAATTGGTGAAATGATGAAATCAATGGGATTAGGAGACCAAGCTATTCAATCTAAAACATTTACTAAAAGTATAGAATCAGCTCAAAAGAGAGTAGAAGGAAATAACTTTGATATTCGTAAACAATTACTACAATATGATGATGTTATGAATGATCAAAGAGATATAATCTATAAGAAGAGAAACAAGATTTTAGATAGTGACTCTATCCATGAAATGGTACTTGGAACTTTCCGTAATCATATTGAAGACTTAGTAAAATCTCATATGCCACCAGAAGATGCTCTAACAGATCAAGATTATGAAGATATTACTAACTTTGCCAATGAAAATTTACTAGAAAAAGACATAAAAGTATCATATATCAAAGATCTAGAAGTAGATGAAGTAATAGATAAACTATATAAGAAAGTTTCAGAAGAATATGAAGAGAAACTATCTTCTCTACCAGAAGAGATAACACGTGAATTTGAAAAAGTTATTACTCTTCAAATAGTAGATAACTACTGGATGGAACACATAAATACAATGTCTCACTTACGTGAAGGAATTCATCTACGTGGATATGCTCAAGAAGATCCACTAAGAGCTTATACAATTGAAGGTTACAACATGTTTGATGAGATGCTTCAAAAGATAGATAAAGATATTTCAATTACTCTATTAAAAGCACAGATAAGACAAAACATTGAAAGAGTTGATAATACTAAGAATATTCAAACAAATGAAGGTAAAAGTGGAGATAAACCACAACCAAAAAGAGTCAAGAAAATAGGACGAAATGATCCATGTTGGTGTGGCTCTGGTAAAAAGTATAAAAACTGTCATGGAAAAAAATAGCTCATTTATGAGCTTTTTTTGTCTTTAATAGTTGTATTTTAACACCAAAAATTCTATAATATATATAGAATACTAATAATAGGTGGTTAAACAAAATATGATGAGAGATTTGATATTAAAAAGCAAAAATATTTTGAATTTTAAAGTAATATTACTGTTGATATTACTACTTTTAGGTAGCTTCGTATTTAGTCCCAAAGCCTATGCACTAGATATGAAGATAGATGACGTAAGTATTACAGATGAAAGTTCTACTATCTCAACAGATATACCTACTCATGGTAATAATAATATTGATGGTAATATAACTTTCAATAAAATAAATGATTACGTATATTATGAAGTAACAATTAAAAACAACACAGGATATGATTATAATATCGATTCTGTAACAGATAATAATAAAAATAAAAACATCTCAATATCATATGAAAAAGAAGAAAAAGTAACTGCCGGAAGTACCACTAAATTAGTAATTAAAATGAATTATAAGAAGCAATTGTTAAATATTGAAGAAATCACAATAAAAGATTTAACAATTATTTTAAATTTGTCTAGAGAAAATGGCGAAAAAGAACAAATGATTATTAACCCAAAGACATTAACTCAAGGAACAAATTATTTCTGGTTATTAGTATTAATAACTATAATAAGTGGAATTATATTAATTGCGAATAGAAAACTAAAAGATAAAAAGATTAATATTGGCCTAATAATAATTGCTTTATTATTAATTCCAAGTTTTGCTATGGCTATAGAAAGATATCAATATAAGTTTACTTTTGATGATATAGTTGTTAAAGGTGAATTTGAAACATACGATGTTGTAGTAAATGTAGATGGAACAGAAACAACAAGAAGTATAACTTATGGTGATCCAATTGGACCTCTACCAGCAGTTTCAAAAGAAGGTTATAACTTCAAGAGATGGGTAGATGATAGGGGAAATACCGTAACAGAAGATACAATAGTAAGAAGAGCTATGACAATTACTCCAGAATTTGAAGCAATCAAATATGATATAACTTATGACTTAGATGGTGGAAGTGTAAGTGGAAATCCAACAAAGTACACAATAGAAAATGAAATAACTTTAAAGAATCCTACAAAACAAGGATTTGTATTTACTGGATGGACAGGAAGTAATGGAACTAATCCACAGACAAATGTAACAATTCCAGTAGGAACAACAGGAGATTTAACATATACTGCTCACTATGAAGCAGGACAAGAAACACCATACAAAGTACATCACAGATATCAAAATATAAATGGGACATATACAACTGAAACAGAAAACTTAACTGGTGTGACTGGTTCTACAGTAAAACCTGCTACAAAAGGAAAAACAGGATTTACTTCACCAGAAGAAGAAAACTTAGAAATTAAAGCTGATGGTTCTAGTGAATTAACATATACTTATACAAGAAACAAATATATGTTAACAATCACTCATCCAGAATATGTAGAAGGTGAATCAAAAGAATATTATTACGAAGAACAAGTAACACTAAAAGCAAAAGACAGAACTGGATACACATTCATTAAATGGTCTAATAATGAAACTACAAAACAGATTACATTACAAATATTAGGTGATACTACAATAGATGCTATTTATCAAATAAATGAATATACAATTACCTTTGATTCAAATGGAGGATCAAGCGTAGGAGATATCCACAAGAATTATAATGAACAAATAGGTACATTACCAACATCAGATAGAAATACTTATGTATTTGATGGTTGGTTCACTGCAAAAACTGGTGGAGAGAAAATAACAACAACAACTTTAGTAACTGAAGACAAAACGTACTTCGCACATTGGACTCCAAATATAGATCAAGCAACAATAACACCAACAGAGTTAACATTAACTGCTGAAGAAGCAGGAACTATAACAGTAACAGGTGTAACTGGTATGGAAAGTTATACATTTGCATCAACTGATACAGATGTTGTAACAGTAGATCAAAATGGACACGTAACTGCCATAGCTAAAGGTACAGCTAAGATTACTATTACAGGTTCAAAATCAGGAATAGTAAAAGAAGTACCAATAACAGTAAATCCAATAATTTATACAATAACATTCAATCCAAATGAAGGAACATTAGATGATCCAGATGAAGCAACAAGAGATATAGAAAAAGGAGATCAAGTTGGAACATTACCAGCAGCTACAAGAAACACATATGTGTTAGATGGATGGTATACAAATAGTACTAGTGGTACAAAGATAAGTGCTACAACAGTTCCAGCAGGAACAACAACATACTTTGCACATTGGATTGCAGATGTA
>CAZALI010000024.1:0-10320 GCA_964486215.1 uncultured Muribaculaceae bacterium
AGAAGAGATTTTACTATTAATACTATTTGTATGGATAAAGATGGTAATATTATTGATTTACTTGGAGCTCGTAAAGATTTAAATAATAAGCTTATTAAGTGTATTGGAGATCCTAATGTCAGATTTAGAGATGATAGTTTAAGAATACTTAGAGCTATTCGTTTCGCAGCTGCTTTAGACTTTGAACTTGATAAGGATATAGTAAACTCTATAGATGAATCTAAGAAGTATTTACACAGTCTTTCTTATAATAGAAAGAAAGAAGAATTAGATAAGATGTTTACTTGTAAGAATGCTTCTAAGGCAATAAAAATGCTTTTAGATTTTGGACTTGATAAGGAATTAGAGTTAGATAGATTAAAAGATGTTAAAGTTACTAATAGTTTAATTGGTATATGGGCTATATTGAATGTTACAGATAAATATCCATTTACTAGTAATGAGAAAGATTTAATAGATGATATAAATAAAGTATTAGAGCTTGATAATTTTGATGATGAAGTACTATATAAATATGGTTTATATGTTAATAGTGTAGCTGGAGAGATTAAAGGTTTAGATTTAAAAGAGATGAGTGATAAGTATGAACATTTAATCATTCATAATAGAGATGAATTAACTATAGATGGTGATGATATTATTTCTACTATTAATGAGGAACCTGGACCATATATTAGTGAAATTTATCATGATATAGAACATAAAGTATTAAGAGGAGAACTTGATAATAATAAAGATACTTTAATATCTTATATCAAAGATAATTATGATAAGAAGTGATATTATGGATAGTAATAAATTAATAGAAATATTTAAAGATGGGAATATTGTAATACCTAAATATTTATTTAAGAACTATACTAAATTTGATATAGATTTAGATACTTTTATGTTTCTTATGTACTTATATAATATTGGGGATAGTAGTATTTGTGATCCTAATAAGTTTTCTAATGAATTAAATATTGATAAGAAAAAGATACTTATTTATATAGATACTCTTTCTAATAAGAAATATATAGATGTAGATGTTGTATCTAATGATAAAGGTATTAAAGAAGATATTATTAAATTAGATGGTTTTTATAATAAGATTAAGTCTTTTGTTATGGATGATGTTAAGAAAGATAATAGTACTTCTAGTATTTTTGATACAATAGAGAAAGAATTTGGTAGAACACTTAGTCCTACTGAATATGAGATAATAAAAGCTTGGTTAGATAATAATATTAGTGAAGATATTATTAAAGAGGCTTTAAAAGAAGCTGTATTTAATGGCGTTTCTAATCTTAGATATATAGATAAAATACTATATGAATGGAAAAAATTAGGAATAGAGACTGTGGAAGATGTAGAAAGGAATAGGAAGAAACATTTAGAGAAGAAAAATGATAATAAGAATATAGATATGGATATAGTTGATTGGAATTGGTTTGAGGATGAAGGAGAAGATTAAGTTAATTGAAGATTACTTGGATGAGTTATTTCCTAATCCAAAATGTCAGTTGAATTATACTAGCGATTATAGTTTATTAATAGCTATTATGTTATCGGCACAAACTACTGATAAAAGAGTTAATGAAGTAACTAGTGTTTTGTTTTCTAAATATAAGTCTTTAGATGAGTTAAAAGATGCTTCTATTAGTGATTTAGAGCTTATTTTAAGACCGTTAGGTAATTTTAGGAAGAAGGCTTTGTATACTAAAAAAATAGCTAAAATATTAGCTATTGAGTATGATAATAAGGTGCCAATTGATAGAGAAGTATTAGAGTCTTTACCTGGAGTTGGGCATAAGACAGTTAATGTATTCTTTTCAGAGTACTGTGGTATACCAGCTATCGGAGTTGATACTCATGTTGCGCGTGTTTCTAAAAGACTTGGACTTTGTAGCAAGAATGATGATGTAGTTGCGATAGAGAATAAGCTTATGAAAAAGTTTCGAAAAGATACGTGGGGTAAGAGACATTTACAGCTAGTTCTCTTTGGTAGATATCATTGCATGGCACGTAATCCTAAATGCGTTGAGTGCAAATTAAAAGATATTTGTAAATATAAAAAATAGACATTTCTGTCTATTTTTTTTATGGTTCTTCAGGTGATTCAGGTGGATCTGTTTCAATAACACAAGTATTATTTGTCCATGTTCCACCTTGTTCAGCACAATCTTCTTGCGGTGTATTTTGATGTTTAAATGTGAAGTTATTTGTAGCTGATGCTCCTTCTACACCACTGTAGCCTTTATATGAAGCCATTACTTTATATGATCCACTTGGTGATGATGTGGACATTGTATATGATGTACCAGTAGTCCAACCTACATAGACACCATCTTTATAAATCTTATATCCAAATTCACCATAGCTTTCATCATTAGGCACTCTTGATACAGCGCCCCAGCTTAAAGTAACAACTTTTGTTGATTCATTATAAGATACTTTTAATCCTCCAGGAGCAGCTAATTTATCTTCTTTAGGTGTTTCTTTTGGCATATGACCTTTCTTGTAGTATTCATTACCCATCTTAACAACAGAGCTTGGCATCTTGAAGGCTGATCTATTAGATTCAATAACACCAGAATCAATTAAAGCACGGAACTCTGCATCCTTAGCTAATGTAGCAGGTAAGTTATGTAGTACATAACCTTGAGCGATAGACTCTTTAGTGAATCCAGTATAACCATACCACATACCAACAACTGTCTTAGTAGAGTAACCTATTACCCAAGAATCTCTGATGGCATCTCCTGGCATATTATATCTATTCATAGTAACTTCATCGAAGTTTGTAGTACCTGTTTTTAATGCGATATTGCTTGGTGTACCACCACCATTTAGAACAACATCTTGTAGGACACTTGAAATCATAAAGGCAGTAGCATCAGACATTACTTGTTTTCTATTTGAGTGATGTTCTTCAGTACGTCCAGATAATCTGAATTCAATTTTTCTTACAGAATATGGTTCATTATAATAACCGCCATTAGCGAAAGCTGCATAAGCACCAGCCATCTGTAATGGATTAGTACCAGTGAAGGCTCCAATAGCATGAGCTTCATGAATACGACCATTTTCTATTTCTGGTTCTATACCTAAATTAGTAACAAATTTAATTATCTTTTTATTATCTACTTTTTGGAAAGCTTTTAGAGCGGGTATATTACGTGAAGCAGATAATGCTCTTCTTAAAGTGATATTTCCAAAGTAACCATTATCCCAGTTATGAATTGGTGTTCCATTAGAATATGAATATGGAGCATCGTTAAACATTTCAGCTGTAGACCAGTTATTGTATTCTATACCTGGACCATAATCGAATAATGGCTTAGCAGTAGATCCTGGCTGTCTCTTAATATCAGTAGCATTATTCCAAGTACTTAAACCAGATCTATGTCTACCAGCACCAATGGCTTGAATCTTACCACTTTCAGCATCTAGAACAGCGATACCAGTTTGAATCTTATCATCCTTCCAAGTATAAGTAACACCATTCATTACTTTTTCTACGCCTTCTTGTTTCTTTCTATCTAAGTTAGTATATATTTTTAGAGAAGTTGTATATGGATTAACTCCATATTTATCTTTTACTTCAGCTACAACAGTATCAATATAACCTTGATATGGAATAGTTTCTTCTTTTTCTTTGACTGTTAATGACTCCATAGGAATAGCATTAGCAACCTTTTCTTCTTCTTCTGTTATGTATCCATGTCTTCTCATTAGATATAGAACTGTTTTACGTCTTGCAGTAGCATTCTTTGGATTAGCTGTAGGTCTATAGAAGTTAGGTGATTGGAACATACCAGCAATAGTAGCGGCTTCTGATAAGTTAAGATCAGATACACTCTTACCAAAGTATGTTTCACTAGCTTCTTCAACACCATATATATTTCCACCTAAGAAGTGGTTATTAACATAGAATTCAATTATTTCTTCCTTAGTATATTTTTTTTCAAGTTTATATACAGCAAGATAAATATCTTCAAATTTTCTTATAATACCAGCAACACCAGATTTAAGTTTAGCATCTGTGAAACTGTTTTTAACAACTTGCATTGATAGAGTAGAAGCACCACCTGAATCTTGACCAGCAATTTGTCCTAGTGCAGCACGAGTAAATCTAGGAGCATCGAAACCATTATGACTATAGAATCTTGAATCCTCAGTAGCAATAATAGCATCAACTAATACTTCAGGTAATTCTTCATATTTGACTTTTTCTCTTCTTTCAGATCCTAATCTAGTAATTTCTTTATCATCTTTATCATATAGAATAGTAACTTCTGGGGTATTTAATTTAGATACTTTAAATCGTGGTTCAGCAATTGATTTAATATATACAATAAATACACAGAAACATACAACTGCTATTATGGATAAAGTTAATAATACGATAAGGATAAGACTAATAATAGTTTTCCTTCGTTTATTATTTTTCATATTATTAAGCATAGCTATCAATAATATTACTATTGTGAGTAATATACCCATAATAACAGCAAAATCAATACCAAGGACTATATAAGTCATTAAGGTAATAGCAATTGCCATTAATATGAAAGGTATTAATAGTACACTTTTATTTGCAATATACTTAATCTTTTTATTAGGTCTTCCTTTTGTTTTCTTTTTCATTTATTTACCTCCATAAGCTTATCTACTATTTTTAAATAGTCAATTGTAGGTTTTAGACTATCTTTTATTAAATAGGCATTTTCTTCAAAATATTTTAATGGTATAGAATTTCTGTTAGTATTTTCTATAAAACTTAGACATTTATCAATAGTCATTATATATGTTTTATTGATAGTTGTGAATCTAACTATGATAAAAGCAATACCATTATGTCTACTGATATTCTTTAGATGTTCTATTTGATGAGGATGAATATTATTTAAAGTAAAAGATGTTTTACTCTTAGTTTCTTTTGCTTCAAAATCAATATATTTTCCTAAATATAATCCATTATAATCAGTAGTAGATGGTGTTGTGAAGAAAGCTTCTTTAATAACAGCTTTATCACGTGATGGATAATCTACTTTAGTAATAGTAATAGGAGTAGGTTTTTTATAAATATAAGCTTTATCTATTAAACGATAGTATTCGTTAGCCTGATTAAGCTCTTTTTCAAGACTCATTCCTCTATTACTATGGCTTGTTATTTGCTTAGTATTAATGCTTTTTTTTCCATTTGGGTAATTCACATAAACCACCTATTCAATATTATACTATATAGTTGATATTTTTTCTATATTTTTAAGTCTTTTTTTGAGATGCATTTCATTGACAAAATAAATCATTAATGCAATAATATATGTGTATTGTAATGATATATTATTATATCATTTTAATATGTGTATGGGATTGGTGATATTATGTATCAAAACAAAATTAGTTTAACTCCACAGGATATTCTAGAGAAGGAATTTAAGATTGATACTCGAGGATATCGCTTAAAGGAAGTAGATCAATTTTTAGATGTCGTAATTAGTGATTATGAGCAATTTTTAGAAATTTTGAATACTTTGGAGAAAGAAAAAGCAGATTTACTTAGTGAGATTATGAGTTTAAAACAAGAACTTAGAAACTCTCAATTAAGTATGGAAGTTGCTAGAACTAATACTGATAATGGCGAAGTAACTAACGTTGATATTATTAAGAGATTATCTCAATTAGAGAAAATGGTTTATGATTTAAAAAAAGATGAATAACAATTATGTATAGACAAACGCGGGAAGTTTTTACTTCTTGAGGAAAGTCCATGCTCGTACTATCTGAGATGATAGTAGTGATCGTGTCAGGTGAATAAATAAGCCTGAGTAGTTTTTTAACTAACGGCAGTAGGAATCTAAGTCTTTGATATGAGGAATACTGAAGTGCCACAGAGACGATTCTTTCGGAAACGAGAGAGTGAAACGGGTAAACCCCACGAACGAGAAATCCAAATTTTGGTAGGAGAGTTCTGTTATTTAGAAATGAATGAATGCAGAGACCGGTAACGGTAGATAGATGTTTGTCGCCTTCGGGTACAGAACATGGCTTATTTACATTATTGTTTATTATAGAAAGAGGTAGATATGAAGGAGCTTGGTTATTTCTTAAAGACAGAGCGTGTAGAGAATGGTATTAGTTTAACTGAAGCGAGTGAAGATTTGAATTTATCTACCGCTTTGCTTGAAAATATAGAGAGTGGAAATATTAGAGCTTTTAAAGATGTTTATGAGTTAAGAGAAGAAGTAAAGAAGTATGCTAAATATTTAGGCGCAGATGTAGACAAAGTAATGGATCAATTTAATGATTTTTTATTTGAAAAGACTTCTAAAATATCTTTAGATGAAATAAAAGAAGCTGGAAAGAAGAGTAATTCTGAAGAAAAGAAAATTTCTTCTCCATATACAGTAGAAGAAAAGAAGAAAATAGTAATATGGCCTTTTTTATTAGGTATAGTAGTTATTATCTTAATATTTTTAATAGTATATTTAATATTTTCTAATATAGATAAGGAACCTGTTAGGACAGATGAATTAATGGGTATAGAAGAAAGGATGATGTAATTATGAATTTACCTACTAAACTTACTGTTTTGAGAATTATTTTAACATTTGTGATGATTGCAATATTATTGTTTCCATTCTATAGTATAGGATTTAGTTTTCCTACATATGCTATAGGAGGAGTAAATGAGGCTATTGATCTTAGATATTTAATAGCTGGAGGTATATTTATTGTAGCTAGTTTAACTGATTTCTTAGATGGCTATCTTGCACGTAAAAATAATCAAGTTACTAATCTTGGTAAGATGTTAGATGCTATTGCTGATAAGATACTTGTTAATACTGCACTTATTATACTTGCTTGTACTGGTTATATACCAACTATAGTTCCAGTAATAATAGTTTTAAGAGATACATTTGTAGATGCTATTAAGATGCAAGCTGCTTCAAAAGGGACAGTTGTTGCTGCTATTAATGCTGGTAAATTAAAAACAGCTTCACTAATGGTTGGAATAGTATTATCATTCTTCTATGATTTACCATTCTCACTTATTAATCCAGCACTTCAAGTATCTAACTTCTTATTATATTTTGCTTGTATTATGTCTGTAATTTCTGGTATTCAATATTTCAATATGAATAAGAAATTTATAACACAAGAATAATTAAAATAATAAAGATATTGATATTAAAAAGATTTTTCTTATGAAAAGTCTTTTTAATTTTACTAATTTACGTAAAAAACAAATAATAAAACAAAAGTTCGATAAAAGTCTTGCTTTTTAAAAAAATATGTTTTACAATTAAATTGTATTAATCAAGGAGGTCTTATGAAAGCGAGTAAAAATGCATCTAAAGATGAAACTTTAGATCAAGTTTTAGTTGATATTGAAAAACAATTTGGTAAAGGTTCAATAATGAAATTAGGAGATAATTCTCATATGAATATAGATGTTATATCTAGTGGTTGTCTATCACTTGATATAGCTCTTGGAGTAGGTGGATATCCTAAGGGAAGAATAATTGAGATATATGGACCTGAGTCTAGTGGTAAAACTACTTTTGCTTTACAAGCAATTGCTGAACATCAAAAGTTAGGAGGAAGAGCTGCTTTTATTGATGCAGAACATGCTCTAGATCCAGTTTATGCTAAAAGACTTGGAGTAAATATAGATGAGTTATTACTTTCACAACCTGATACAGGAGAACAAGCATTAGAAATATGTGATGCTTTAGTTAAAACAAAGGCTATGAGTATAGTAGTAATTGACTCAGTAGCAGCTTTGGTTCCTCAAGCTGAAATTGATGGAGAGATGGGAGATAGTCATGTAGGTCTTCAAGCTAGACTTATGTCTCAAGCCCTTAGAAAACTATCTGGTACTATTAGTAAAACAAATACTACAGTTATATTTATTAACCAAATAAGAGAAAAAGTTGGAGTATTATTTGGTAATCCTGAAACTACTCCAGGTGGAAGAGCACTTAAGTTCTATTCTTCTGTTAGATTAGAGATTCGTAAGAAAGAACAAATTAAACTAGGAGAAGGAGTAGTAGGTAGTAGAACAAGTATTAAAGTTGTTAAAAACAAAGTTGCTCCTCCATTTAGATCTTGTGAAGTAGATATAATGTATGGAGAAGGAGTATCTCGTGAGGGAGAAGTAGTAGATTTAGCAACTGATTGTGGAATTCTTACTAAGACTGGTGCATGGTATACATATAATGGAGAAAAGCTAGGCCAAGGTAAAGAAAACGTTAAATTGCTTCTTAAAGATAATGTAGAATTAGAGAAAGAATTAGAAGATAAAGTACGTGAATACTATGATATTAGTATTGATAATAAAAAGAAAGAAGACGATAAATAGTCTTCTTTTTCTTACCTTGACAATGATATAAATAATAACTAAAATATAATTAGATTATTGTTATAATCTAGATGGAGGAATATTATGAATAATATATTGTTCTCCATTTTACTTAGCTGTGTAGGCTTGATAATTGGCTTTGTAATAGCAATTGTTATTAATAGTTTAAGAGGCAATCAAGCTCAAAAGAAAGCTGATGCTTTAATTAATAAAGCTAATAAAGAAATAGAAAAAGCTAAAAGAGATGCTGCTATTTCACAAAAAGAAGAAGCACATAAAGCTAAATTAGAATTGGATAAGGAAATTCGTGAAAGAAAAGATGAAATTAAGGCATCTGAAGATAGACTTATGCAACGTGAATCAAATGTAGATAAAAGAGATGAACTTATACAAAAGAGAGAGTCTGCTTTAGATGAACGTGAAGAAAAACTTAATGAACGTTCTGGTGAAATCCAAGAAGAAAAAAGTAAAGTGGAGGAAATAAGAAAACAACAACTAGATTTACTTGAAAAAATCTCAGGATTTAGTAAAGAAAAAGCTCGTGAACAAGTTATGAAGCAAGTAAAAGAAAATATGAATAAAGAGATTGCTGAATACATTCACGAGAGAGAAGATGAAGCAAAGTTAGAGGCAGACAAAGAAGCTAGAGAATTAATAGTTTCTTCTATGCAAAGATATGCTTCTGATATTGCAAATGACCAGACTGTTACTGTAGTTGATTTACCTAATGATGAAATGAAAGGTAGATTAATTGGTAGAGAAGGAAGAAATATTAGAAGTATTGAAGCTGTTACGGGAGTCGATTTAATTATTGATGATACACCTGAAGCAGTAGTATTATCTAGCTTTGATCCATTAAGACGTGAGATAGCTAGAGTAACACTTGATACTCTAATTAAAGATGGAAGAATCCATCCTACAAGAATTGAAGAAGTATACGATAAAGTTTGTAAAGACATGAAGAGTAAGATTATTCAATATGGTCAAGATGCTATATTTGAACTTGGTCTTACAAAGTTTGATTCTGAATTATTAGAATTAATTGGTAAATTACATTTTAGAACTAGTTATGGTCAAAATGTACTTAATCATTCAATTGAAGTAGCTGAGCTATCTGGTTTACTTGCTGGAGAGTTAGGAGAGGATGTTAATCTTGCCAAAAGAGCTGGACTTTTGCATGATATTGGTAAAGCAATAGATCATGAAGTTGAAGGAAGTCATGTTGATATTGGTAAAGATATAGCTAAGAAACATCATGAAAATGATGTAGTAATTAATGCTATTGCATCACATCATGGAGATACAGCTGCTACATCAGTTATTTCAACGATAGTTGCTATTGCTGATGCATTATCAGCTTCTCGCCCGGGTGCTAGAAATGATTCACTAGAGAATTATATCAAGCGTCTAGAACAGTTAGAAGAAGTTGGTAATAAGATTGATGGTGTAGATAAAGCTTATGCTCTACAAGCTGGTAGAGAATTACGTGTAATTGTTAAACCTGAAGAAGTAGATGATGCTGAAGTCTATAGTATAGCTCGTGAAGTTAAAGAGAAGATTGAAGCTAATATGAAGTATCCAGGTACAATTAAAGTAACTGTTGTTAGAGAAACAAGAGTTCAAGAAGAGGCGAAATAAAAGAGACTATTTAGTCTCTTCTTTTTTTATGTCTAATATTACTGGTAGAATAATTGGCTTTCTACCTGTCAATTCATTTATAAATGGATATAGAGCTTCAGTTAAACTAGCTTTTAAACTTATAAAGTTAGTTTTTGGATTAGATAAAGCTTCATTAGTAACTATTTGAGCTTTATCTTCTATTTGACTTATTAAAGCTTCATTTTCATTTACTAAGATAAATCCTCTAGTAGTAATATTAGGTTTTATTAATAGTTTTCTTTCTTTCATTTTTTCATATATTATTAATACTAGTATTCAATCAGCAGCCATTAACTTTCTATCTTTAA
>CAZALI010000025.1:0-9192 GCA_964486215.1 uncultured Muribaculaceae bacterium
TATACTGAAATATCTATTAAAAGAAGAATATATCGTAGTGGAGAAAATGAATATTTCTTAAATGGTGAAAGATGTCGTCTAAAAGATATAACTAATCTTCTTTTAGATTCCAACCTTGGCAAAGCATCTTTTAATATCATATCGCAAGGAGAAGTAGAACAAATCTTCTCGTCTTCAAGCTTAGACAGAAGGACAATTATTGAAGAGGCAGCTGGTGTCTTAAAATATAAAAAGAGAAAAGAAGAAGCTCTAAGAAAACTTGAAAAAACACATATCAATATTGATAGAGTAAATGATATTATTAAAGAGTTAGAAGGTAGAATAGACCCATTAAAAGAGCAAAGTGATTTAGCTAAAGTTTATTTGGAAAATAAAGAAGGTCTTGATAAATACGAAGTAGCTTTATATGCTTATGACATTGAAAATATGACAGCTCTAATGAATGAGAAAAAAGCTAAAAAGGAAAAGCTTTCTAAAGACTTAGTTGATTACTCTAATACTAGTAATAAAGATGAAGTATCTCTTTTAAGTGATAATAATAAACTATCTGAATTACAGAAAGAATACAATGATATCCAAAGAGAATTAGTAGATGTTACTAGTGAAGTAGAAAATTTAAATGGACAAAAGAAATTATTAAAAGAACAAAATAAAAATAACAAATCAGATGAAAATCAAAATAAGATAAGAGAGGCTCTAGAATTAATTTCTAAACTAAAAAAAGATATTTCTGTCAGTAAAGAAGAAATAGATGAATTAAATAAAAATCTAAAAGTATGTAGTGAAAAAGAGAATAATACCAATAAAGAATTAGAAAAAATTAAAACTGAAAAGAATATGTATGTGAATGATTATAATTCACATGACAAAGATATAATTAATCTTACTAATAAAAGTGAATCTCTAAAGCAAGAAATCTCTGATGGAGGAATTATGCCTCAGTACATCAAAGATGTTTTAAATGAGACTTCTCTTACAGGCATAGATACTACTATATCTAATATACTAGATACTGAAGAAGAGTATATGACAGCTCTATCAGTTGCGTCAAATGCCAATAAAAATTTTATTATTACGAAGGATGAATCATCTGCTACTGCCGCTATTAAATATTTAAAAGATAATCATCTAGGTAGAGCAACTTTCTTCCCATTAACTGTAATTAAAGAAAGATATGTTGACGATAGAAGTTTAAATACAATTAAAGATGATCCAAATTTTATTGGTGTCTTATCAGATTTACTAAAGTACAATAATAAATACGAAAATATAGTTAAGAATCAATTTGGTAATATTATCCTAGCTAAAGATTTAAAAGGAGCTAATGCTATCTCTAGAAAGATAGATAATCGTTATAAAATTATAACTTTAGAAGGCGATGTAGTAAATGTAGGTGGTTCTCTAACTGGAGGATCTCTAAAACCATCTAGAACTATAATTTCTGCTAAACAAGAATTAACTAATGTAACTAGAAATCTATCATTACTAGAAGAAGAAAAATATAACTTAGAAAAGAATATTAAAAATATAAATGAAAAAGTAAGTGAATATGAAAATAATATATTTACTATTTCTAAAGAAAAGGCATCTATCGAAGAAGAAATAAGTATTAAAATAAAAAACACTGAATCTCTAGAAAAAGAATTAAAAGATGAAGAAGAATCTCTATCAAATTTAGAATCTATTTCGAATAATTCAGTTGATAAAAAAGAAAAAGAATTAATTAAAAACTATAATGAAAAAGTATCAGTAAAAGAAAAATATGAGTTAAAGTTAAAAAGCCTTTCTAAAGAAATATCTAGTTTACAAGATTCAATTATTAGAAAAGAAGCTGATAATAAAGAAAAGAATAGTAAGATAAAAGAATTAGAAAAAGAAAGTAATAACTTAGACATAGATATTAATAAATTAGATATAAAAATAGATTCTATGTTAGATATTCTAAGTACTGATTATGAGTTAACATATGAAAGAGCTAAAGAAGAGTACAAACTAGATATTGATCCTGATGAAGCTCGTTCTAAGATTAAAAAATATCGTAGTAAGATAAAAGAAATAGGTATGGTAAACCTAAATTCTATTGATGAATATGAAGAAGTATCTACTAGATATAATTATTTATTAAATCAAAAAGATGATTTGTACAACGCTGAAGATACTTTACTAAATATTATGAAAGAAATGGATGAAGTAATGAAAGAAGAATTCTCTGCTACTTTCAAAAGTATTAATGCAGAATTCCAAAAAGTATTTGTTTCATTATTTGGTGGAGGAAAAGCTTCACTTGAATTAACTAATCCAGGAAACATTCTAGAAACAGGAGTAGATATTATTGCTTCCCCTCCAGGTAAGAAGTTAACTACTATATCATTATTATCAGGAGGAGAGAAAACACTAACAGCTATTTCATTACTATTTGCTATACTAAATATTAAGACTGTTCCATTCTGTTTATTTGATGAAGTAGAGGCAGCTCTAGATGAAGAAAATGTTAAAGAGTTTGGAGAATACTTATCAAACTATAAAGGTAAGACAGAATTCTTAATAATAACACATAAGAAGAAGACAATGGAATATGCTAAGACATTATATGGTATAACAATGCAAGAGTCTGGTGTATCTAAACTAGTAAGTGTTAACCTAGAAAATAAAAATGAAGTAATATAAGACTACTAAGTAGTCTTTTTACATGCTTTACAATAGTCTCAACAGTAATTTTACATATGTATTGACATAAAAATTGTAAATGATATACTCAAAGTATAATAGAGGTGTGTCATATGAAGAAATTATTAAAGTATTTTGTATTACTAATACTAATATTACCATTTACTGTTAATGCCACTGAAAAAGTAGAAGTAATAGATGCTAAATTAGATGATATTAGTGAATATGCAGAAGGATTCCCAGAATTTCCAACAGTCAATGGCTTAACTTTGAATATAAATGGAAAATTTAATAGTTTATATGCTCAGTATGCTAATTATAATTTTAAAATTAAAAATAATGATACTGTTGACTATGCCTTAAGTTGTGATTATAAAGATCCAACTGATGAAGATAGTTATTATGATTGTACATTAAAAGAAGGAGAAGTAGTTAATTACTACTTGTCTTGTGAACATACTATATTAAAGGCTGGTACTACTACAAATTGCCAATTAAATATAAGTGTAAGAGAAACTATAGATCGTTCTATCTTAGACAATAATACTTATGAAGCAAATGACCAATTAACTATTCCATTAAATACTAATAAAATGACATTAGTAGATAAAGCCAAACAATTAGTAACTAATCCTAAAACTAGTAGTAAATATTTAGTTATAGGCTTAATTGTTATTAGTATTGTTGCTGGAACAATAGTATTCATAAGAGGTAATAGAAAAGTAAAAACTATGGTTTTACTACTTGGTATTATGATGTTACCATTAGAGGCTCTTGCTATCACCACAATTATTATAAATGTAAATAGTAATATTACAGTAGAAGCCCATGAAAGATTTATGTATATTAATGATGATGGCAGTCTTTCTGAACATGAATTTATATATGGTGAAACTTGGCATGAATATTTAGCCAGCCCTAGAAATACATCTTTTGGTGTAATAGGAGATAAGTTTATTCCTAATGCCATAGTATATAGACCTTTCTATGAATGCTTAATGAATGGTGAAAGTGAAAATACTTGTAGAGAGGCTTGTAGAGAATATGGTGATTTTGAAGTGTATGAACCAATACATAATGATGACGAGATAATCGGTTATAGAGGAGACTATGTCATGGATTGGTATTATGCATTCATGGATAATATATCAGAGCCATCACCATCTGATCCTAACGAAGCGCCAAGTGTGTAAAATAATAAAAAAAGATCAGTAATACTGATCTTTTAAATTGCTCTCATATTATCTTGATTCTTATATGGATTCTTCTTATCTATGTGATCGTAGAATAATATTCCATTTAAGTGATCTATTTCATGTTGAAAGGCAATAGCTAATTCTTCTCTTGCTCTAACACTTATCTTATTACCATCTCTATCATATCCTTCAACAGTAACTCTAGCATATCTTGGAACAATACCTTCAATTTCTCTATTAACACTTAAACATCCTTCTCCACCTTCAACATAAATCTGTTCCATAGAATTAGAAACTATCTTTGGATTAACGATAACATAATTATCAAATTTACCTTCTTCATATTCATGTACTACTACAAAGTATCTTTTTAATACTCCAAGTTGAACAGCAGATAAGCCCATACCTGGACGTAGAGAATATTTTTCAGATAATTCTTCAATTTGACTATCATGTAAATACTTAATCATTTTATCTATATTTTTTTGATCACTCTTAGTAAGTGGAAATTCTACTTCTTTACTTACTTGTCTAAGAGCTTTATCATTTTCATCTAAAATATCGCACATCTTTAACATATGTCCAACTCCTAACTAATACGAAGATATTATACTCATTTTAAGCTTATTTGTCAATTTACAATAAAATACATTTCAAAGTAATAAACTGTTTAAATTTAATGATATATTAGTAATAAGGTGAAGTATAATGTTTAGAAAAATGAGACATATAGATAAAACTTTATTAATTACAACAACCATCTTATTTGTCTTAGGACTAATAATGGTCTTTTCAGCATCTAATGTAACTGCTTATATGTCTAGAGCTACTTCTCCATATCATTATTTTATTAATCAATTGATATTTATATTAGTAGGTGTAGTAATATCATTTATACTAGTTAATGGTTTCAATACAAAGAGTATAGGTAAACTATCATTCTTAGGTATATTGATTTCTATAGGTGCATTAATATATTTATTAGTATCCAATAAAGTTAGAGCAATTAATAATGCTAGTAGTTGGATAGAATTTGGTATTTTTAACTTTCAACCAAGTGAATTGATAAAAATATTAACTATCTTTTGGTTAGCTTATTATTACAACAAACATGAAAAAGGTTTGAATAAATGGGGTACAGTTTTAGTACCAATAGCTTTATGTATAGGCATATTTGTTTTAATAGCTATGCAGCCAGATTTGGGTACTGCTTCATTATATGCCATAATAGTTGCGGTAATGTTTTTCTCACTACCACTATCCAAAGAAATTAAAGGTAAATTATATTTATTAGCTGGTATAATCATAGCTCTAATAGTTATGTTTGTAACTTCAGGTGCAGCAACTAAATTATTGAACACTAGACAATCTAGTAGATTAGAGTCTTATAAAAATCCATGTGATAATTTACTATCTACAGGTAACCAAGTATGTAATGGTTATATTGCTATTAATAAAGGTGGCTTAGACGGAGTAGGACTAGGTAAATCTACACAAAAATACTTATATCTACCAGAGCCATATACAGATTTTATTTATGATATTATTATTGAAGAATTAGGTTTAATATGGGGAATTATTATTTTAATATTGTATATGATTGTTTTATATAGAATTTTAGCTATAGGTCGATCCTCAACTAATAATAGGAATGCACTTATATGTTATGGAGTCGCAATCTATATATTTATTCATATAGTAATAAATTTAGCTGGAGTACTAGGATTAATGCCATTAACTGGAGTACCTCTACCATTTATGAGTTATGGTGGTAGTTTCACTCTATGTCTAATAATAGCTTTATCAGTAGTACAAAGAGTATCTATAGAAACAGCTCAAAGTAAGAAATAGGTTTACCTATTTCTTTTAAATTGACTAATTATTTAAAAAATGTTAAATTATTTATTAAATAAATGGTGGTGATGTATAGTTGTCGAGGATGTTAAGAGACTTAACAGAATTACAAGATAATTTAGAAAAATACTTAAAAACTACTGATACTGTTTATATAATTGGTCATAAAGAAGCAGATTTTGATTCTATAGGTGCTGCCGTAGGTGTAAGTCAAATATGCAAGTTTTATAATAAAAATTCTTATATTATTTTAGATGAAAGTCTAGAAGATATGGAGCCAGGTGTTAAAAAAGTAAAAGAATTAGTAAAAGATAAATGTAATATTATTAATATGGATGAATATAAAGAAAAGGTAATTAATAATCTTTATGGTGAAGAATTCTATTCATTACCTGAAGATAATCAAGAAGAAATGTTAAAGATATCTAAAATACCTAAATCTCTATTAATAATTGTTGATACTAATAAAGAATATATGTTGGCAAACAAAGATTACTTAAGAAATTATCGAAGAACTATTATAATAGATCACCATAAAACAGAAGAAAAAGCTACTTGTAAAGCAACTTATTCTTATATTAATTTAGATGCTTCTTCAGCCTCAGAAATAGTAGCCAATTATATTTATTCTAAAAAAATAAAGATAGATAAAGATGTAGCTAATGCTTTAGCAGCTGGTATATATCTAGATACTAATAGATTTAAAAAGAATACTACAGCTGTTACATATGATGCAGTAGAGCATTTAACTTTAGCTGGAGCAAATACTGATACAATAAATCAATTATTTTTACAAGATTTTGAAACAGATAAAATTATTTATAACCTAGTATTTGATGATGATAATACTAAACATTTTATTAAGTTATTAAAAAATAATAGTGTATCTATTACTTTAAATAGAGCTAATCCACATTGTATTTATAGAAAAGAATCTATCGCCAAAGCAGCTGATAGAATTCAAAGTTATAATAGTACTGATACAGCTATAGTAATGGGATATATTGATCCTAAGACTATTACTATTAGTTTAAGAAGCAATGGCTATGTAGATTGCGATAAGTTAATAAAAGGTTATTGTACTGACAAAGAACGAATAGGTGGAGGTACAGCTAAGTCAGCTGGAGCAAAGTTATATAATAAGGATATTATTGAAGAAGAAGAAAATCTAATAGAATATCTTAGTCAATTGAATAAAAAATATATAAAAAGAAAAAATAAAAATAGTATAAAACCATCCAATAGATAATAATATATTGGAGGTGGTAATATTACTATATGGTATCGTAAGAAAAAAGAAATAATTTTAATAGTAAGTATATTATTAACTATGACAATACTTACTATTTTTTTGTTTAAAAACAAACCAAAAACTAAAAAGAAAGAAGAACCTAGTATTAAAGAAATAACTAAGAAAAAAGAAGTAAAAGAAGAGGAAGAATACAAAGTAGATATAAAAGGAGAAGTAAATCATCCAGGAATTTATAGTATGAAGTCTGGTAGTAGAGTAATGGATGTTATCGAAACAGCTGGAGGTTTAACAGAAAATGCTAATACTGAAGTAATAAATCTAAGTAAAAAAATTACAGATGAGATGGTAATTATTATTTATAGTAATATTGAAGTAATTAACTTTGCTAGAACAAAAGAAATAGAAGAAAGAGTCCAAAATAATTGTATTCAATCTGATGAAAATGCTCTTAAAAATGATGCTTGTATAAATAGTGAAACAAGTAGTAATAAACCTCAAGGTAAAATAAATATAAATACCGCTACTAAAGAAGAATTAATGACTTTAACTGGAATAGGTGAGTCTAAAGCAAATAATATTATTAAGTATCGTAATGAACATCAATTTAAAAGTATTGAAGAGTTAAAAGAAATATCTGGTATAGGAGAAAGTATATTTGCTAAGATTAAGGAAAATATTACTGTGTGATTATTTGTATTATTTAATTCTTTTTCTAACAATAATCATAGTAATAATAAGAATAAATTCTAAACCAAAGTTAATATATGAATCTAAGTATTATCAAATAACAGGTATTATTGAAAGTATTAATATTGATGGTAATAAGTTATCAATAACTATTAAGTCAAAAGAAAAGTTAATAGGTACTTATTACTATAAAAGTATAAGAGAAAAGAATAATTCTAATTATGAAATAGGAGATAAGATATATGTAAAAGGAGAAATAACTTCTCCCAAAGATCCAACTAACTATAATACCTTTAATTATCATGATTATTTATATAACAGAAGAATATATCATACTATGAAAATAGATTATCTAAAGAAAATAAATAGTACAAATAACTTACTATATAAATTAAAAATATTATTAAAGAAAAGATTAAATAATAATGCTTATTTATATACATTTATTCTAGGAGATAAATCATTAGTAAAAAGAGATGTATTAACATCCTACCAAGAAAATGGTATTTCTCATTTATTCGCAACTAGTGGAATGCATATGACTATACTTTCATCAATAATAATCTATTTATTAAAGAAAATAAAAGTAAAAGAAAATACTAGATATTTAATTACTACTATTATTCTAATATTCTATCTTTTTATAACTAGTTTATCTCCATCAGTTATTAGAGGATTACTATTCTTTATATTATTCTCATACAACAAAATATATTATTTTTATATTAAACCAATTAATTTATTTATCATAGTACTATCAATAACTTTAACTATTAATCCATTCTATATTTATGAAGTATCTTTTCTATATTCTTTTTTAATAAGCTTTAGTTTACTCTTAATGACAAATTTCTTATCTACTGGTAATTATATTTATAAGTTATTTAAAGTATCATTAATATCTTTTCTTATTAGTATTCCTATATCTCTATATAGTTTTTATCAAATAAATATTCTAAGTATTATATATAATTTATTCTTTGTCCCATTAGTAAGTTTAATAATATTTCCACTAACTATAATAACTACTCTAATACCAGAATTAGAATGTATATTTAATATATTTATATCTATCTTAGAAAATACTTCTCTATATTTAAATAATATAAGTATAGGTAAATTAGTATTTATAAAACTACCATTTATAGTTTATTTACTATATATAATTATTATCTTTGTAATATTTTATTTTATAAATAAACATAAGTATAAATATATCTTAGTATTATTAATAATCTTATCAATACATTATTCTATTCCCACCTTCACAAATAGCTCATATATAGAGGCTTTAGACGTAGGGCAAGGAGATTCAACTATTCTGGGCGTTAAGAATAAAACTATTTTGATAGATACAGGTGGCCAAACAAAATATGAAAGTAGTTGGCAAAAGAAAAAGAGAGAATGGTCTATAGTAAAAAGTATAACCATACCAACTTTAAAAAGTAATGGTATAAGTAAGATAAATGCATTAATTATCACACATGGTGGCAGTGTGTTTAGCACATCATTTATTTAAAAAAAACTTTCCAATTA
>CAZALI010000026.1:0-8604 GCA_964486215.1 uncultured Muribaculaceae bacterium
TGTTGATGTTTGAAGACGTCCGTTTGCTTCTGTTACTGGTACTCTTTGTACTCTATGAGATCCACTTTCATACTTAAATAGTGAATAAGCATCTTTTCCTTCAATAGTGAATTCTATTTGAGAGTATCCACCAGCTGTTCCTTCAATAGCATCATATACCTTATACTTAAAGCCTTTCTTTTCAGCATAACGAGTATACATTCTAAATAAGTCTCCAGCAAAGATATTAGCTTCGTCTCCTCCAGCTGCCCCTCTTATTTCCATAATAACGTTCTTATTATCATCTGGATCTTTTGGAATTAATAGTAATTCTAAGCTTTGTTCTAAGTTAGTTTTTTCTTCTTCTAATCCTTCTAACTCTTCTTTAGCCATATCAGCTAATTCTTTATCATTTAACATTTCCTTAGTATCATCTATTTCACTTAATACACTTTTATATCTCTTATATGTAGTTATTAATTCTTCTAAATCAGATATTTCTTTGGAATATTCTTTAGTTTTATTAACATCACTTAATACTTCTGGTTTAGTAAGTTCTTGTTCTAAGAATTCATATTTTTCTAGTATTTTATCTAATCTTTCTATCATATGTATCTCCTCAGCTTTATATTATATCATAATAGTTAGTAGAAAAAAACTAGATATTAGTTATCTAGTTCCATTTCATCTTCATCCATAATTACTAGATCTTTTAGATCTTCATCAGTAGAATCATCAACGTAATCTTCTTCTTCATCATCTGTGTAATTATCTTCTTCTATTTCATCTACTTCTTCTTCTGATTCTTCTTCTTCGTCTTCACTTTCTTCTTCAAGAACTATAGTCTTATCAGATTTATGATTAGTTCTTAAATCCCATTTACCATCATCTAGAAGAATAAAATTCTTATCAGTTGCAAGTTGTGTATAGAAATCTCCTATCTTCTTTTCAAATGTTGATTCAGGTAATTCTAATAATTTTATTATTTTCTTATAAAGATCTGCAGTCTTTAATGGTTTCTTTGAATCTTTTAATATTAAAGTAGCTATTTCTTTATTAGACATTATTTCTAATTCTTCTTTTTTTAATTTTAAGCTCATATTAAGTCCACCTCGTTTTAGGTATAATACTTTCAAAAAATATCAATAATACTTATAACATATATCTTATATAGATACAACTGTTTTTTTTACATTTTTTCTGGAATTTCTATACTTAATATATCTAATAACATTGTAGATATGTTATAAAGTAACTTAGTTAGAGCTAACCAACTAGTCTTTAATTCTTCATTTTCTTCAGTAAGTATCTTGTTTTTAGCATAGAATGTATTAAATAGAGAACTTAAATTATATAAGTAATCAGCTATTTCATGTAGTGATCTTGATTTTAGGGATCTTTCTAAGACATTTGGTAAATCTAATACTAAGAGGCTAATATCTTTAGTATCTTTATCTATTATAGATATTTTATCCATATTTAGATCTTTAGCATTATTTAGAAGAGACTTCATTCTAATATTAGAATATAAGACATATGGTCCTGTTTTTCCTTCTATATCAGTAAATTTATTAATATCAAAGATATAATCTGTTTCTACATATGGAACAAAATCAGCATACTTAATAGCAGCGATAGCAACTGTTTTAGCTATCTTTGGAGCTTCTTCTTCTGTTACTTTATCTTTGTTAATTCTTTTTATAGTAGCATCATAAGCTTCATCTATTAATCCTTTTAGAGTCATTACTCCACCATCTCTTGTTTTATATGGCTTTCCATCTGTACCATTCATAGTACCTAGACCAATATGTTCTAGATGAACATCTTTATCAAAGATACCTATCTTTTTAGTCGCTCTAAAGATTTGTTTGAAGTGAAGAGCTTGTCTAAAGTCTACTACATACCATACTTCATCAGGATCTATCTCTTCTTTTCTCTGTAGAAGAGTTGCGAGGTCTGTTGTTTCATATGAGACTGTTTTATTTGACTTAATATATAGTAGAGGTGGCATTTCATTCTTGTCGTTTTCATCTGTTACATCTATTACTTTAGCTCCTTCACTATCTATAAGTAGGTTTTTAGACTCAATTATTTCTGTTAATTTTGGAAAATACTCCATAGCATCACTTTCGCCATTCCATAATTCAAAATTAACATTTATTTCGTTATAAACTTTTTTAATATCAGCTTTAGATATTTCAATTATCTTTTGCCATAATTCATAATATCCTCTCTCATGATGTTGCATCTTATTGGTAATATCTCTAGCTTCTTTTAAATATTCTTCATCTTCTTTAGCTTTGGCTGAAGCTATGGGATATATTTCTTCTAGATCTTTATTAGTAATAGGTAATTCTACTTCACTAAAGTCTCCATCGTATGATGGATCAAAGTATGGAAGATCTGGATATCTTTCTTTAATCTCTTTTTCTACTAGACCAAGTGGTCTTCCATAATCTCCTAAATGAGCATCTCCTATTACTTCGTGTCCTAATGCAGTAGCTAGTCTTTTTAGACCTTCTCCAATATTTGCAGTACGTAAGTGTCCTACATGAAGAGCTTTAGCAACATTAGCTCCTCCATAGTCAATAACAATCTTTTTAGGTTCTTCTTTATCAATTAATTTAGAAGCATCATCAATAACTTCATTTAATTTTTCTTTTAGATATTCTCCTGATAAAGATAAATTTATAAAGCCTGGACCAGCAATATTAACATTAGTAAATTTAAAATCTTTATCTAGAACTTCTTTTACTTTTTCAGCTATTACTCGAGGATTTTCATGAGCAGACTTAGCTAATTTCATACAATCATTTATTTGATAATCACCTAAATCTTTTCTATCAGATATTTTTAATTCTATATTATCTGTTTCATAACCTGCATCATTAAAAACTTTTAATAAATCTTCACTTAGTTCTTTTAAGATATTCATTTTATCACCTCAACATAATAACTAATTATATTATCCTCTATATAAAACATTATATTCATACTATTATCTGTTATCTCTTTACTTTTTACTTCTAATTTAGGAGTTAAAGTCTTATTTAAATCTTTTAAATAGATAGTTGCTTCTTCATTACTAAAATCATACTTAATAAGTATATCATTATTTTCTCTTTCTAGACTTTCTTTTTTTAAATCTATAGTCATCTTAGTATTAGTATCTTCTTTATATACTATTCTTCCATTATTAAAAATACCAGATAGTTTTTCTTCCTTCTTTTCTTCATCAGAAATAATTTTATACTTTAAATTTACTTTTGAAATACTTATCACTCCTAAATATTTAATGTATTATATCATATTTTTTTGCAAAATTATATTCTTTATACTAAAATATAAATATAATAGTGAGGTGATTCTATGAATATACAAATTGTTATTGGAATAATAGTTATAATTGCTTTTATATTAATGTTAATAGTAATAGCTCATAATAAGTTTAATTTTGCGGCTATTAAGATAAATGAAGCAGAATCTAATATAGAAATTTATTTAGATAGGAAGAAAGATTTATTAGATAGAGCTCGTCCTATTATTAAAAAAGAATTAAAATTAGATGATTTTTTAGAAGAATTAGATAACTATGATAAAGATAAATTAAATCACTTTGAGATGAATAATCTACTTACTGACTGCTATAACAGTTTTATAAAGAAAGTAGATGAAAATGATAAATTATTAAAGAGTGAAGCTATTGTTAATATTATTAGTGATTTAAATGATAATGACGCTTCTAGAGTTGGTACTATTAAATATTATAATGACTCAGTAGTTACTTTTAATAAATTAGTTAAGTCTTTTCCTACTAATATATTTGCTTTATTTACTAGATACAAAGAAAAAGACTTTTATAATGATGAGAAAAAAGAAATATATGAGATATTAAATCAAAGTAAAAAAGAAGAAAAGGAAGAAGAAAAATGAGTTGTATTACTAGTATTATAGATAGAGCTAAGAAAGTTCATAAGAAAATTATTCTTCCTGAGACTATGGATGAAAGAGTAATAGAAGCTAGTAAAAGAGTAATAGATGAAGGTATTGCGGATATTATTCTTATTGGTGATAGAGATAAGATAAAAGTAGATAAAGCTACTATTATTGATCCAAATAAAGATACAGAATTAACTAATGAATTAATTGATAAGTTAGTAGAATTAAGAAAAAATAAAGGTTTAACTTATGATGAAGCAAAAGATTTATTACTTAATGATTATATGTATTATGCTTGTATGCTAGTAAAGAGTGGAAAAGCAGATGGAGTTGTATCTGGAGCATGTCATTCTTCTTCTAATACTTTAAGGCCTGCTCTACAGATAATTAAAACTAGAGAAAATGTTGATTTAGTTTCAGCTTTCTTTTTGATGGAAGTGCCTGACTGTGAATTAGGATACCATGGTACTTTTATATTTGCTGATGCTGGACTTGAACAAAATCCTGATGCAAATAAACTAGCTAGTATCGCTGGCTCTAGTGCTGAAAGTTTTAAGTTACTAACTAGAGTTGATCCAGTTGTCGCAATGCTTTCTCATTCTACTAAAGGTAGTGCAAAACACAACGATGTTAACAAAGTTGTTAAAGCTACAGAGATTGCCAAAAAGAAATATAAAGGCTATTTGATAGACGGAGAACTTCAAGTAGATGCAGCTATTGTTCCTGAAATAGCAAAGATGAAAGCTCCTGATAGTAAAGTAGCAGGCCATGCTAATGTACTAATATTTCCAGACTTAGATGCTGGAAACATTGGTTATAAACTAGTAGAACGTTTAGGTAAAGCTAAAGCATATGGACCTATTACTCAAGGAATTGCTGCTCCAGTAAATGATCTCAGTAGAGGTTGTTCTGTAGAAGATATAGTTGGAGCTGTTGCTATTACAGTTATTCAAACTAATAATTAAAAAAACTGCTTAAGCAGTTTTTTATTTTAGAATAACATTTACTATTAAGTCTATTAGCATTGGAATACCTATTAAAATAGTTATCCACAGTTTTTGTGAATTAGTTAGTTTCTTTAATAGTTTTTCTACTAGTGGTTGAACAGTATATAAAAGTAGAGTTCCTCCTATAGCAAAGTTTCTAGATGCATCCCAATTAACTCTTCTATTGATATTTAGAAAGTCTTTTGAATAATCCCAAAGTAATTCATTTCTTAATACTTCATTTAGATAGTGAACTACATATTCTAGTGATGTAGTTATTAACCAGATAGATAAAAATACTATGATTATTGTGGTATCTATATTTTGTAATTTCTTGTACTTCTTTACTAATATATAAGTAATTATTAATACTAGAATATTTACTAGTAATAGGCCTAATCCATATTTAGTTAGATAATCTAATGGATTATATATCTTTGGAGTAGTATATTCTATGATAGTAGTATATATGAATGTTACTACAGTTAAGACTGATACTGTTAGATAAATATTATTGCTTAGTGGATGTTTTTTATGTATAAATTTGTTTAATACTAGTAGGAGTAATAACATTCCAAAGCCATATATTGGTAAGAATGGTCCGAATAGTACTCCTCTATTTACAAAGTGATATGGTGGTACTACAAACATTAGCCATACTACTTCATATATCCATCCTATAAGTGCATATATTAGAAATGTAATATAAATATCTTTTATCTTATTCATTCTACTCTCCAATCTATTTCTTTTATATTATTATCTTTTAAAAACTTGTTTGTTTTAGAAAATGGCTTTGATCCAAAGAAACCATTTCTAGCTGAGAATGGTGATGGATGAGCTGATTCTATTACTAAGTGTTTTGGATTAGTAATTAATTCTTTCTTTTTACGAGCATATGCTCCCCAAAGTATAAATACTATGGGAGTATCTTTTTTATTTAAAATTTTTATTACTTCATCTGTGAATGTTTCCCAGCCCATTGAAACATGTGAAGTTGGCTTATGTTCTTCTACTGTAAGAACAGCATTTAGAAGTAATACTCCTTCACTAGCCCACCTCTTTAGTGAGTTAGATTCTGGAAATGGTATTCCTAAATCACTTTCTAGTTCTTTAAAAATGTTTACTAAAGACGGTGGCTTTGAGACAAAATTAGACACAGAAAATGATAATCCTTCTGCTTGATTAGGTCCATGATATGGATCTTGTCCTAGGATTACTACTTTTACATTATCATAGTCAGTATATCTAAAAGCATTAAATACTTCATTTTGGGGTGGATATATAGTTTTCTTTTGATACTCTTTTTTTATATTTTCTATTAATTCTATAAAGTATTCTTTTTTATATTCATCAGCTAATACTTCATCCCATTTATTTCCTATCATAATATCACCTACTTATGATATGTTTCATTGTTTAGTATTTTAAATGATCTATATATTTGTTCTAATAAGATTACTCTAAATAATTGATGTGGAAAAGTCATTTTAGAAAAAGATAATGAGAAGTTTCTTCTTTCTTTAATAGAGTCATCTAGACCTAGGCTACCTCCTATTACAAAAGTAATATTAGGATTAGATATATTTATTTCATCTATCTTTTCTGCGAATTCTACTGAGCTTAGTTCTTTACCTTCTATATCTAGAGTAATAATATAATCCTTTTCATCTAGATGCTTTTCTATTAATTTAGCTTCTTCTTTTAGGCATTTATCTTCTAATAAAGATAGATCATTTACTTCTATTATTTCTAATTTAGTATACTTAGATATTCTTTTTGTATACTCATTTATAGCATCTACTAAATATTTTTCTTTAATACTTCCTACACAAATTATTTTTATCATTTTATACCTCTATAAATGGCGTTCCTTCTTTTTGATCAGCTATATAGACTTTAGCTTTTATATCTTTTAAACTTTCTTTGGCTTTTTCTTTAGTATTGTTTACTTCACTTAAATGAGCTAATACTACATATTTGGTATTTTTACCCATTACTTTTTTTAAATATTTAGCTGTAGTATTGTTAGATAAGTGTCCGTGATCTGATATTACTCTTTCTTTTAGAAATCTTGGATATGGTCCATCCATTAGCATCTTTTCATCATGATTAGATTCTATGAAATACAAATCTTTATTCATCATAGTTGTGAGTATCTTTCTATTTAAATAACCGGTATCTGTAACATAAGTAATATGTTTATTATTATAATCAATATTATATCCGACTGATACTGGTGCATCATGTGATGTATTAAATAATTCTATATGAACTGGGCCTATATCAAAAGTGTTATCTATAAAGATACAATTAGTTTCTTTGATAGAAGACTCTTCTTCTTGAAGAGATTTTAACATTTTCTGTGGAATTAATAATTTTAAATTAGTTTTATTTAAAAGAGTCTTTATTCCTTTTATGTGATCTTTATGATTATGAGTTATTAATACTCCTAAGAAATCGTTTATATCTAAATTATTTTCTTCAAGAGATATTTCTAGTTGTTTATATGTAATACCAATATCTATTAATAATTTAACATTATCACAGATAAGTATTGTACAATTACCTTTTGATCCACTAGCAATATTTTTTATTTTAATAGTAGTTAAGGGCACTTACAGCATGACCTCCTCTATATGGGTAACCAATCCAGAAACCAAAGTGTAAGTGTACTCCTGTGGCAAATCCAGATTGTCCCATAGCTCCAATTACTTGTCCTTTATTAACACTATCTCCTACTTTTACATATCTAGCTGAAAGATGGGCATACATAGTATATACTCCATTATGATGGTCAATAGTAATAAATTGTCCATTAACGTATTGAGAAGCTGATTGTACTACTGTTCCTGACTGAGCTGCGAAGATGCTTGATCCATATCCACAGCTGGCTATATCAGTACCATCGTGAAGACCTCCCCAACGGTATCCAAATGGTGATGATATAGTTGAGCAAGTAGCTGGCCAGCCCCATGTACCTTTTGTTGGGACTACTGAACCATAACTATCTCCTGTATAGTCTCCATAGCCACCACCATTTCCTGTACTTTTTGTTCCTCTGATAACTACTTCTTTTATTGGTTCTTTTATAACTTCTGTTGAAACAGTAACTGTATTAGTTATTTCTCCATTTACTATTTGTAATTTCTGAGTAACTTTGTTTTCTCCGTTTACGCCTTTTTGTTCTACTTTTTGATAAGCTGTTGTCTGACTATTATCTTTCTTTGTTTCTGTAGTATAGTGTTTTGTTTCTCTTTTTACTTGGTGAACTTCTTCTACTACTTCTATTTGAGGTTTTACTACACCTACTCTTAATACTTGCCCAGGATAAAGCAATGTATCTTCACTAGTAATATCTGGATTAGCTACAAGCATTTCTCCTATAGACATTTTATTATTGAAAGCTACATTTTCTAGGTTATCTCCGGCTTTAACAGTATATTTCTTTTGATCTTCTGTAGTGCCAAATAGCAAATATTTACTTAGTTCATCAGAAGATTGATATATTTTTTTATCTACTGGTATTTTATCTTTTTTAATAGTTATTTTATTTTTTATATAGATATTCTCTATTATTCTTCCTGTATCTCTTATTTCTTTTTGAGTATCGTTAGCATAACTATTATAAGCATCAGTAGTTACGAATGATTTCGCAGTATTCTCTGCAGATTTAGTAAATGTTTCTTTTTTTATGACA
>CAZALI010000027.1:0-8110 GCA_964486215.1 uncultured Muribaculaceae bacterium
AGAGGGAGCAAACTCTTAACCAATTACTAACTGAGATGGATGGTTTTGGAGCTAACGAAGGAATTATAATTATAGCTGCTACTAACAGACCAGATGTTTTGGATCCAGCTCTTTTAAGACCAGGTAGATTTGATAGACAAATTACAGTTAATCTACCTGATGTAAGAGGAAGAGAAGAAATTTTAGCTGTACATGCTAGAAATAAGAAAATCAATAAGAGTATTACATTAGAGTCTTTAGCTAAGAAGACTTCAGGATTTAGTGGAGCAGATTTGGAGAACTTACTTAATGAAGCTGCATTACTTGCTGTTCGTCGTAACAAAGATGAGATTACGTTAAGTGAAGTTGATGAAGCTACTGATAGAGTTTTGATGGGGCCTGCTAAAACATCTAAAAAATATACTGAAGATGATAGAAGACTAGTTGCTTTCCATGAAGCTGGTCATGCTGTTATAGGATTGAAACTTGATAATGCTAATAACGTAGAAAAAGTAACTATTATACCTCGTGGTTCTGCAGGTGGATATAATATGATGGTTCCTAGTGTAGAAAAGATGTGTTCTACAAAGACAGATTTGTTAGAAGAAATAACAGGTTTACTTGGTGGTAGGACAGCTGAAGAGATTACATTTGGAGAAATTACTACGGGTGCTCAAAATGACTTCGAGAAAGCTACTAAGATAGCTCGTGCTATGGTTACTGAATATGGTATGAGTGATTTAGGACCTATGCAATTAGAAAAAGATTCAGAGAATGTATTCTTAGGAAGAGATTATAATAAGATGCAACATTTCTCAAATGAAGTAGCTAATGAAATAGATATGGAAATGAGAAAGATAATTAATAGTTGCCATGCAAAAGCTACTAAGATTATAAATGACAATAAAGATTTATTAAAATTAATTGCTGAAACTTTATTAGAGTATGAAACTTTGACTAGAGAGCAGATTGAATATTTAGTTAAGAATGGTCATATGCCTCCTGAAGAAGATGTTGATAATTTAGAGATGTTATCTATTACTAAATTAAGAGCAATTGCTAAGGAAAAAGGTATTAAAAATTACTCAACATTAAGCAAAGCAGAGTTATTAAAAGAATTGGATGATACATTATAATTCAATTCTTTTTTTCTTGATTTTATTAGTAATTATATTATAATAAGCTTGTAGAGAGGAGAGGTATGTATGATAGATACTAAAGACAAAAAAGAGAAATTAAAAAAAGGAGCAAGTGATTTTAAAAAGTTTATTTCACAAGGAAATGTTCTTGATATGGCTGTTGGTGTTATCATTGGTGGTGCTTTTGGAAAAATTGTTACTAGTTTAGTTAATGATATGTTAATGCCTGTTATAGGAGCAATCATTGGTGGTTTAGATTTTTCTAAGTTAGCTATTAAAATTGGTAATGCAAAGATTTTATATGGATCTTTTATTCAATCAGTTGTTGACTTTTTAATTGTTGCTTTTTGTATTTTCTTAATGGTAAAGGTTGTTGAAAAATTCAAGAAGAAAGAAGAAGTAAAACCTGCTAAGAGTGATGAAGTTGTATTGCTTGAAGAAATTAGAGACCTACTAAAGAAAAGAAAATGAAATGGAAAATAGGTAATGTAGAAATTGCTAATCAAGTTGTAATGGCTCCTATGGCTGGTATATCTAATTCTGCTTATAGAAGAATTTGTAAGGAAATGGGAGCTGGACTTGTTTATGCTGAAATGGTTAGTGACAAAGCAATTGTTTATAATAATAAGAAAACAGTTGATATGTTATATATGATGGAAGAAGAGAGACCAATAGTACAACAAATTTTTGGTATCGATGTTGATTCTTTTGTCAAGGCAGCAATTTTTATAGAGAAAAATATGCATCCTGATATTATTGATATTAATATGGGATGTCCTGTACCTAAAGTAGCTCTACGTGCACAAGCTGGGGCTGCTTTATTAAAAAATCCAGACAAGATATATGATATAGTAAAAGCTGTAGTTAATAGTGTTTCTGTTCCTGTTACAGTTAAGATTAGAAGTGGTTGGGATAAGGAACATATTAATGCTTTGGAAGTCGCTAAAGTTTGTGAAAAAGCAGGTGCTAGCGCCATTACTATTCATCCTAGAACTAGAAGTCAAGGTTACAGTGGAAAAGCTGATTGGAGTATTATTAAGTTATTAAAAGATAATGTTTCTATTCCTATTATAGGCAATGGTGATGTTAAAAGCCCAGAAGATGCTAAGAGAATGTTAGATGAAACTGGATGTGATGCTGTTATGATAGGAAGAGGTTTATTAGGTAATCCTTGGCTTATTAAGAATACAATTTTATATCTAGATGGTAGGAATACTGTTAATGTTACTGCTTCAGATAAAATTGATATGGCTATTCATCATTTAAATTATTTATTAGAATTTAAAGATGAAAAGCTATCTGCTTTAGAAATTAGAAATCACATATCTTGGTATTTAAAAGGACTTAGAGGTTCTAATGAAGTTAAGGCTGAAATATATAAGACAACTAATGTTAATGATATAATTACGATATTAAATAATTATAAGGAGAATTTAAATGAATAAAAATGCGGTTTTTATACAAAGATTTGGAGCTTTTTTAATAGATATAATTATAGTGTCTTTTATTGCTTCAATTGTTGCTACACCTTTTGTTAATACTAAGAATGCAGAGAAACTTCAGAAAGAAACTACACAAATATTAGAAAAATATGCTAGTGGTGAAATAGATCAAAAGACTTATTTATCTGAAGCTAGTGTTATAATGTATCAGGCTGATAGAAATAATGGTGCTTATTCTATAATTTATTTAATATTTGGAATAATTTATTTCTGCATATTTCAATTTTACTATGGACAAACTATCGGTAAAAAGTTGTTGAAGATAAAAGTAGAAGCTAATAATGGTGTTCTTACTATTAATCAAATGGTTGTTAGAAGCTTAATAATTGATATGTTATTATTTAATTTTATTAGATTTGCTTTTTGTGTTTTTACCGATAAGAGTTCTTACTTTATGGGATATGCATCTACTATGATAGTTGAAATAATAGTTATAATGCTTTGTGCATTTATGGTTATGTTTAGAAAAGATTGTAGAGGATTACATGATATTATATGTAATACTAAGGTAGTAAATGTTAAGTAAGATATTATTAAGTATTTTACCTGGAATAATATTTTGTCTTGTATTTTATTTGCTCGATAAAAACAAAAGTAAAAAGAATTTGTTTTTGTTAATTATACTATTCTTTATAGGTGGGATTGGGGCTTATGTTACTCATAGATTTGAATGGCATTTTGGTTCTTATTTTCCTAAATTTAAAGATAGTAATATGTGGCAAGTTTTAATATATGCTGTTTTTGGGGTAGCAATATTTGAAGAAGGATACAAATGGTTATTTACTTTGATTAGTGTTTTTATAGCTAAAATTAATAGTATATTTGAAGCAATTGTTTATGCAGTATTTTGTTCTGCTGGATTAGCTACTTTTGAGAATTTGTTTTACTATAATTTAAATAATGATATTACTGTATCTATTGTAAGATTGTTTGTTACTGTTCCTAGTCATATATGTAATGCTATAGTGATGGGATTATTTATAGGACTTGGATATAAGTATAAAAAAATAAGTTTGTATTTTTTAGCACTTGTTATGGCTACTATTGTACATGCTCTATATAATTGGTTTATATATAAACCTGGATTATTTGATTTTAGTGTTCATTATATTTATTATGTGATATTATGTATGATATGTATTTATATATGCAGTGTTGTGATAAATAAGGAGTGATTTTATGCGTGAATTTACTGAACAAGAATTGGTTAGACGTGATAAATTAGATAAATTAAAGGAACTTGGCATTGATCCATTTGGACATGCTTTTAAGAGAACTGATTTCAGTACTGATTTGAAAGAAAAGTATGGGAATATTGATCATGATGAATTTGAGAATCGTGATGATCAAGCAACTGTTGCTGGAAGAATTATGTTTATTAGAAAAATGGGAAAAGCATCTTTCTTTAATGTTAAGGATAAGAAAGGTACTATACAAATATATATATCTATAAATGATGTAGGCGAAGATACTTATAATCTATTTAAGATGGCTGATATTGGAGATATAGTTGGTGTTCATGGAAAAGTTATGAAGACTAAGACAGGTGAAGTAACTGTTAAATGTTTTGAATATACACACTTATCTAAAGCATTGAGACCATTACCTGAAAAGTTTCATGGATTAACTGATAAAGAGGAAAGATACAGACGTCGTTATGTAGATTTGTTAATGAATGAAGATTCTATGAAGGTAGCTTTTACTAGACCTAAAATGATTAGATGTATACAGAAATTTATGGATAATAGAGGCTTTGTAGAAGTAGAGACACCAGTGCTATCTAGTTTACTTACAGGTGCTAGTGCTAGACCATTTGCTACTCATCACAATGCTGAAGATTTAGATATGTATCTTAGAATAGCTTTGGAGTTACCACTAAAGAGATTATTAGTTGGTGGTATGGAAGCTGTTTATGAAATAGGTAGAGTGTTTAGAAATGAAGGTATGGATTTAAAACATAATCCTGAATTTACTGAAATGGAAGCTTATCTTGCTTATTCTGATTTAGATGGAATGATGGAATTAACTGAAAGTTTATTTAAGACTATAGCTAAAGAAGTATTTGGTAAAATGAAATATAATTGGTATGGAAATGAAATTAATTTAGATGGTCCTTGGAAGAAAGTTAGTATGGTTGATTCTATTAAAGAGAAAACGGGAATTGATTTTTCTAAAGATATGAGCTTAGAAGATGCTTTAAAACTTGCTGAAGAGCATAAAATAGAAGTTCAAGAACACGAAAAGACTGTTGGTCATATTATTAATTTATTCTTTGAAAAGTATGTTGAAGATACATTAATACAACCAACATTCTTATATAATCATCCTATAGATATTTCTCCATTAACTAAGAAGAATCCTAAAGATCCAAGATTTGTTGATAGATTTGAATTATTTATAGCTGGAAGAGAATTTGCAAATGCTTATACAGAACTTAATGATCCAATTGATCAACTTGAAAGATTTGAAAATCAAGAAAAGGAAAAAGAGCTTGGTAATGCCGAAGCTAATGATATAGATATGGATTATATCGAAGCATTAGAGTATGGACTTCCTCCTGCAGGTGGAATTGGTTATGGAATAGATAGAATGGTAATGTTATTTACTGAGCAAGAATCTATTAGAGATGTTATCTTATTCCCACTTATGAAACCAATAGAAGAAAAAGAAGACTAAAAAGTCTTTTTTTTATTGAAAAATAACAAAATTCTTGCATTTTTCTTGTAAAATAAGCATAAAATAGCTATAATTAAATTGGGAGGTTAATTATGAGAAAACATAATGCAATTCGAGTAGTCCTTGTATCTATTTTGATAGTTGCTGTATTGTCTTGGTTATTACCAGCTGCTACTTTCCAAGATAATAAGTTAGATTTAGTAGGACGTACTCAGATAGGTTTATTTGATCTATCAGTTTATCCATTTACTGTTATTCAATATTTTGGATATATTGTATTTTTCATTCTAGCAGTAGGTGGATTCTATGGAGTTTTGTATAAGATTCCAGCATATCGTGCTATGTTAGATAAGATTGCCTATAACTTGAGAGGAAATGAAAAATTATTTGTAGTTGTTACTACTGTAGTATTTGCTTTTTTAACTTCTGTTTGTGGAGTACAATTAGCTTTATTTATTTTCTTCCCATTTATAGCTTCTATAATCTTACTATTAGGTTACGATAAGATGGTAGTTGCTTTAACTTTAGTTGGATCTACAATTGTAGGTTTGATGGGAACTACTATGGGATATAGCAACGTTGAAGTATTATTTAGTGTACTTAAAGGTGTTGATATTAAGACAGCTTTACCACTAAGAATTGCTATATTATTAGTTGGATTATTTGCACTAATAATTGAAATTCTTTGCTATATCAAAAAGCATTCTGTAGTTGAAGCTCGTGTAGCAGCTAAAAGAGTCGTTTCAACTGTTAAGAATGAGGTTAGAAGTACTAAGACTTCAAAACCAAAGACAAAAACAAATAAGACTAAAGGAAGGAAAACAACTAAATCTAGTTCTAGAAACAACAAAGCTGATCTTGTTGATGAAGCTGTAGTTGCTGTTAAAGAAGATGTAGATGTTCTTACTAGTGAATATGTTCCTAGATCTGTTAGAGGAACATATAAAGTTTGGCCACTTGTTGTTAGTATGGCTGTAGCATTTATTGTATTAGTACTAGGATTTATGCCTTGGACAAATTCATTCAATATTAATACATTTACTGACTTACAAAATAGTTTTATTGCTAACAGTCAGGTAAAAGTATATATTTGGCTTGCTTTATTAGCTGGTATTTCATTTGTTGTAGGAGTTGTTAATTCTAGCAAGAAGAGAACACCTATACCATTTATTAACACTTTATTAGCATTATTTGCTGGTTGTTTAGCATATAGTGCAGCTAAAGGAGTAGGACTATTAGTATTTGAAATAATCGTTGCTGCTTTAATTTTAGCTGTTAGTGTTGTATTATTAGTTAAGTCTAGTAATAAGATAGTTGTAGCTATTGAAGGATCTTTAGCTACGCTATGTATGATTGCTTGCATACTTGTAACTGTTGGAGTAAAAGCTAGATTATTTATTTCTATAGTATTAGCTATTATGTTAATTGCAGGTATTGTATATACTTGTGTTGTAGGTGGTAAAAAGCCAATCTTAGCTGTTATATATTCTTTATTAGCTATAATGGCTGGTTATTTAGTAACTAATGGTAATGCTACAGGATTTATATTATTAGTATTAGTAGTTGGTATTTCATTACTAGTGTCTAAGAAGCTTACTGATAACTGCCTTATAAGTGCTGGCGTAGCATTAGCTGCAGCAGTTGTTTATCTATTAATATTTGCTGCTGCTACAGGATTTGGCGTATTCTTTAAAGAGTTTGGTTCATTCTTCGGAGAAGGATTTGCTATATACAGAAAGGTATTTGGTAATGCTACAGAGTTTGGTACATGGACAGTAGAACCATTAACTGCAGTTCTATTAGTTAGTGCTTTATTCTTAATTTGGGCTTATAGAGTAAATTTAGAAGATGCTATGGATGGAGTTCGTGCTGGACTAAGAAAAGCTGTTGGACCAGCATTAGTAACTGTTCTAGTATATACTGTACTTGTAATGGTTACATATCAACCATTCCAATTATATCTATATGAAACAATTCTAGGATGGGCAAAGACATTTAATATCTTTACATCTGCATTGATTGCAGCATTAGCTGGTTTCTTCAATGTTGATTCATATTATGCTTTTGCTAACGTATTACCTTATTATGTTACTATAATTAAGGATACAAGCGTATATCCTAAAGTTGCTGTATTATTCCAAGCTATTTATGCATTAACTATGTTAGTTGCACCTACTAGTTTAATTCTAATGACTGTATTATCTTACTTAAAGATTAATTACAAGGATTGGATTAAGACAGTTTGGGTATTTGCATTAGCTGTATTATTATTAGTATTATTAATCTTATCAATTTGGAATAATATTGTAGCTTTTGTTATAGCTGGATTATTATTCATATTATTGATAGCTTTAGTTATAGCTAATAAAATTTAATAATTAACTGTTAAAACATTAGTTTTAACAGTTTTTTTTTGCTATAATATACACAGGTGATGTAATTTGAAGTTATTTAATACATTGAGTAGAAAAGTTGAAGAGTTTGTACCAGTAGAAGAAGGTAAAGTAGGATTCTATACTTGTGGACCTACTGTTTATCATTATGCTCATATTGGTAATATGCGTAATTATATAGATCATGATATTTTAGATAAAACTTTAAGATATTTAGGATACGATGTTAAACGTTGTATGAATATTACTGATGTTGGACATTTAACTAGTGATTCTGATAGTGGTGATGATAAGATGGAAGTCGCTGCTAGAAGAGAAAATAAAACCGCTATGGAAATAGATAAATTTTATACTGAAGCTTTTTTTAAAGATTTAGATTTAGTTAATAGTCGTATACCTGATATAGTGTCACCTGCTACTG
>CAZALI010000028.1:0-4406 GCA_964486215.1 uncultured Muribaculaceae bacterium
GATTATTACTACTAATATTCCATCATTAGCCATTATCTTTCTATCTTTAATAACAGCACTTCCAACTTCTCCTATTCTAGATCCATCTACATAGACATCTTGTCCAGAATAAGTTGGACCTCTTTCAATGACGTGATTCTTTAGTACTAATGATTCTCCATTACTTAAAATAAATGTATTTTCTTTTGGAATACCACAAGCTATACCGATATTAGCTTGTTTTTTTAGCATTCTAAATTCTCCATGGAATGGCATTAAGTATTTTGGCTTTATTAATCTCATTAATAATTTTATTTCTTCTTCATTAGCATGTCCTGATGTATGTAAGTCAGCTAGAGAAGAAGATGTATATACTTTTACTCCTTGAAGATATAGTTTATTAATTGTTTTAGATATACTTATAGCATTTCCTGGTATAGCAGATGATGAGAATATTACTATATCATCTGGTCTTAATTTAATTTGTTTATGAGTACCAGCTGACATACGAGATAGGGCAGCTAGTGGTTCTCCTTGAGTACCAGTACAAAGTATAGTTACTTCGTTAGGCTTTAAGTTATTTAATTCTTCAGATGGAATTAATATTTCTTTATGATCTATATATCCACCTTTAATAGAAATATCAATATTATTTTCCATACTTCTACCGAAGATACATATTTTACGATTATGTTTATAGCAAGTTTCAAAGATATGTTTAATTCTATAGACGTTAGAAGCAAATGTTGCGATTATTATTCTATTATCTTTGAATCTATCAAACATTTCATTTAATGTTTCATCTACTACTGATTCTGAAGCAGAAAAGCCTTCATTTAAAGCATTGGTAGAATCACTTATTAGTAAGTCAACTCCATCTTGACCTAAAGAAGTCATCTTATATAGATTGGCCATAGGACCAATTGGAGTTAAATCAAATTTATAATCTCCTGTAGTTATAATTCTTCCATCTGGTGTTTTTAGACTTATACCATGTGAATCTGGAATAGAGTGAGTTATATAGAAAAACTCTACTTCTATTTCTTTAAATTTTAATTTAGTATTTTCATCATAAACTTTTAAATTATCATAACGGATATTTCTATCTTCTAGTTTTTTAGCAATTAGTTCTTTGGCATGATTAGGAGCATAAATAACTGGTATATTTACTTGACTTAGTAAAAATGGAATAGCACCTATATGATCTTCATGACCGTGGGTAATTAATAAAGCTTGAATTTTATCTTCGTTTTCCTTTAGAAAAGTAAAATCAGGTAAAACGTAATCTACACCAAGTAAATCATCTTCAGGAAAACTAACTCCGGCATCAATAATAACGATGGCATCTTTATGCATTACACAATACATATTTTTACCAACTTCTCCTAAACCACCTAAAACAATTACTTTTGTTTCATTTGGTTCTTTATTCATAATTTCTCCTTTCTTTTATATTCGTAAGAACTGACTAGGTAATTATACTATATATTTTTAAATTTGTAAATTACAGGCATAGTTATTTTGTATGTTTTTTAGACACATTTTCTTCTTCAGGAAATAGTTTTGAAATATCATTTGTAGGTACTCCTGTTATTTCACGAATAGTCTTTTCTTCTCTTTTCTCTTCTTTTTTATTTACTTTTTCCATTAATGAATAAGCTTTTCATTATTAAATTTACGTTTTAATTCTAATTTTCTAATATATTTTTTCCACCAAGAGAATGAAAATCTTCCTTTACCTTTAATATTTTTATTCTCTTCTAATTCTTTATATATTTGATTTTGTATTTCATCATAACTTTTCTCTTTCATATAATTTACCTCTATCTTATTCTATCATATTTCTTTTTCTTAATATTAGATTTGACAAGTATTTAACTTTTAATTTACAGTATTTTAAGTTATAATATTTATTGGTGATTATATGGGTATATTTAGTAAATTAAAAAATATGTTTTCTGGTGAGAATAAAACTACTGAAAAGAAAGAAATTAAGTCTGAAAAAAGTAGTGAAGAAGTCAAAAGACAAGAAGAAGTAAAAGTATATGATAAAGGTCTTAGTAAGAGTAGAAAAGGTTTTGTATCTAAGCTACAAGATCTTACTAAGAAATATAGTAAAATTAATGAAGAGTACTTTGATGAATTAGAAGAAATATTAATAATGGCAGATGTTGGGGTTAATACGGTTATGGAGTTAATTGACAAGCTTAAAGATCGTGTTAATAAAGATAAGATTACTGATCCAAATGAATTAAAAGAAGTACTTGTGGATGAATTATTTATTATTTATGTTAATGATGAAGTATTGAGCAATAAAATTAAATTTAATGATAAAGATATTACAGTAATACTTTTTGTAGGAGTTAATGGAGTAGGTAAAACTACTACTATTGCGAAGATTGCGGATAAATTAAAAGCTGATGGTAAGAAAGTTATGATGGTAGCTGGAGATACTTTTAGAGCTGGAGCTATAGAACAGTTAGAAGAATGGAGTAAAAAAGTAGGAGTAGGCTTTTATGGAGCTGAAGAGGAAGCTGATCCATCTAGTGTTTTATACGATGGTATTACTAAAGCCAAAGAAGAAGATTATGACGTAGTACTTGTCGATACGGCTGGTAGACTTCAAAATAAAGTTAATTTGATGCATGAATTAGAGAAGATGAATAACGTTATTACTAAACTTGTAGATGGGGGATGTTCTGAAACACTTCTTGTAGTAGATGCTACTACTGGTCAAAATGGTATTAGTCAAGCTAAAGCTTTTAAAGAAATTACTAATATTACAGGTATTGTTTTAACGAAGATGGATGGCACCGCTAAAGGTGGAATAGTACTAGCTATTAAAGAAGAAGTAGGTATTCCTGTTAAATATATTGGACTTGGAGAAGCAAAAGAAGATTTAGTTAGTTTCGATATAGAGGAATATATATATGGTTTATTTAAGGAAATGATGTAAAATGGATGATGTAGTATATTTAAATGATTTATTTGATATATATGGAGAGTTATTAACAGATAAACAACAATTATATTTTAAAGATTATTACTTTGATAACTTAAGCTATGGAGAGATAGCAGAAAAGTATAATATTAGTCGTAATGCTAGTTTTAAACAACTTAAGAATGCAGTAGATAAATTAAATGAATTAGAGAGTATTCTCCATATATATATAAATAATAAAATTATTAGAGAATTAATAGTTAAAGAAAAGGATGAAAATATTAAGAAAGAACTAGAAAAGTTAATTTAATATTTTCATTCTTTTTACTTGTTTATTTTCTTAAAAAAAGTTATAATTTATGATAGTAGAATATTGAAAAAGATATGGGGAGAAGCTTATGTTTGATAAGATTGTGTATATTAGTGATAGGGGTTGTAATGTTAAGTTAAAAGATCCTGAAAATGTAGCTGTTAATTTAATGAATTTGCATCTTATTTTTGAAGACGATAAGAAAAGAATACTTGGGGAAGTAGATGACTTAGATGGAGATTTAGTTAAAGTAAGATTTTTAGGTGAAATAGTAGATAATAAAGTAGTTAGCGGTACTATTAGAAAACCAGCTATGGATGCTAAAGTTAGAGTTATTGAACAAAATGAAATTCCTATGGTTTGTGGTAATGATACTGATGGTTTTATGAAACTAGGTACTAGTCCATTCTACGATGGATTCCCAGTCTTTTTGAATGTTAATAGTTTCTTCAGTAATCACTTTGCTATATTCGGTAATACTGGTTCTGGTAAGTCTTGTGGTGTAACACGTCTTTTTCAAAATATGTTTCATGATCAAAGACTTAATCCATATAAAGCTAATATCTTACTATTTGATTCTTCTGGTGAGTATTATAATGCTTTCAATAATTTGAGTTCTATTAATCCAAATTATCATTATAGATTTTATACTACTAATGAAGTTGATGGTGTAGGTGAGAAGTTAAGATTACCTATATATTTATTAAATGCACAAGATTTAGCTTTGCTTTTACAATGTACTAATCATTCTCAATTACCTATTATTGAGAGAATGCTTAAACTTGCTCTTATCTTTTCTCAAAAAGATATGGATGCTAATAAATATAAGAATCACTTAATAGCTAAAGCTATTATGACTATTTTATATACTAATGAAACTAGTCCAAATAAGAGAAATGAAATATTCTCTATACTTGCTAGTTGTTCTACACCTCAGTTTAATCTAGAAGCTCCTGTACAAGGAATTGGTTATACTAGAAAATTCAGAGAATGTTTCTTAATTGATAATAAAGGTCAATTTAGTGAGAGTGTTTTACTTACTGAGTATGTTACTTCATTTATTAAAGAAGAATATGATGACTATGAACCAAAGAGTGGAGTTTACTATAATTTAGATACATTAGAAAAAGCTCTTAACTTTACTTTAATTAGTGAAGGTTGGTTAAGAAATGAAAA
>CAZALI010000029.1:0-2695 GCA_964486215.1 uncultured Muribaculaceae bacterium
TATTTAATTCCTGAATTATTAGATATGGTAGATGAAGAAAAGATTGCGTTAGGTCCTGCAATATCACTCTCATATCTTAATGAAGACTACCAAAACTCTTTACTTGATTACATTCAATATTTTGATGCTACTCCTTCGCAAGGACAGGCTAACGAGTTAAAAAGATTGTTTCAAAATAACGAGTTAGAAGTTCAAAAAATTAAAGAAATTATGATGAAAGAAAAACCTAATCAGGTTGAAAAAATTAAATTAGATGCTAGTAGGATTAGAGAAGTGCTACCAAGAAGCATTAGGGAAGATAAAATTGAGGATTATGTGGTGAAGGCAATAGTTCACTATGAGAAATATCTCAAACAGAAAAATTTAGGTGCTAGATAGTGGTAGCACAAATTACTAATTTTTCCCTCCTTATAATCCTCCCTTAGTAGTAACTACTATTAGTAACTAAAAAAGAATTTAAGTATATATAATACTTCTAGAAGTTATACATATGACTTTTAGTTAAATATATGCTACAAGTAGATTAGGAGGGATACTATGAGAAAAATTTTAATTTTAATTTTTGTAAGTGTAGTTATAATTTCAACAACTTTTATTTTTTTACATAAGAAAGATAATAAGTTGTCCACAACAAAACTTGATCGCTTAACAAATGCTGTGGAGAAAGAAAAGAGTCAATCCACAAATGAAGAAGAAAAGATTGTGGATAAAGACGATGAAGAAACAGATGATGAACAAAAAGAAGAAAAAAAACAAAATAGTGCTGAATCTAATGATAACAATAATTCTTCTCAGGCAGTTGTTACTGAAGAAAAAAGCACTAATAATACAACTAAATCATCATCTAGCAATAGTCCAGCAACTAAATCACAAAATAATTCAAGTAATTCTAATACTGTTACAAATTCACCAAGTAAAAATACTCAATCTAATTCCAACGATGGAAATTTAGTTAATAAAAACACAATAGATTATTCATTTCACAAAGGAAGAACTGAATCTAATTGTAAGACAAATGAGGCTTGTACAAATCAGGCAATAGCTTTTTACATAAAAAACAAAAAAGTAATAGATTATTATTCTGTTTTAGATGTTACAGCAAATAATGGTAATGTTTTAGGATATTTTATTGAGTATGTATTTAAAGAGGGTGAGTATGATAATGAAAATGATTGTAATAGTGTTGGATCATCCATTAAAAGTGAATTAAGTGATAGAGTTACAGGATATAGATGTAGTAATAGAAATGGTAAATATTATTTAAATATTACTACTGATTATGATTAAGAACATTAATTTGTTCTTTTTTATGTTTAATAGAAAGGATTTTAAAAATGAAAAAAATAAAAATGTTTTTAATGCTATTTTTATTACTTATAATTGGAACAACAATAGTTTATGCAGGCACAAGTGATTCAAGAATAGTAAAGAATAGATACGATAATATATATGGAGTTTATGATGGAACTGATAGAGTCCATCTTTTTTATGCTCAAAGATATACCATGAATGGTAATACAGCATACTGTATAGAACCAGCAGTTGCAATTAATACAGAGGTATATTCATCAACAGAAGATTGGAATATATCAGGTTTAAGTAATGATGTTAAGAGATATGTTAGATTAGTAGCATATTATGGATATGATTATTCAGGACATCAAACTATGAATTATTACTTAGCAGCCCAAGAATTAATGTGGGAAAGAATTACAGGAAGATCAACTAAATGGGTAACTGGTGCAGATGTAAATGGACCAGAAGTTAATGTAACAGCAGAGAAAAACGAAATAGAAAGATTAATAAGACAACATACTGTAACACCATCTTTTGATGAATCAACAGTAGAGTTAGATGTAGGAGTTAATAAATCTATTAATGATACAAAAGGAGTTTTATCAGGATACCAAGTTTATGACACAAATCTTGATGATGTATCAATTAATGGTAATACTTTAAATATTAAAGCTAATAATTTAAATAAAGATTATAATTTAACATTAATTAGAAAGAATTATACTACTAAGATAGCTTTACTATATTATGATGGTGCTAATCAAAAATTAGTATCTTCTGGTGTTACAGATCCTGTATTAGCAACATTAAATATTAAAGTTTCTGGAGGTAAAATAAAAATTACAAAAGAGGATAGAGAAACAGGAAATAAAGCACAAGGTGATGCTACTTTAAATGGTGCAAAATATGGATTATATAATTCAAATAATGAGTTAGTAGATACATTAATATCTAGTAGCAATGAAACTTCAAAAGACCTACCATTTGGAAATTATACTTTAAAAGAATTAGAACCAAGTGCGGGATATGAATTAGACAAAAATACTTACAATATTACTTTATCAAAAGATAGTATTGATGATAGTTTAACTTTAAATCAAAAAGTATTAGAGGATGTAATTAAAAGGGAATATAGATTCTTTAAATTATATGCTAATGATAATAAGACAGAATTTATGACTGGAGAACCAAACATAAAGTTTGATATTTACCTAAAATCTAGTAATAAGAAATATACATCTATTACTACTGATGAGAATGGATATGCTAGTGCAGTATTAGTGTATGGAACTTATATAGTAAAACAAGTTACATCTACTACTGATTATCAAAAAATAGATGATTTTGAAATAGTAATAGATAAAAGTGGTGAAGCTATTAATAAAGTTATTTCTAATGC